>JBDNIL010000315.1:0-31765 GCA_041688355.1 Verrucomicrobiales bacterium | reverse complement strand
CTATTGGGAAACTTTCGTGGTTTGAGTTCCGCCTGTTTTTTTAAACGCGAATGGGCGCGAATGGGCGCGAATGGCCGCGAATTTTCACGAATGGAATTCATGGGGAAAGACAATCCATCAATCGGGTGGACGAGGTAGGGCGAACCGTCCCGGTGAGCCGATTGGGCGAACGGACGCGGGGAATCGACCCGGCTCGGCGGGGACGCCTCGCCCTACCCGTTTTCAGTCGATGGGAGCGGAGGAGCCCGGGTGAAACGTTGTGCGGGCATCGAAGAGGGAACACTAGCAGCCTGTCGGACTTATCCCGCACGGCTGCTAGCGAGTTCCTCCACGCCTCCCTCTCTTCAGGAAAACTTTTCCCCACTCTCTCTTTCCCCAAAACTTCCCGCCACACCATTGCTTGCGCCGACCGCCACTCGATCAAGTTTCAAGTTTCAAGTTTCATGCCCCCTTAAACCCTCGGCGTAACCCTGCGCCGGCGGACCCAGTCGCGGGCTTCTTCTTGCTCACTTCGGCCCTGGCGGTAGATATTGATGAGGATGCCGACGGCGAGCAGGGCCATGACGAGGGAAGAACCTCCGTAGCTGACGAAAGGCAGGGTTAGCCCCTTGTTAGGGAGGATGGAGATGCTCACGCCGATGTTCACGAAGGCCTGGAGAGTGATGAATCCGACGAGGCCGATCGCGAGGAGGGTGCCGAAACGATCCGGAGAATGAAAGGCGATGACGAAGCCCGAGACCGCGATGGTGATGAAGGCGACGATGACAAGGATGGTGCAGATGAGACCGAGTTCCTCCCCGATCATGGGAAAGATGAAGTCGGTGTGGGCAAAGGGCATGTAGAGCATCTTGAGACGCCCCTCACCGATCCCGCGTCCCGACATACCGCCCGAGCCGATCGCCATGAGCGAGATCCATTGCTGGAACCCGGCCCCGAGACGGTATTTTTCGGGATCGAGGAAAGCCAGGACGCGGGTCATGCGGTCGGGAGCATAACTGAGCATGCCGAGGAAGGTGATAAAGCCTAACATGGCAAGACCGGTGAGGTACTTCCAGTTGCTCCCGGCTACGAAGAGAACCAGAACGGCGGTCCCGGCGAGCACACTGGTGGTGCCGATGTCGACCTCGAAGAGAATGAGTCCGAGCGGCAGAGCGATGATGCCGAGGGGGAAGGCGAATCCGCGGAGGAACTCCTTTCCGCAATCGGGGTGACGTGAGAACCAATAGGCAAGGAAGACGATGACTCCGATCTTGCCGACTTCGGAGGGCTGCAACTGGAGCGGTCCGATCCCGATCCAGCGACGCTCGCCGTTGATCTCCATGCCAACACCAGGGAGATAACAGAGCGCGAGGAAGAAGCAGACCCCCGCATAGAGCCACCAGACGTGCCTTTTCCAAAAGCGGAAGTCAGTCGCCGCCGCGAACCAGCAGACCCCCACCCCGAGCACGAGCCAGACGGCCTGACGCTTCGCCTCGCGATAGCCGTCGTCCGCATCCGCATGGGCGCTGAAGACGCACGTGCTGATGAGCATGACGACTCCCACGATGATGAGAAACGACACGGACGAGAGGAGAAGGACGAGGCTTTTGCGGTGCATGGAGGAGTGCTTAGTGCTTAATGCTTGGTGAAGCCAATGGGCTGTCGACTGTCGGTGCTGCTCAGTTCGCTGCGGGAATGCGGAGCTGCTGGCCGATCTGGAGTGCCTCGGCACTTTTGATCCCGTTCTCGCTCATGAGGCGGTTAAAAGGGATGTTGAACTTGCGCGAGATGGCCCAGGCGGTGTCGCCGGGTTTGACCTGATAGGTGGAGGGCGTCGCCGTGGCGGCTGCGGCGGGCTTTACCTCGGCAGTTGCGGGTGCCGTTGCCGTTGCAGGAGCGCTTGCCTTTGGAGCAGCGGGGGCGGGCTCGTCCAATCCGGGGATGTCGAGGACACGACCGGGGTAGAGTTCGTTGTCGGAGATGAGGGCGTTTTTCTCCTTCAGCGCGGCCGGGCTCACACCGAGGTGAGCAGCGATCTCGGGAAGAGTGTCACCGGCGAGGACTTTGTACTGGGCTTTGGTCGGATCAAAACGGAGAGGCGCGGCCGGGGCGTGGCGGGCGGGGATCTCCACCGGGGCGGCAGCGGGCACTGCCACAGCGAGTTCTTTTGCCTCCTGCACGGCGGATTCGAAATTCTGCCGCGCGGTGCTGATCTTGATACCGCTCGTCTCGGAGGCCTTATCGACCATTTTGAAAGCGAGGATGCCGCCGATGGCGACGACGTGGAGGAGCAGCACGACGGTGAAGATACGAGTGAGACGCACGTCGGGCGTATCGAGATACCAGTCCTGCTCTTCGGTGACATTGGCGGAGAGTTTCATCTGGGCTCTGGCTTTGCCGAGGATCCCGTTGCGGGTGCCCTTTGCTGTTCTCCGATTTCTTCTTTGGTTGCTCATGGTTGTCGTTGGTTGTTGGTGGAAAGAAAGTCAGGCGATGGTGAGCGCTGCGACGGCTTCGCGAAAGGCGGTCCCACGGGTTTCGTATCCGCTGAACATGTCGAAGCTGGAGGTGCCGGGGGAAAAGAGGACGACGTCTCCGCTGTCGGCGAGTTCACCGGCGAGGCGCACGGCGGCAGGCACATCGGCGGCAGGGTGGCAGGGCACGGCTCCGTCCCAGGCTGCGGCGATGTCACCACCGATCTCGCCGATGCAGATGGCGACGCGGGCGATCCGTCCCGCGACGTCGCGCAGTTCGGCGAAGTCGAGCCCTTTGTTTTTGCCGCCGACGATGAGGACGACGGGAGTCTCCTGCCCCATCAGGGCACTCTCGAGGGAGTGCAGATTGGTGGACTTGGAATCGTTGAGATAGAGAACGCCGCCAATCGTCGCGACCTTTTCACAGCGATGCGGCGGAGCCTCGAAGGTGTTGATGGGCGACTCGACTTTTTCCCAGGCGAGCCCGAGACGATCTGCCACGGCGAGAGCAGCCATCACGTTCTCGGCATTGTGCTTGCCCTGAAGAGTGCCTTCGGAAAAGGGAAAATGACGATCAGTGGAAAGGTCGTGGATGCTCCCCTGCCCGTAGGTAAGATGCGCCTCATCCGAGTAAGCGGAAAAGGTCACGATCTCGCCGGGGAGAACGCCCAGATCACACTCGAGCCTGTTAATTGTCAGCGCGGAGGGCGCGAGGTTTTTAAACAGGCGATACTTCGCCGCGTAGTAGTCCTCCACCGTGGCGTAGCGATCCATGTGGTCGGGCGCGAAGTTCGTCCAGATGGCGATCTCCGGAGCGAAGTCGGCGATGGTCTCGAGCTGGAAGGAGCTGACCTCGAGCACGATCCAGTCGTAGCGATCGCCGGAGAGAACGACTTCGCTGTAGGCGAGCCCGATGTTCCCGGCGGCGACGGCCCTGAGTCCGCAGGCATTGAGCATCGCGGCGATGAGAGCGGTCGTCGTGGTCTTGCCGTTGGTGCCGGTGATGGCGATGACGGGGACATCACAGAGCCGGTCGGCAAACTCGATCTCGCCGATGAGTTCAGTCGAGGCGGCGGTAAAGGCGACGGCGATGGGCCAGGCGGTGTCGATCCCGGGACTGATCACGGTGAGATCAAATTTGCCGGCCGGCGCGAGGGCCTCTTCTCCGCATGTCAGGATCACTCCGAGCCCGGCGAACTTCGCGGCGGCGGGCGCGAGTTTCTCCGCACTGCCGCTGTCGTAGGCCTCGACGAGAGCACCGCGCGACAGGGCGAGGGCGGCGGCGGCATAACCACTGCCTCCCGCTCCGAGAACGGCGATACGTTTTCCCTGCAAGTCCATTATAACGATGCTTGTAACGAAGTTTTTAACGAAGTTTCAGTGTCATCAGACCGACCATCGCGGCGATGATGGAGATGATCCAAAAGCGGTTGATCACCTTGCTCTCCTCCCATCCGAGGAGTTCGAAGTGGTGGTGAATGGGCGACATTTTAAAGATGCGCTTCCCGGTGAGTTTGAAGCTCGCGACCTGGAGGATCACGGACATGGCCTCCATCACGAAGACGAAGCCGATCACGACGAGGAGGAGCTCCTGCTTGCAGCAAATCGCGATCATGCCAAGCATACCGCCGATGGAGAGCGAGCCGGTGTCGCCCATGAAAACGCGGGCCGGGTGACAGTTGAACCAGAGGAAGCCGAGGGCTGCGCCGACGAGCGCCGCGCAGAAGATCGAGACCTCACCGGCGGCCGGATGGAAGGGAACAAAGAGGTAATCCTGCGCAAGGATTCGGTGACCGGCGACGTAGGTGAGGATGCCATAGGCGAGAGCGGTCGTGACAGTGCAGCCCGAGGCGAGCCCGTCGAGTCCGTCGGTGAGATTGACGGCGTTCGAGGCCCCGACGATGACGAGAGGCAGCAGCACGAGGGTGAAGATGCCCATATCACCTATGATGGGAAACTTCAGCGAGGGTAGATAGAGCTGGCGGATGTACTCGGAGGTCTCGGGGAGGACGTAGAGATACCCTACCGCGAGCACCGCCACGGCGAACTGGATGAGAAGTTTGAAGCGGCCACTGACCCCGGCGGAGCTTTTCTTTTTCACCTTGCGCCAGTCATCGAGGAAGCCGAGCAGGCCGGTCGTGATTGTGACAAAGACGAGCGTCTGGATGAAGGGATTGGTAATGCGCGCCCAGAGCAGCGCCGCCGCGAGGACCGCGCCGATGATCAAAATGCCGCCCATCGTGGGCGTGCCGGTCTTGATGCCGTGGAGTTCGGCGAGAAGGTGGACTTCCTCCTTCGTGCGGATGGGCTGGCCGATCTTGAGCGAGGTGAGCTTGAGAATGACGCGATTTCCCAGCATCACGGAGATGAGAAAAGCCGTGAGACAGGCCCCCGCCGCGCGAAAGGTCTGGTATTGGAAGACATTCAGAACATCGAAGAACTCCGACGAATCTTTGAGAAGATGTAAATAATACAACATGGCGGTGGTCAGAGGAGATGGGCGATGACCTGCTCCATCCCGGCGGAGCGGCTCCCCTTGACGAGGACGAGGTCATCCCCGGTGAGGTAATCGCGGAGAAAATCGGCGGCGGCGGAGTGGGTCTCGAAGTTCAGGTTCACCCCGAGGGCGGAAGCCCGCTCGTTGATGAGGGCAGCGCGGGGCGTCACGGTGATGAGGGCATCGATGCCATGTTCGACGACACGTTCCCCGAGGCGGAGGTGCTCGGGCTCTTCGTGCACGCCGAGCTCACCCATGAAGCCGAGCAAGGCGACGCGGCGACCCTTCACCTCGGCTGACTGCAGCGTGCGCAGGGCAGCGTGCATCGAGTCGGGATTGGCATTGTAGCTGTCGTCAATGAAGGAGATGCCCCGCACGGTGCGCTCCTCGAGGCGACCGTGTGTGAGTTGCACATTGGAAAGAGCCTTGGCCACAGCCGCGGGTGAGATCCCCTGACGCAGGCCGACAGCAGCGGCAAGGAGGGCATTCATGACCATGTGATCGCCGCGCACCGGGAGGACGACGGCAGCGGCATCGCCGTAGTCCGAGCAGAGATCAAAACGCATCCGCCCGTCACTGTCGGCGACGAGCGACTCGGCGAGGACGGCTCCGGTGCCGATCCCGACGGGAATCATCTCGCAGGAGATGGCACCTTTTACGAAGTCGAAATACTCGTCCGAGGCCGGCATGACGCAATATCCCGAGGCGGGAACGGCGGCGGGCAGCGAGGACTTTTCCAGGGCGATCGCCTCGCGAGTGCCCATGTGCTCGATGTGGGCGGTGCCGATGTTTGTGACGACAGCCGCGTCGGGACGAGCGATGTCGGCGAGGATCTCGATCTCACCGGGATGATTCATCCCCATTTCCCAGACCGCGAACCGGTCCCCTGCCCCGCCGGAAAGGATCGTAAGGGGCAGGCCGATATGGTTGTTGAGATTCCCGGCGGTGGCGTTGACCCGGCCACCCTCAGCGAGGACGGCGCGGAGGAAGTCCTTCGTCGAGGTCTTGCCATTGCTGCCCGTCACCCCGACGACAAAGAGATCGGGCGACGCTTTGCGGTGATGATAGGCGAGAGCTTGAAGCGCCTTGAGAGTGTCCTTCACGCGAATGATGCCTCCGGTGTAGCCTTCGGTCTCGCTCGGCAGGGCATGCACGAGGATGGCGGTCGCCCCGGCAGCGGAGACATCGCCGAGGAACTGGTGGGCGTCGTGACGCTCCCCTTTCAAAGCGACAAAAATTCCGCCCGGTGCAGCTTTGCGCGAGTCGGTCGTCAGAAATGTCACCTCTTGCGAAGGCACTCCCTGAAGGAGAGCTCCATCGACCCATGTCGCGATTTGAGAAAGTGTCAGGGTTTTCACCTTCCCCCTCCTTCCGACTTTTCGGTGATGAATCCCGCAGCGATGAGGCGGTCGTCGAAGTCGTGACGCACCCCGTTGATTTCCTGGTAGGTCTCGTGCCCTTTTCCCGCGATTAGGATGATATCACGCTCGCCGGCCAGAGAGATGGCCCGCTTGATCGCGACGCGACGGTCTTCGACGACTTCGTAGTCTGTCCCGAGGAATCCCTTCGCGGCATCGGCGAGGATCTGGCGAGGGTCTTCGGTGCGGGGATTGTCCGAGGTGAGGATGCAGAGATCACTGCCGGCTTCCGCCGCAGCGGCCATGGGGACGCGCTTCGTCATGTCGCGATCGCCACCGCAACCGAAGACGGTGATGAGACGGGCGGGCTGCAGGGCACGCAGAGTATTGAGCACATTGACGAGCGCATCGGGCGTGTGAGCGTAGTCAACGAAGACGCGGTAGTTGATCTGACGCGCGTTGACCGCCTCGAGACGACCGGGCACCTGGGGTGCGTCGGCCATTTTTGCGATCACTTCACGGAGATTCAGCCCGATCGCGTAGCCCGCCGCGATCGCCGCGACGCAGTTGTAGACATTGAACGAGCCGATCAGCGGGATGCGCACGAGAAACTGACGCTCTTTAAAAGTGAGCTTGAACTGCGTGCCATTGAAGTCCGAACGAATCTCACTGGCCTGGAAGTCGACGTTGGCGGAGCGACCGTAAGTGTATTTTTTGATGCTCTCGAAGCGGGTCTTGTTGAGGCGGTCGCCGTAGACATCGTCGGTATTGATGATCGCGACGCCCTTCTTGCGGGTGTCGTGGTCCATCTGCTCGAAGAGCATGCGCTTCGCCGCGAAATAGCCATCCATCGTGCGATGGTAGTCGAGGTGATCCTGAGTGAGATTAGTGAAGATCCCGACATCAAAACTCACCCCGGTGACCCGGTGCTGGGCGAGCCCGTGCGAGGAGACCTCCATGACCATGGCGCGGCAGTCCTCGTCGCGCATCTCGCGGATGAGATGCTGCAAGTCCGGCGACTCGGGAGTGGTGTGGGGCGCCTCGACGATGGCCTCGCCGGTGGAATACTGAATCGTGCCGATGAGGCCGGCGCGATGGAGGACCGACTTGAGAAGGTGGTGAATGAGGTAGGCGGTCGTCGTTTTTCCGTTCGTCCCGGTCACACCGATGACGGGAAACTCCAGGCTCGGCTGTCCCTCGAGATTCGCGGCGGCGAAGGCCATCGCGGCACGGGCGTCACCGACCTGCAACCAGGTCGCGAAAAAGGCGGCGGGATTCGGCTGTTCGGAAATAATGGCGACGGCGCCGTTCGCGATGGCCGCGTCGAGGTAATCGTGCCCGTCGCGACCGCCGCCCTTGAGCGCGCAGAAGATCCCGCCCGGCTGAACCTGGCGCGAGTCGTAATACACCCCGGTCACGTCCACCTCGAGAGTGCCCACGACGTGCTTCACATAGATAGAATCAATAGCGTCCGCCAGTTTCATGCCTTATTGCCCGCCCTTCACGGATTGATTAGCTGCCGCGAGCGAGGCCGCTGCTGCGGCTTCCAGTTCACCCGGAAGATCTGGTTCGATGCCGAGAATTTTGACCGCCTCTTCGGCGATCGCCTTGAATACAGGGGCCGCCACTGCACCCCCGTAGACCTCGGCACCGTCGGCCCGCGGATCGTCGATGACGATCAGTCCGAGCAGCCGCGGCTCGGCCGCAGGGAGAAATCCGGCGAAGGAGGCGATGTAGCGCCCCTCGACGTAGCCGACATTCTCGACGTGCTTGCGGGTCGTACCCGTCTTGCCGGCGACACTGTAGCCGACGAGGTCGCCTTTCACTCCTGTTCCGTGTTCGTTCATCGTCTCGAGCATGCACTGCAGCACCTGATGCGCTGCCTTGTCACCGAGCACCCTACGTCCGGGGCGCTCCGGACCTTTCACGAGCACGGCATCTTTGCCCTCGCCCTTTACCCCGCGCAGAATCGTGGGCGCCCGATAGACGCCGCCGTTTGCAATAACACTGTAGGCGGCCGCCATCTGTATCGGCGTGACAGCCACTTCGTAGCCCATCACCTGACTTGAGAAAGAGGTCCGCGACCACTGGCTCACCGGAATGAGGCGACCGGGGCTCTCAGCAGTCAACTCGATCCCCGTCTTCTCGCCGAATCCGAACTGCTCCACGTAGTCGTGGAAAAGATGCTTGTTGAGCGGACGCGAGATCAGATAGGCGCCGATGTTGGAAGACTTCGCAAAAGCCACCCGCGCGGTGAGCTTGCCGTAGGGATGGTGATCCTTGAGCGGGAAGCCATCGAGCGTGTAGCTCCCCATGTGGCAATCCACCTCCGTCGAGGGACTGGCGAGCCCCTTGTCAAAGGCACCGCCATACCCGACGATTTTGAAAGTCGATCCGGGCTGATACAGATCGGTCACGGCAGGGTTGCGGCGCATCGGCTCCATGCCGCGGATACCCCTACGATTGCTGAGATCGAAGTGCGGGCGGCTCGCCATGGCGATGACCTCCGAGGTCGAAGGATCCATGAAAATGATCGTGACTTTCTCGGGCCGGAACTTGTCGATGACCGCATCGAGTTCGCGCTCCACGACAGACTGGACCGCCATGTTGATGGAGAGATAGACATCCTTACCTGCCGCTGGATCGACTTGGAGACCGCGGTAGGCATGGATCTCGCGACGGCTGCGATCCCGCTCGCAGTAGCGGTAGCCGGGGCGGCCCTGCATCTCCGCGTCGAACACCTTCTCAACGCCGCTGAGACCTTCACCATTTTCATCGACATAGCCGATGACCTGGGTCAGCGAGAGCGGGCTGGGATAATAACGCCGCTCGCCGCGACGCAGGTAGAGACCGCCGATCTCTTTCTCATCCAGCATCGCGGTGATCTCGCGGGCAAAATCATCTTCGATATCGCGGGCGAGGACGACCTCACCGACCTTCTTTTCCTTCAAGAGCCTCGCGATCTCATGCCGTGGCTGCCGGAGCGTCTCGGCGAGGCTCTCGGCGACATACTCCCGGTAGTTCGCGAGGATCTCGTCAGGTAGATAGTGCTTCTTGATAGTCTGCGGAGAGACGTCCTCGCGCGCGCCCAGACCGATGCAGGCGAGCATTTGGTCACGCAGGTGGTGACAGTCCGCCACGAGCGTGAAGACCGTCTGACTGCGGGCCAGCAACTCACCCGACTGATCAAAAATACGACCGCGCCGGGCCGGCAACTCCTCCTTGTACTCGTAGTGCGAGCGCGCCTCGGCACTGAGCTTCTCCCCGCTGAAGACCTCGATGTGTAAAAGTCTCATGCTCAGCGCCGAGAGCGTCAGCACCAGCACGAGACATGCGATCACCAATCTGTTCTTTAATCCCCGGTCCACAATCTTTCCTCAGTATGCACTCGCGACCGGTCCATCGACGCGGGGGCGGGTTTCGATTTCGATCACTTTCGAAAGGTCGATATCCTTGAGATCACTCTGCGCCCAGCGGAGCCGACGGGAGAGTTCGTGACGATCCCGCACCGCCGCGATGCGGAGTTCCCAGAGCTCGGTCTCCTGATCGAGAGCTGCGATCTCCTGCTCTGTCGCCCCGATTTCGTTCCCGGTGATGACATGCTGATTGCGCACGAGGACGAAGCCCGCCCCCGTCGCGAAGAGCAGACCACCCGCGAGCACGAGACGGATCATCATGACCCAGCCGACGCGATTTTTGTATCGATTTCTCTTTTCCATGACTGGGCTCAGGCTTTGATCGCGATGCGCAGTTTCGCACTGCGCGAGCGTGAATTCCTGCGGGCCTCCGCCTCATCGGGCTCGATCGCCCGACGACTCGGAAGGTGAAAACAAAAGTCGGGATTCGCCCGCGGCTCGGACCACTCGGGCCGATCAATGAAAGGATTGCTGCGACGGTGCATAAACCTTTTCACGATGCGGTCCTCGAGCGAGTGAAAGGTGATGATCGCGAGCACCCCTTTCGGAGCGAGGAGCGCCACCGCCTTTTCGAGAGCCGTCTCGAGAGACTCCAGTTCCGCGTTCACCGCGATGCGGATCGCCTGGAAGACCTTCGTTGCCGGGTTCTTTGCCGAAGTCTTCGGGATCGCCCGACCGACCACCTCAGAGAGTTCGAAAGTCGTCTCGATCGGCTTGATCGCGCGGGCCTTCCCGATCTCGCGAGCGACACGCGCAGCCCGCCGCTCTTCGCCATACTCGCGAAAGATCCGAATGAGCTCATCCTCAGACCACTCATTGACGAGCTCTTTTGCCGAGAGCGCCGCCCGGTCATCCATACGCATGTCGAGAGGACCGTTTTCCCGGAAGGAAAAACCGCGCGCCGGGTTATCAAGCTGCCGCGAAGAAACCCCGAGGTCGAGGAGGATACCGTCGACGTGACCGATTCCGAGCCCGGCGAGGATCTGATCCATGTCGCGGAAGTTTCCCCGCACCGGAAGAAACGCATCTTCGTAGGAAGAGAGGCGTCGCTCGGCGTAGTCGAGCGCATCGTGATCCTGATCGCAACCGATGACATGGGCACCGTGACGCAGCAGCAACTCGGCATGCCCGCCGCCGCCTACCGTGCCATCGAAAATCTGCTTGCCGGCAACCGGCTGCATCGCCTCGAGGATCTCGGAAGCGAGGATAGGGTCGTGGTAAAATTCCATGCGATGATTGAAGTTGGCGCAGAGCAGACCACCCCGTCCCGCCCGATAGAGCAGGCCTGAATCTTCGAGATCGGGATCCGCGCAGAGCGCGAGCCCGTTCCACTCAGGATTCCGCTTGCCACCGAGCCCACCGCTCACCTTTCCATTCGCAAGATCCAGCCAGGGCTTGATGGGTATGATCATTGTTACTTAAAATGGGATAAAAATGCGGTTGTTATTGAAATTCAGACCTGAGTGGCAAATTGGTCTATAATTTTCATAATTTAAAAAATTATGACAAGCTTACTATATTGTCTCTAACTCTTATAAGGCAAGCCAAAAATTAAGCATTTCCGTAGTAATTTGTCATTTCTTGAGCAATCGGGGGCCTCGCGGCGAACTGAGCCCGCGACTCCGTATCTGCTTCCCCGTTGTGAGGTTTCGGCCATAGACTATCGTCATCGCCAGTCACATGGCGACACCCGCAGAAACCCTCAAGTCCGAGTTCCTTTCACAGATCTCCCCGGCGACCCACTTCGAGGTGCTCTTCGATCATCTCCCCGGCGTCTCTTTTTTCGCGAAAAACCGCGACTTCCTTATCGTCTCGGCGAACCGCGCTTTCTGGGAGCGGCTCAACTGCTCCTCCGAGGCCGACCTGATCGGGAAAAATGACTTCGAGCTTTTCCCCGCCCAGCTCGCCCGCAAGTTCCGCGAAGATGACGAACATGTCATCGCCACAGGCAAAGCAAAGCTCAAGATCATCGAGCTCTTCTTCAACCGGCAGGGGCTGCCCGACTGGTATTTCACGAACAAGTTTCCCGTCTTCGGGCGCGACGGTTCCGTCATCGGGGTGATGGGCACTGTACAGAGCTACTCGGGCGGCAAGACGGCCCTGACACCGCACTTACAGATCGACCGCGCCGTCAGCTACATCCGCGATCATTTCCACGAGCCTGTCAATCTCACCGATCTCGCGAAACGCACCGGCATGTCGGTGCGCCAGTTCAACCGCCGCTTCCGCGAAGTCTTCGGGACGAATCCGCGCACCTTTCTCATCAAGACCCGCATCCAGGCCGCCTGCGAGGTCCTGCGCACCAGCGACACACCCATCGTCGAAATAGCCCTCGACTTCGGCTTCTGCGACCAGAGCGCCTTCACCCAGCACTTCCGCAAGCATATGGGAGTCACCCCCGCGACGTATCGTAAACGCGGGTGAATGCGGTCGCGGCCCGAAAGGGATCACTCCGTCACTCAACCCTGTTGCTTTTCAGCCAGTGCGGTCTCGTAGACCCGCGCGGTCGCCTCGGCCATGCCGCTGCGGTCATTCTCCTGCTCGACCCAGGCGCGGCCTTTCTCCCCGAGACCAGCGGCGGCGGCGGGATCATCGAGCAGTTCCCCCAGCTTCAGGGCGAGGTCGGCCGGGTCTTCGGGCTTGCAGAGGAGCCCCCCGCCGCTCGCGAGGATCATCTCCGGAAAGGCGCCCCGCGACGGCACGACGCAGGGCAGGCCACAGGCCATCGCCTCGAGCAGGTAGAGTCCCTTCGGTTCGATGAAACGCGCCGGCACGGTGAAGATGTCGATGTCTTTGAGAAAGGCCATCTTCGTCGGCCCGTCGGGGGCCTCGATGTGCCGGAAGCGATCACTCAGGCCGGCGGCGACGAGGCGGGCGATCTGCGCTTCGTAAAAAGCGCGGTCTTTTTCCGAAAGCCAGCCACCGACATGGAAGCGGGCCCCGGGATGTTTTTTTGCCACTTCGATGAAGGCCCCCACCGCGAGGTCGAATCCCTTTTCCGGCGCGAGCCGGGCGAAATAGCCGATCACCTTGCCCGGGGCACGGCTCTTGCTGGCCTCGTAGACGGCATCGAATTCGGACACGGTCACCCCGAGCGGGGTGAGGTGGAATTTCTCCGCCGGCACACCGAGGATCGCGCTCATGTGATCCCGGTAAAAAGCGGAGAAGGTGATAAAGCCGTCGGCCTCCTGCGCGAGACGGCGCATTTCTGTGAGCACGAGCGACTTCCAGGGTTCGATGAGTTCGTCGAGGAAGACATCGTCGCCCTGCAGGGTCACGAGCACGGGCACGCCGAGTTCGCGCTTCAGCGCAGGGATGGAGCCGCCCACGAGGAGATTCGTCAGGCAGATGAGATCGGGCTTGGCGACCTCTTTGAGCCAGTGCACGAGACGGGCGACTTCCTTGCGCTGGAATCCGTCCTCCCCTTTCACCATCGAGAGAGTCATCGAGCCAAGCTCCTTCGCGCTCACGGATAGGGCCCCCGAGGCGACGCGTTTGATGAGCCGAGGATTGTCGAGCCAGCGATCAAGAAAAGCCGGGAGATGGCGGAAGAGCGGGATCTTCTGCTGCAAGAAGACATTGATCCCGCCGAAAAAAATCTGATCAACGGAGCGGTCCTCTTCGTCGACGCGGATAGGCGTGTAGAGCGGAAGCAGGGTCACGTCCCAGCCCAGTCGGGTGAGCCCGGCGGCGAGGGCATTGTCGCGCAGGCAGCTACCGCAATACATGCCGCCCGCACCGGCCGTGATATAGACTATTTTGGGAGGCGACTTCACGCGATTTACCATTTAAAAAATACGCCTTCCGGCCATCATAGCGCCAGTGAAACTCGCGCTTTTCTCCGTTACACTAGCAGACAACTCCGTGAACTCCCTGATGAAATTCTCCCTCATTGCCGCCCTCTTTTTTACCGCCGTCTTCCCGCTCCACGCTGACGACTGGCCGCAATGGCGCGGCCCGCAGCGCAACGGGGTGAGCACTACGGAAGGCAATCTGCCCGACGCCCTCACCGAGGAGAACGCCCCGACGAAGCTCTGGGAGACAACCGCCGAGATCCCGAGCGATCACTACGGAGGCCACGGCAGTGTTGCCGTTGCGGACGGGCAAGTCTTCCTCTCCGTGGTCTGGCACAAGGACGAACCGACCGAGACGCGCCGGATCGACGGGGACGTCCTTTCCAAACTCGACTACCGCGGCACGAACTCACTTCCGAAGGAGACTGTCGAAAAAATGGAAGCCGACCGCCTCAGCCTGAGCCGCCGCCTCCGCGGGGAAGCCCTCGACGAGTGGGCGAAAAAGTGGGTCGATGACAACATCGACGAAAAGACGAAACTCTCCCTCGGTGGCTGGGTCATCTCGCGTTTCAAAAAAGGCCCCGGCGCGATCCCGCTGACCGTTTACGAGACCCTCACAACGATCTCGAAAGAAGTCTTCCCGAATCAGGCTGCGATGGAGGAATGGGTCACGGCGCAGAACTTCGATCCAGCCATCACCACCCAGATCATCACCGCCGTGCCGAACACAAAGAAGGTCGCCGACGATGTCGTGATCGCCCTCGATGCCGCGACCGGGAAACAAGTCTGGCGGTTCGCCCATGCGGGCTTCCCGAGCGGACGCGGGTCCTCGAGCACCCCGGCGATCGTCGATGGCAAAGTCTATGCCGCCCTTAGCGAGAATCTCTACTGCCTCGAGGGCGCCACCGGCAAGGAAGTCTGGCGCGCCCCTCTCACAGGCAGAAAAGGCCCGGCATCTTCGCCGCTGGTACTGGACGGGAAGGTCTACCTGCAACAGAATTTTCTCTCCGCCTTCGACGCGGCGACCGGAGCGGTAGTCTGGAAAAACGACGAAGTCAAAGGCTCCAATCCCTCCCCCGCCGCGTGGCGCGACGTCATCATCTGCAACTCACAGAAAGACCTCCTCGGCGTAAATGCCGCGACCGGTGAAACGCTCTGGAAAGTCCCCGGCGGCGGCGACGGCACTCCCGTCGTCTCGGGCGATCACCTCGTCGTGAGCAGCAACTTCGACGGAAAAAATCTCATCGCCTATCAGCTCGCCCCCGGGGGAGCGACGGAACTTTGGTCCCACGGATTCCTCGCGCAGCGCTACGGGGCGAGCCCCATCATCTACGAGGGCGCGGTCTACCATCTCGGGAGCGACCGGCACCTCTGTCTCGATCTCGCGACCGGGGCAGTAAAGTGGGAGCGCCCCGCCCAGTCATCCATTTCTTCGCCGGTCCTCTCTGACGGCAAACTGCTCGCCTACGAAAATCGAGGTGGTTTTGTTAGTTTAATCAAAGCAACTTCCGATGATTACACCCCACTCGGTCGTGCCAAGGTCGGCGCGCTCTACTGCGCCTCGCCCGCGATCGTCGGCCCGGATCTCTACCTGAGAACCGCGAAGACGGTGGCCGCCTTTCGTTTCGGAGTATCTGCCGCCCCGCCCGCGCCATGAGCAGCTTCCGCCCCCGCTTTTCACAGACGGTGGATCTGGAGCGGGAGATATTGCAGGCGCAGATCGTGCGGTACGTCGAGAAGGAAGATGCGATGCCGGTCGGCGGTCGTGTTGATGTGAAAAATTTTCCCGGCTATGTGACGCTGCGTATTCCGGAAGAAGAGCAGCATTTCTGGTCGCCTCTCCTCAACCTCAGCCTCGACTCCACCGACGAAGGTAAAACGGTGATCCACGGGATCTACGGGCCGAGTGCGAATGTCTGGACGAGCTTTCTCTACGGGTATCTCCTCTTCGGCTCACTTTCGGTCTTTGCCGGTCTGTTAGGGATCTCGCAATGGATCGTCGGCGTTTCTCCGTGGGGTCTCTATGCCTTCGGCGGACTCATCGCGGCGGTGATCGGGCTCTATCTGCTCGCCCAATTCGGACAGAAGCTCGCCGCCCGCCAGACCTACCTGCTGCACCTCACCTACGAGGCGGCGGTGGGCAGTTCGGTGGAGATCCACTGAGTGACGGGACCGGCGCAAGCGAAGCGCTGGAGTGAGCCCTTGAGGTCCTCGCGGAGGACGGCTGCGCCCTTCACGAATCCCTCTTGCGGAAAAATCGCGCCAGCCTTACTGATCGGATACTTTCGCCGGTGGGATGAGTAAGAAGGACAGATCCGCGGGGAAATCGGGGGACATGAGTCGTCTCCTTTGGCTTCAGGGGACTATTGGCGCTGCGGCGCTAGTGCTCCTCGTCCGCGAGCTAGGCTGGCCGCTCGATGAGACGCAGGCGCTCGTCTCGGAATACCTCACTCTCGGACTCGTCGTCCTCGCCCTCATTGCTGAAGGCGGGCTCGTCCTGCGCGGCTCGGGTCAGTCGAGGCTGAAGCGCAATCTCATCCTCGCGGCGCTACTCCTGCTCGCGGGCGGGCGCTTCGGGCTGGAACGCCCCCTGCGCGACTGGCTCGGTGATCTTCTCCATCCTCGCACCGGTGCGCTCATCGCCCTCGTCGTCGTGCAGTTGAGCCTCATCGTCCCGGTGGCATTCCGGCTCCTGCGGCTGACGCGGGCGAAGTTCTTGCAGGAGGCAAAGCCGGGCACTCTCTTTGTGGTGAGTTTTGCCCTCGTCATCCTCGCCGGCATGCTGATGCTGAAGACGCCGAATGCCACCACCGCCGGCATCTCGTGACTCGACGCTCTTTTCACCAGCACCAGCGCCGTCTGTGTGACCGGTCTCATCGTCGTCGATACCGAGACCGCCTTCACCCCGCAGGGGCAGTTCGCGATCCTCGCCCTCATCCAGATCGGCGGACTCGGGATGATGACGCTGACTAGGATATTTCGGATCCGCTCTCGCGCGGGAGCTCTCGGAATCGGGCCACGAAGTGCTCGCGATCGATACTGACGAGGCTCACATCCGTGAAATCCGCGACAGTGTCGCGATCGCCGCGATGGCTGATGCAACCGATGCCGAAGCCCTCGCCCAGCTCGGCGTGGCGGACGTGGACACTGCTGTTGTGGCCATCGGCGAGGGCTTCGAGGCCAGTCTCATGATCACCGCCCACTGCCAGAAACTCGGGGTGCGGCGTGTCTACACCCGGGTCATCAACGAGGTACACGAGCATCTCCTCGGGCTCATGAAAGTGACCGGCACAATACGCGCCGAGAGCCTCGCCGCCGCTTACTTCACGCGCCAGATCACCAATGAGGCGGTGCGCCGCTACTTCGGGATCGACACCGGACACGGCATCGTCGAAGTCGAGATGCCGGATCGCTATGACGGCATCACCCTCCCGGTGGCGAATCTGCGGAAAAGATACGGGGTCAATGTCGTGACCGTGCGCCGCCCCGTGAGCAAACGGGTCGAGGGAGAAGCCGAACTCGCCTACGAGGTCGCCGGCACCCTCGATGCGGAATTTGTTCTGCAAAAAGGCGACCACCTCATCGTCTTCGGAGCGCTGAAGGATATCGATCGATTTTGTGAGTCGGCGGATTGAGGGGCGAGCCTTCGACAGGCCCGTAGATCAGACCTGACAACACCCGTGGATCCACTCCTCCCACCCCGTCACCAGCCAAACCGGTGATGTAGAGCCCCTGCTTCACTTGGATGACCTCACCGCTCTCGCAGAGACGGTGCAGTTTATCCCGAGGCGCGCGGAAGTCTCGAAGCCGATTCATCGCCAATTGATAGTCGAATGGCACGTCTCGGGGCAGGGTAAATTTCGTTAATTTTTTTGCCACTGTGTCGAATTTGATTCGACATGGAAGCAAAAACAAGTGCTTTTACCTTCGTGAGTCCTCAGCGCTTAAGGGGCTGCCAAGGCCCGGGCGCGGTCGGCGAGGGTGCGGCGATACACTTCCCGTGCTTCCGTCGAAAGCAGGGACGCGTCGACGAGCAGAGCCGCCTTTTCATGCAGCCCACTGACCCTACCAAGGATGCCCTCGGCGCGCTCCGGCTTCAGGTGCAAACGCCTCGCTAGTTCGCGAAAGTCCTCGCGTCGATAGAACCCGTTCTCCCGGAAACTCTCCGTCTCGAAATCATCGGCGAAGAGTTCCAGCGCCAGAGCACTTTCCTGCGGCAAATGCAGCCGGGTATTCACGAGGTCGTAGGCCGGGCTGAGCACGTGATCCCCCAACGGCGTCGGCACGAGGGAGAAATTTTTGAAATGCGCGTCACCATTGCCTGCCGCATAGTTGAAGACAATCAGCAGGAAAAGCTTTTCGATCTCAACCGCATAGGACGGGCAATAGCGCTCCAGTTGTCGACCGAGTTCTTCGTAGCTACCCTCGTATTTGAAGTTCCGACCATAGGTCTCGCGGGAGCGTCCCGACAACTGGCAGAAATCCTCCTGCGACAGCTTTTGCCCCGTTGCCGCATCCCGATCAAAACGTTTCACCACATAGGTGGGTGAACCATCGGGGAAGAAGACGAGCCCGTTCGGCGGCACGGCGATTCCCGCAATTTGTCCGGCGATCTGCATCGTGAGATGCTCATTGGCAGGGATGTCGTTTTGATAGGATAAACCGGGCGTCGAAGGCACAGGCTTGAGCAGGTATTCGCCATCTCGTTCCGTCGGCACGAGGGTGCCGCGTTCGAGTTTGACCGAGATCTTGTCCTGCACGCCGGAGAGGGAGATGCGGTCTGAACGTTCCAGGCGGAATCGATGAAATTCGGGCAGATCGAAGGTGAGGAGAGGCGAGACCTTGCGACCGTTCCATAGGTTCTGCAGCGCCCCGCGGCTCCACGCTTGTCCCTTGGTCAGACGCAGGGTGCTCAGGCACCGGTCGGAAGGATAGGGCAGGGACGGGCTCATTCGCGGGAAAAAGGTTCGACGGTCACACAACCAATCACGTCCGAAGCCGCCGTTTTGAGAAGAAGGCCGAATCCGTCCTCAGGATCGATCTTGTAAAGCCGGCTCTGGAGCTCCCGCAGACTGCCCTCCGCAAGCAAGCCCTCGAAAAAGGCGAAGAGGTGGGGCGAGGCGTAGGTACCGGATTGCAGAGGCAAGGTGAGACTGACCGCCACGGCGTCCTCCCTCGCCAGATAGGCGGGATCGTAGGAAAAAGCGTAACCAGCGCCCGTTTCCTCGAGAAGACCGGCTGCGATCCCCCTGACCCGCACCAGGGCGCTGCGGCGAGCGCTCATTCGGGTGATGCCTCGTTGTTAACGGCGGGGGGAAGGATTCCAACGAGTTGCCGCGGCACCAGGCGGATCTCCAGCCCCAGCACTCCGCAGGCCCGGGAAAGAACCTCCAGAGTCGGGTTGCCCTTGCCCGACTCGAGATCGCTCAAGGTATGCACTGCCAGATCGCTCAGCGCGGCAAGATCCCGCTGGGTGATGCCGGCCTGCCCGCGACGACGACGAAGGATCATTCCAAGTTCCTCTGAAGTCATGATAACAGCGTAAAATTCATCGTCCTAAAAATGTAGGCGCTCACGGGCTTGGATCAACGGATTTATCGGCAAAATATTCGTTACAATGAATATTTTGACCGCTGACACGTCTCGCAGAACGATTATACGCCGGGATATTCATTATGCTGAATCTTCGGCTCTTCAATGAACCCCGCGAGCCTCAACAGTGAGGCCATCGAACACACACTCCGGACGCGGCGGATTTCTTGCCCGGCAGGTTACGCGAGCCTACGACGGTATGGGCTGCCGCAGTCCAAAAGTTTCGCCCTGATTTCCGCTGAACACCGCTAATCGAAAAAGTCCTCTCCCCGACGTTTTTTCTCTCCCCTTCCCGCGTAAGACAGCAGAAGATTTCCCTCTTCCCCCATGTCAGCCCCATCTCCTCTTCCTCCGCTGAGCTTTCAACAGGATGCAAATCGGGCGGCGGTCATTTTTGTGACAACCGCGGTGGCCTTGTTCGCCTGCCTCTTCCTCCTTGGGTTCATTTCGAAGCTCTCCTACCTCGGTCCCGATGAATGGTTTCTGGGGATTTTAGGGGCGACCCTGGTCGTCTTCGACGTCTTTCTGATCCGCTATTTCAAGCGCCGGCCCCTCGTTCTGAACGAGTCCGATATGGAGATAAATCGATTTTTCCGCGATCACCGGATCCCCTACGCCGATCTGACAATACTCTCCGCGTATCTGGAAAAGATCCACCAGCCGCTCATCAAAGGGACGCGCATGCCACCCCGCATCGTGCATCGCCTCCTCGTGAAAACGAAAGACGGCCGGGAGATCCTGATGACGCTGCCGTCTTTCGGTTTCAACGCATCGCTTATCGAAGCGCTGGAAAAACGATCCGGAATGGCTGTCGATCGATTGCCGGAACGAGAGAGTAAACCGCGGTGGTAGAGACCGCCACTATCCGGAGGCCGCAGATCCCTCACATCTCCCCCGCCCCGTCTGCGCGAACCACCACAGGACTGTCCCCGCGACCATCAGCCCGACATTCTGAGCGACTTTCACGGGATAGTTCATCGGCGTTTCATCTCCGAAGCAGCCGCAGGTGATGTCGAGTCCGCGCATCCAGGCGATGACGATGGCGGCGGTGAAGACTAGGAGACTGACGGTGAGAATCGCTGCGCTGCCCCTGCGAAAAAGGTCTGTCATCACTCCGATGGCGGCGAAGACTTCGACCCAGGGGATGAAAAGCGCGGCGACGGCGGCGTAGGGATCACCGATGAGTTGGTAGTTCCGGACCGCCTCGGCGAAGGCGACGGGATCTTTGATCTTGCCGACGCCGCTCCAAAGAAAGAGGGCGCCGAAGGCGAGCGCGACAACGAAGAGAAGCGTTTTCACGCGGTCCCCTCCCCCGCCTTCTCCGCCCGGTAGGCCTCGGCGAGAAGGGTGACGGGATGTTTCACCACTGCGCTGTCGCCCATTCCATTCTGGATCTGCAGATGGCAGCCGGGATTCGCGGTCGCGACGAGGGAGGCGCCGGTGCGGCGGATGCAGGCGACTTTTTCGTCCTGCAGCTTTTCCGCCTGTTCGGGCTGGGTGATGTTGTAGACCCCGGCACTGCCGCAGCAGAGCGTCGCGTTCTCCAGCTCGACGAGCTCGAGTCCGGGGATGGCCCTGAGGATTTCGCGGGGCTGGCGGGAGATACCCTGACCGTGACACAAATGACAGGCCTCGTGATAGGTCACTTTTTGCGCGGGAGCGGATCCGGCCGGTTTCCGGAAGCCGATCGAGACGAGCCACTCGGAGATGTCGCGCACTTTGCCATCCCATTTCGCGGCCTTCTCGTGGTACTCGGGATCGTGCCTGAGGAGATGGGTAAAATGCTTCAGATGCGAGCCGCATCCGGCCGCGTTGGTGATGATGGCGTCGAGCGAGTCGATCTCGAACTGGTCGATGAGCCGGCGCGCCTGAACTGCGGCCTGCTCGAGGTCGCCGTTGTGGGCGTGGAGCGAGCCGCAGCATCCCTGCTGACGGGGAGTGACCACCTCGCAACCGTTGGCGAGCAGCACCTCGACGGTGTCGCGGTTCACTTCGGAGAAAATGAGATCCTGGACACAGCCCGTGAGCATGCCGACGCGGTGGGTGGTCGATGAAGGCTTTTCCACTTCGGCAATGAGTTCGGCGGAAAAATGACGCCGCACCGTCGGGGTGGAGGGCTCGAGATTTCGCAGGTTCGCGGGGATGAGCCGGAGAACGCCGCTTTTCCTGACAAGCGAACAAATCCCGCTGGCCTGATAAATCCAGAGGAGGCGGCCGACGGCATGCAGCATCCACGGTTTGGCAAAAATTTGCCGCAAAGTGAGCCAGCGCCAGAAGGCCCGCTCGGGAGTGAAAAGCACGCCCTGGTGCTCGATCTCGGCGCGGGCGTGTTCGAAGAGCTGCGGGTAATCGACTCCGGCGGGACAGGCGGTCGTGCAGGCGAGGCAACCGAGGCAATAATACATCTCTTCGCCGAACTCCTTCGTCACTTCGAGATTGCCGTCGGCGATGGCCCGCATCAGGGCGATGCGGCCGCGCGGGCTGTTGCGCTCCTGCCGGGTCTCGATGTAAGTCGGGCAGCTCGGCAGGCACATGCCGCAATGCATGCACTGCTGGACCACTGAGTAGTCGAGGTCGCCCATGTGCTTCAGAGGTCTGACCGCAATCGGAGGCGCAGCCGAAGATGGACGACGAAGCTCGTCTTCCTTCTGGTCGTCAAATTTATGCTGATCTTCGCTGATTTTTTCTTGGGTGGACATTGGCGGGGCAGGATCAGAGGTATTCGGAGAGGAGGAATCGTTTCCACTGGAGACCTGATTTGGAGCTGAAGTTGAGGAGGTAACCTACGGGAGAACGGGTGAGGTGCATGTAGTTCAATCGTTGCGACTCGTGTTCGGTCCCAAAATTCCTCATCAGTCCAAATCAAAAATTTTCCCCGGGTTGAGCAACCCTTGCGGGTCGATCGCTCGTTTCACTTGCTTGAGCAGCGCGTAGCTGGCCTCGTCGAACTGGCGAGGGAGAAAGGCCTTCTTTGCCAGCCCGACGCCGTGCTCGCCGGTGATCGTTCCGCCGAGGGCGATTGTCCTATCGACAATCTCGGAGAGGGCGAGCTCGACGCGCTCCATCTCCTCGTGATTCGTCTCGTCAGTCAGGATCGTGGGATGGACGTTGCCGTCACCAAAATGCCCGAAGGTCGCAATGTCGAGCCGGTGGCGGGCGGCGACCTCCTCGACGTAGGAGACGATCTCGACGAGCCGGTTCCGGGGAACGGTGACGTCTTCAAGAATGGTCGTGGGCCGTATCCTCGCGAGGGCGGAAAAGGCACTGCGCCGCGCGGTCGCGAGGCGGGTGGCGTGGGCCTCGTCGTCGGC
Organism: Verrucomicrobiales bacterium; assembly: GCA_041688355.1. Classification (GTDB taxonomy): domain Bacteria; phylum Verrucomicrobiota; class Verrucomicrobiia; order Verrucomicrobiales; family DEV007; genus Arctic95D-9. Next base: position 9,344 of record JBDNIL010000315.1, on the reverse strand, counting down.
GGCCTCCACGGAGATGGCTCCGTTTTCCCGGGCGATCTCCGCCATCGCGGCGGCTTCCTCCTCGACCACGACAGGATGCCCGTCGGTCTCCATGAGCACGACGGCGGCGGCTCCGGTGGGTAGCCCGACTTTCGCGTAGGCTTCGACACTGGCGCAGGTCTTGCGATCGAGGAACTCGAGGGTGCAGGGAATGATGTGCTTTTCGATGATCTTCGAGACGGTCCGCGCCGCCGCCTCCATCGTGTCAAACGAGGCGAGGAGGGTGCGCCGGGCCTTCGGCCGGGGGACGAGTTTGAGGAGGACTTTCGTGATCACGCCGAGGGTCCCTTCGGAGCCGACGAAGAGATCTTTCATCGAGTAGCCGGCGACGTCCTTGACGCATTTCGACCCGAGCCAGGCGACCTCACCCGAGGGCAGGACGACCTCGATGCCCATGACGTAGTCCCTCGTCACGCCGTATTTGAGACCCCGCAGGCCGCCCGAGTTGTTCGCGACATTACCGCCTATGGTCGAGATCTTCATCGACCCGGGGTCGGGCGGATAAAAAAGCCCGTAGGGCGTGGCCGCGTCATCGACCGCCTTGGTGATGACGCCGCACTCGCAGAGCATCGTGAGATTCGCCGGATCGACTTCGAGGATGCGGTTGAGATGGACGAGACAGAGGACGATGCCGCCCTCCACCGGGACACTGCCGCCCGAGAGACCGGTCCCGGATCCCCGGGTGACGACGGGGATTTTCTCCGCCGCCGCGAGCCGCATCACGCCGGCGACTGCTTCCGTGGTCCGCGGGAGCACGACACAGACGGCGTCCTGCTGCAGAGCGGCGGTGCCGTCAAAGCCGTAGGGAATGAGGTCTTCGGGGCGGGTAAAGACGTTGGCCTCGCCCACGATCTCCGCGAGCCGGAGAAAGACGGGGCTGCCCATGGAAAAATTGGTCGGGGATTCCTTCATGTCTGGAGCGCTTTGGTGACTTTGATGTAGCCTCGGCAGAGCGGTTTCACAAGACCGTAATGCGGTCGTTGCGGGCGGTTGCGGGCGGTTGCGGGCGGTCCGGGTGAAAAGCGAGGTCATATTTTTTTCTTTTTCCTTTTCTCTATCCTTTACGAACTCGATTCGGTTTTGTATTCTTGGGATGTGCTCGCGAGAATTGAGAAGATATCCTCTCCTAACGCGCTCGTCTCGTGTCGAGGGCGATCATTTCGGTTTCGTGTTCGGGATGTTTTTCCGATAAGGCCAAACCCGGTTTCTTCCAGAGTCGGTATGCGTTCCGCCTATGGCGCGTTGATTAACTAAAGCAGTTCATCAGCCCTCGCATTTTTCATGACCGATCCCACGCCAACTTGGACACCCTATCCTACGCCAACTTGGACGCCCCAGCCGACGCCCACTCCAACCCCTACGGCGACACCTGGTCCGACGCCATCGCCTACTCCGACACCTCCCCCGCCGACCCCGGGGCCGACTCCGGCGGAGTTGCCCTTACCTGCCGCCTACTGCGACTGCCAGTGTCCGGGAGGCTTACGCGACATCACGGGCAACTGGCTCGAGTTCGGTGAAAGCGGATCGCCGGGAGTCGTCACCGGCAAGTGCCACGAGGGACGTAGTGTCTCCATTGGCAACTGGTTTAGTCGTCACAGTGCCTCTGCCTTTAACCCGGGAGCATCTGCACCGCTGACCATCGCGATGTGGTTTAAACCCACTTCGCTCAGCGGCACCCAGGTCCTCTTCGAGAAGGCCGGGGAGTATCAGGCAACGCTGGAGTCCAGCAAAGTCTCCTTCCGCATCGCCACCACTTCTTCCAGCGGATGGGACAAGGTCGCCGAGTTCACCGGCAGCTTCTCTGCGGGGGTTTGGTATCAGCTCATCGCCTGGATAGTTCCAGGCTCGCAAATCGGAGTGACAGTCAACAACGCCAACCCGGGCACTGCTGCTCTTTCCTCTGGGCAGCACGCCTATGTCGGTGGAGGCGTGATTTACCTGGCCCATTCACCCTCAAGCGGGGGGAGCGATTTCCACGGAACCATAGACGAAGTCGCTTTTTTCGAGGCTTGGCTTACTCACGGCCAGCGCACCTCGCTCGGCGGCCTTTTCTACGACGGACAAAACGACGTTTGGGCTGAAAGTAGCGCGATCACTCCCGAGCCGTGCCCGACGCCAACTTGGACACCCTATCCGACACCGACTTCGACGCCAGGGCCGACGCCCCCGCCGACTCCCACTCCTACCCCGACGGCGACACCGGGTCCGACACCAACCCCAACTTCGACACCTCCGCCGCCGACCCCAGGGCCGACTCCGACGCCGACACCAACCCCAGCACCCACCTCTCCGCCTCCGACATCGACGCCCGGGCCGACCTCGACACCATCCCCGACTCCGGAACCGTCTTTCTTCACTTTGAAGGAGGTTACCTATGGAGTGGTCGATCCCGCCGAGGGACGGAATGTTCTGAAGGACGATGGAACCGGGGCCTACGATGGGCCCCATTGGCAGGACCAGCCCGAACGGCGCTACCCTTTTTTATACACAGCGGGGGCGACCATGCGAATCGTCAGAGCCAAGTGGAAAATAGAGGATCCCGTCGAAGACGACACCTACAAAGTCAAGGGTACCGGACCTGACGGCATCGAGATCTCCGAAACCACTGCGACATTAGTTTCTGGAAGCGACGACGAACTTGAAATCGTCAACGTTGATACTTCCCAACCACTCAGTAACTCGGTCAGATTTTTCAACACTTTCGAGATTACATGGCAAGTCTCGGTCAACGGTAGCGATTACGAAGATGCCGGGAAGAGCCAGAATCCGATCTACGTGTGCTTGGGGTCGCCTTTCGTAATCTCGACCTATCGAACCGTTGTACATCTAGCCTGTTCCAACGGGGGGGCAACCGACGCTGACGGAGCGGCGGTCAATACGTGGGCGCTTCTTGAAGGGCCGGCAAACTTCAAAGGATGGAACGAAGGGACGAAGAGTTGGAATCGTCCGCTCTATTATTATCAGGCGGGCACTTCGCTTGGTGATAACGCAATAGATATGGCATCGCTTTTGGTGGTCGGAACGGGAAGGTGTTCCGCTTGGGCCCAGTTGCTGCAAATGGCATCTGAGCTGAACGGTAAAGAAGCTGAATTGGTCGAGATTAAAGCTGAAGATCTCCGCCTTCCCCCAGAAAACGGAGGATATCAGAGAGTCGGATTCTTTGGAATTGGATCTTGGGACATACCTACCGAAGGCACTTACGACGGCCCAGCTAAAGAGTATTTCCCATATGCCGTCGATTACACTGATGGAGCTTCTCTTGTCCTTGGGAATTTCTATGGTGACATTAAAAATGAGAGCGGACTCCCCGGGCAGAACACCACAACGCCATCATTGAAGTTTTTCAGTGAGCACGTGATCGTAAGGATCGCGAGTTCGAGTTCAGATCTGCTTTTAGATCCTTCGTATGGAATACAATATGGGAACCTCCAATCCTTGCCCTATGTTCTAGCTGGGTTCTCAGCCCCGGACCTGCCGCCCAACGAACGAATGGCAGACAAGAGAACCATGGTGAACTTCAGAGTGATCGAGATATGAGATTGAACAAAGATGAAATCAGGCCCATCGCCTTCGGAAAACTGTCTTTTCCTGCGATTTGTGTATCCGCGTTGGTTCTTCATGCGATCATGTGCGCCGCCGACAACCCTTCAATGAAAATGAAAAAGACTGTTGAAATTTCAAATCACGAAGAATCAGAGTATGCACCGAATGTTGCATCGACATCCGATCGCAAGTTCGAAGGGAAGATGCACACATTCCTGTTCAACGGAAGGCTGGAGAAACTGTGCGAGATCTGGACCGGATCCGAGATTGTCTATTTCGGCGCCCCCTGCCAATTCTACGTCTACAGCGAAGGCGTCGTCTCCGGAATATCCCACTTCCACCAACAATTCATCTCATTCCAACCGTCGTTGCACAGGGATCATGAGATAGTGAAGCATTCCGAAGCTGGAGTCGCTATAGTCGGAAGGCAGAATGTACCGATCTTGTGTTCAGGCTGGGATGAATTTGCCGAGCGCGCAACTGGCGCAGGTTATTTCTTTCCTAGGGAGCATTTCTTTTTGAGAACTATGAATAACGTCGCGCTGCCGAAGTCCCTAACGGGAGCAAATGTTGAGTTTTCTGGAGGTCTGTTTGATGGAGTGATTGAAAGCGCTTATACGAAAGGGAAGTCGCTATTCATCGAACTCAACGGCTACGCTGGGGCTCTAAAAATCCGCATGGAATTGAGTGTCCGAAACAGTTCGGAGTTCACATTGGTCCGGGCATGGAGAAACAACGTTCCAGTTAACTTGAAGGCTGGTCCGAAGGGATGGCGACGGGGGGATCCTCCATGGCTGGACGAATCAGTCAGACATCTCTTCAAGGAGCAGTGAGTGAGCACAACCTTCATGAAAACTTCACCCCCGCGCATCATTCCACCATCCTGCTCCTCTTCATGATTTTCGTCCAAATCGCCGCCTACCGCGACCCGGAACTCCTCCCCACCATCCGCGACTGCCTTGCCAAGGCCGACTTTCCAGATGACCTGCGCTTCGGGATCTGCTGGCAAACCGACGCAGAGGATCGCAGCCTCGACTCCGTCCTCGGCTCCGACCGCTTTCGCATTCAACGGGTTCCATGGCACGAGAACAGGGGTCTCTGCTGGGCGCGATCGGAAATCCAGAAACTTTACGGGGGAGAGGAGTTTACTCTGCAGCTTGACTCCCACCACCGCTTCGAACAGGGCTGGGACCGCTTTCTACTCGAATCTTTCGAAAATTGCGGCTCGGCCAAACCTATCCTAACGAGCTACGCTGGGGTATATGAACCTGGCAAGAGCGAGACCCCGTCATCGGGACCGTTCAAGATGGTGGCCGATCGATTTACCCCCTCAGGTACGATCCTCTTCCATCCCCATCGCAACGTGATATGGCACGAATACACTCGCGCTGGACGGACTAAACATTGGGACGACCACACGAGGAAGCAGGCGGAAGCTCCCATTGAAAAACCTTGGCACGAACGCGATACCCTCAGCAAGCGGCGACTGCGCAAGATGCTGCGGGAGGAGGAGAACGACGAGGATATCGGTATCTACGGACTCGGTACAGTTCGAAGCCACGCCGACTACGAGCGCTATGCGGGGATCGACTTTGGGCGGCGACTTCTCCAGCGGGAGACGGTCGAGGGCAGCGAACCGCCCTGCACCTATCGGGACGAGTCACAATGGGAGGCGGGCTTCCTCCACGAATATCGGCTGCCGCTGAAGTGGCGGGCATCGTCCATCGAACGTTGCGACGACCTCCAGTTCGTCTATTTTGGAGTTGAAGACACCTGCGGTGAGGTTTTATACCGCCACGACGCTCCTGCCCACAGTCCCGAGGCGAATGGGCAGGTCGAGTAGAGGGAAGTCGTCATCAGCTCCGCGACCAAGCCGGTCAAGCTCGTCATCTGCCCGAGAAGCCGCTCGCGGGGGAGGCTGAAGCGGACCGACTATCCGCTATGAGCGGTGGTCATTGCGATTGCTGAATGCTTTAAACCATTAAAGAAGTCCGCATTTGCTCAGTAATACTGCCAAATGATCCCGAAGATTGTTCATCAGACCTGGAAGACGGTGGAATTCGACTACTGGATTTTCAAGAAATCCCAGGCCTCGGTGCGCGAGCATCTCCCGGACTGGGAATACTGCTTCTGGACCGACGCAGACCTGAATGACTTCGTTTGCGAAATCTATCCGGAATATCACGAAGCATGGTCGGCACTCGATCGTCCGATCAAACGAGTCGACATGGCTCGCTACTTTATCCTGCACCGTCATGGAGGTTTATACGCGGACCTCGATTTTGTTTTCACCTCTCGACTTGACGATCTCCTCGCCGACGGGCATCGGCTTTACTTCTACCGTTCGCAACAGGCCATTGCGAACGGATGGCAATTTCTTGGCAACGCGTTCATGGTTTCGGCCCCGGGTGAGCCTTTTTGGATTGGACTCGTGGAGCATATCCTAGCGTTACCAGCGGAAACTCCTGTGCTCCACCACACCGGGCCGAGGGCTGTAGGGTCCTATTATGAGACTTTGTCCGACCGGTCCGGAATCCGCGTCTGCGGGCCCGACCTTTTTGACAACGTCCGCTGTGCCGATGGAATAGGTGAGCATCGCTACGGCTACCATGTTCGTGCCGCGACCTGGCAGCATCCCGATTTCGAAGCCTAGAGATAGTAGGATAATCTTCATGCACCAAACTTCAGATGAAGATCCGGACGAAGAGATTTACTATTTCAGCCAACTCGGTCAAGATTATTGGCTGATCAATCAGGCGTTTCGCGAACGGCGAGAAGGCTTCTTCGTTGATGTCGGAGCCTTTCAAATGACGAACGGCTACATGAGCAACACTTTGGCTCTGGAACTTCACCGAAACTGGACCGGTATACTTGTGGAGCCAAACCCGGCACTATGCGAATCCCTATCAGTGCGCAATGCGAGACTCGTCCACTCGATTGTGTCCGATAGCCGCAAACAAGTGCGGTTCCAGTTCGGTGACCGGGGCTGCAGCTCAAAGGTGGTCATGGGCGGAGGAGCTGAAGTTTCGACCGAGACGCTGACAGATATACTCCTTCGTGAAGGGGCACCGTCGGACATCAACCTATTGAGCATTGATGTCGAAGGGCACGAGTTTCAGGTGCTTATGGGAATTGACTTCGGTCTCTTTCGGTTTGATTGCATCATCGTCGAGGCAAATGGAATGCGAAATGACATTGTCGAATTCCTAGAGTCCAAGGGTTATCGCTTCATCGAACAGTACGGAGTAGATCTCTATTTCGCTGGAAAAAAAATGGGTCCCAAGTGCCCTTCGGAAACGATTATCGACTGGGACGTCCGAACCAATCGGGCAAGGCCGGTGCGTTATCCTGAGAGTTAAGCGTTCCACCATTTCACTTCTCAATCATGGTCTACCCGAACCCCCAGATCTATCCCCATTTAAAAGCGATCTTCGTCCATGTGCCAAAGACGGGTGGAACGTCCATCGAGCGGACTTTGAGAGAGTCGCCCGAACAAGTGGTGGGAGGGCACACCACTGCGCTGGGCTACCGCAAGAAATTTCCCGACGAATTCGCGGAATTTTTCACCTTCGCGGTGGTGCGCCATCCGGCGACCCGGTTTCTATCGGCGTGGCGCTACCTGCGGGCAATGCCAGTGAATCCGGCGTTGAACACGCATTGATTCACGAATCCTCCAGCTTCGCGAACTGGATGGATAGACTGCGTGGGGCACCAGGACTAATGGAGGGAATCGTTCACCTCCATCCGCAACACCGATTCGTCTGCGATCGGAGTGGTGATATTCTCGTTGACCGGCTCTACAGGTATGAGGAGATCGGCGCAGCCTGGTTTGAGATCTGTAATCTCCTGAGTATCCCGCTAAAGCCGCTCTCGCGGCTCAATGTTTCGCGAGCCCCAATTCCGGAGGAGGGGTTCACTGAAGCGCAAGCGGACTGGATTGCAGAAACCTACGCAGAGGATTTTAGGCTGGGATATTACGGCTTGGATAACTTTGCTGAATTCGGGCGCACCCCCGAATAGCATGACCCACGATGGTTCATAAAAAGAGAATCGTGCGATGAATTTAAGCGTCGTCTATTCGACCAAATCCTCAACTTTGAGTAAGTAATTCGATCATCCCACTTCGCCGGGTGTGGCTTTCGACTCCACGCCTAGATGTAGGCGTGGCGGAAATTTCTGATCTGCTCGAATTGAATTCTCGGGGACAGGCAAATAGAAAAAAGTGAGAAAGACCCGAGTTCCCGAGATGGTCCTTCCTTCACGCTCTTTCCGCCACCCAAACCTCTTCCTTCCCGGGGCTGCGAGCGACAAAGAGTCGGATAGGCTTAAACCCCGTTTTCCGGCTGAAAATTTCCCCATCGCCGTCTTTTTCAGAAGAGATGGGTGAGGGAGCAAGGCTGGCTGAAATAAAGCAAACAGCTTATTGCTAGGAAATCGCTTTTTCATCCCCTCGGCTCCCAACCCGCCGAAGGCCCGGGGTCGGGGGTGTTTAGGGCCATCGCGGGAAAGTATCGCCGGATTCGGAGTGAAGAGCCAACGATTTCCTCGTAAAAATCGGCCTTTGATTGTGAAACGGTCGAGAAAACGCGCCCGTCGGGCACGGGTCTGCGCTCCCGCTTGATTTCGGTTTCGAAACCAGGCGCGCTTTCCATGAAGTCGTCCGGAAGGAGTTTCAGTTCGCCCCGGACAACGCCCACTCTTCCTCGGGAAACGGATCGGGCGCATCGAGGACGAGGCGGCGGCCATCGCCGGGCTTGCCGCTACGGGAGAGCTCGGGCGGGACCCAGTCGAGTTCTGCCCCCGGCCGGCCATCGATCCGGCCCAAACTCCTCGAAGTCGTCGCGCCAGATCGCGTGGGGCGGCGCTTCGAGGGGCTCCATCGTTTGATTCGCCCGCCCCACCTTGCGAGTGAGGGTGTCAGGGGTCATGCGACGCTTTTTGACTAAACTTGAAGCTGACCTATCGCGAGGTTAAGACCGCCATGAGCAAGCTCTTCGGACTGGACTTCGTTCCGGCCAGTTGCCTCGGATTTGAAAAGCGCGCCCGCAAAAGTGCCGACCCACTCCACGAGGGGCTGGTCGAAAAGATGCGTCACAGCGACCTCGTCCATGCGGACGAACCGAAGCGAAGCGGAGATAGACTGCCGCAGGCAGCCCGAAGGGCGAGCACAGCGAGTCAAACGTATTGGCGCGAGGACGGGCTCAACGTCTTCCTCTGGTATGCCGGCAACGCGGAGGTAGCCGTCTTCCGCATGGATCCCAACCGTTCCACCGAGGCGGCCAAGCGCATCCTCGGTGAAAGTCTCGACGCCCTGCTCGTCACCGACGCCTACGCCTCCTACAACGCCATCGAGGTACGGGCGCGTCAGAGCTGCCTCGCCCACCTCCTGCGCACCGGGCGCGAGGTCGCGCAAACTCTCGCCGCGATGGAGGCGCCCGATCCGGATGCCGAGCGCTTTCTCGTCCAGGTCAGCAGACTCTTGCGCCGGGCTTGCGCCTTGGAGATCCCAAAAGCGAAAGCCGACCGGCTCGAACTCGAGGCGCGTCTCCTCGGCATCCTCGATTTGATTTGCGCACGTCCTCTGGACTTCGCCAAGGCCGAGACCTTCCGCAAGCGGCTCCTCCCCGGAGCGCGCGAATACAAGGAGGTCTTCGCCTTCGTGCGCTGTGGAGGGCCGCCCACCAACAACCACGCGGAACGCGCGCTGCGACCGCTCGTCATCTTCCGCAAGGTATGCTTCGGAACGCGCAGCGCCAACGGAT
>JBDNIL010000314.1:0-5953 GCA_041688355.1 Verrucomicrobiales bacterium | reverse complement strand
CTTCCGTGGTGATGATCTCTTCTACTACGATGGCTACGACGAGGCTCTCTCCTCGATCGCTTATGAAGATGCCATCGAAGACGAGTCCGATCCCGGTTCCGGCGGATGGCTCCTTGAAGATCTCCTTGATGGCGACATCGGGAGCGATGATGAGCGTGACGAGGAGCTCGATCGCCGTAAGGATTTCGCCGAGCGTCAGGTAGGCCGTGGAGGACTCTCCTACTATGTGTATGAACCCGGGACGAACCGCTATTCCAGCTACCGGGTCTTCGGCGTTCCACAGGCGGAACTCTCTGTCACAGAGTAACCTGACACGACAACAGTATTCAGGTTACCAACTGCCTCACCTTTTTCCCCCTCTTTTCCTATGAAACCAATTAGATTCGGAAAGCGCTTCCAAAAATGGGTCATGTCGCTGCTCCTCCCCGCCTTCGCCATGACCGGTGCGCCGGTGCAGGCAAATCCGCGCGGGGGGGTCGTTGTTCACGGTGCCGCCGACATCGCAAAGATGGCCGGGAATCAACTCAAGATCAGCCAGCAGAGCAACGCGGTGATCATCAATTGGCAGGATTTCTCGATCGCGAAAGGAGAGGTCACCCGATTTGTACAGCCTAACAACGGCACCGCCCTCAACCGGGTGACATCGGGAAATATCTCTCAGATTCACGGCCAGCTCAAAGGGAATGCAAACGTCTACGTGATCAACCCCAGCGGGATCGTCGTGGGCGCGAGCGGGGTCATCGATGTGGGCGGTAACGCGGTGCTCTCGACTCTCGATATCGATGACAACGATCTCCTCAATGGCGGCCCAAGCCGTTTCTATGGCAACTCCACTACTGGCGTGACCAACTTCGGCACAATTAGTTCATCAGGGGGCGACGTCGTCCTCATGGGCGGGTTTGTGAGCAACCAGGGCCAGATCGGGGCGCTCAATGGGAATGTCGCGATCGGTGCCGGCGGTGACATTCTCCTGCAGGAGGGTGGCTCCGGATCTACCATTTCCGTCCGCGGAAGTTCCGATTACACCGGCACGGGGATTGAGAACAAGGGCTCCATCCGCGGTGCTTCTGCCGAGCTGAAAGCACACGGCAATGTGTATGCTCTCGCGATCAATAACACTGGTGCCATCCGTGCCACCGGCGCTGACCGCAGCAACGGTCGCGTGCGCCTTACTTCCTCGGGCAGCAGCTCCAACATCAATCTCGGCCAGGGTTCTACGATCATGGCGCGGGCCGGCTCCGATGGTGGAACTGTCGCGGTTGATGCGGGTCAGGGTGTCGTCAATGTCGCCGGTCGGATCGATGCGGTAGGGAGTAATGCCGGCGGCAGCGTTTCAGTGACCGGTCGGCAGGTGACGCAGGCGGCAACTTCGGTGATTGATGCTTCCGGGGCAAACCGTGGCGGAGACGTTGCCATTGATGCGGCGGAAACGACGACGCTCGATGGATCGGTGTTCGCGGGGAGCGGGTTCGGGACCGGTGGAGAGATCGCGGTGACCGGCCTGTCCATCCTGATCAACGACGGGGCTTTGGTCTCTGCCGACGGCAATACGAAGGGGGGACGTATCCGGGTCGGAGGTGATTTCCAGGGGAACAATACCGGTCTACGTGAAGCGCAATCCCTGCGCGTCGAAGCCGGCTCAAGCATCTCCGCCGATTCCATGGCGGGAAATGCCGGGACTGTGATCGCCTGGGCTAACGGGGACACCGTTTTCCTGGGCGATGTCTCGGCATCGGCGAAAGGCCTCGTCGGCAACGGCGGCCTCGTCGAAGTCTCGGGCAAGGAGTACCTTTACTTTGACGGTTCGGTCGGTGTCAGTGCGGCCAACGGTTTGTCCGGAACCGTCCTTTTCGACCCCGGTACAGTGGTCATTGGTGCCGCCGGCAGTTCTCTGCCGCCCCTCACTTCCCCGACGACGGATTCGACGATCAGTATAGGCGCGATCAATAAGACTCTCCAGGACGGGGCCAACGTGCTCGTTGTCACCGAGAGTGGCAGCATCATCTTCGATAGCGTCGGCGGCGGCGGCACCGACGACACGGCCACGGTGGCGAATAATCGCGATGCCGCAGTGCAGTGGACCAACTCTCTCTCCAGCTTCGGCGCTTTTGCGTCGGGCTCCATCCTCGTGAACAATCACATCCGTACTTCCGGTGCCGGCTCGATCAATCTGATCGCGGGCTGGGGCGGTAGCGAAGGCGACGTGACACTCGCCTTCAATCCGCAGGCGGCATGGGATTCCTACGTGAGCACTGGCAGCTTCGGCAATGGAGGCGGCAGTGTCTTTGTGGGCTCTTCGACGATGACCCGTCACGTCGAAGTGGGCAGCCGTTTCGGCGACACTAACATCGCCGGATTCGATGTTCGGGTGACCGGTTCAGATACCACCACTACACAGCGTTTTGCCATGATCGGTTTCCGGGATGGCGGCCAGATCTTTGCGCCGGCTCTCAACCGGGGAACGGACGGCGGAGTGGGAACGCCCGAAATCCGGCTCGACATGAGAGTAGGGGCTGTCAACGGCACCGGAGCCTGGTTTCTCAGTGATGGCCTCAATGCTGTCACCGGCGGCGTTCCGAACGCCAACAACCAGAACGTCGCCGGGGTGGGTGATCCCATCGTGGCGGTAGCCGGGCAATATGAGGTGGACATCAATGGAGACGGAATCATCGACGGGGTGCGGGGTATCAACAGCACCGGACCGATCACGGACACCTTCATCCCCTATGCGTCTCACTTCAACAGCGTCACTTCGGGCAACTGGTGGTGGCAGCAGATCGAGGACGCCGGGAGCACCGAAGTAAAAGATCCCCTCGGCCTCGGTGCGATGCGTCCCGAGCATGGGGCCGGTGTCGGTGCCCTGAGCACTGCGGCACTTGGACTCGGGGCTGCCGTGAACGGAGCCGATATCAACGTTATCGCCAAAGCAAACGTCGTCGTTCAGGGGGGCTCCGGGACGGAAATGGTAGGCGCAATGATCGGCCATGGCGGGCCCAACCGGGTCAATGCCTCGGCTGCCGGTATTTCCCAGCGCGAGATCGGCAATGATGTCGTGGGGAACGCGGCCTTCTCCATTACAGGGATTCAAGGCGGCCAGATGGAGCGTCGCTGGTCTTTCAATGGTTCAAACACGGACCGTGTCGCAACGTCCATCGGTCGCCTCGCTCCCATCTACGGCAACATCAACATCATGGCCGGTGTCGCGGTTGGTAGCGGCGTCGCGGTGAATCACGGAACCGGAACGCTGACAGCGACGATTGGCGCGAGCGGGAATGTCAACGTGCAGGCGAATCAGACTTTCAAGACGTCGGGGTCGGCGGCGAACTCGGCCGCCCAGATCGGTCACGGCGGACTTGGTCAATTCGGTGAATACTACGGCGGTATCCGGGTCGAGGCCGGTGGCAGTGTCAACATCCTCGCCGGAGAGGGCACACGAGCCACTGCCACGATCGGCCATACCTTTACCGGGCATTCCGAGTGGAATCCCACCGCTGTGGCGGACCAGCAACTTCGCTTCTTTGCGACTGCCGGAGATTTCGACAACGTCAACCTGAGAAGGGGCGAGCTTTTCTCGGGCGTTGTCACGACAGGGTTTAATCCATTGCTCGACCCTGTCGAGGCAAGACGTTATTCTCTTGCGAAGTACACTCTCGCCGGAGCCCCCGGCACCTACACGGTTGTCATTACTCCCGGCAATACCGGTAACTACGTGCCGGAAATCGTGGCAGGGAATCTCACCGGACGTTTTGTGAACATCAATTCCGATGCACAGGTTCCACTCCAGGACCGTATTCTCAATTACAACCCGGCGCAGTATACCCGCGGGCTCGGGCGCGACATCGGTCCAGGCACCTCCACTCAGGGGACCAACACGCTCGCCCCTCTCGACCTCGCTCCTGTGGGTCTGGTGACAGTGGAGGCGCTGGACGGGTCTGTCATCAACGGCTTCCATGGAGATATCAAGGTGGTAGCTCACAGCGGAAACATCACTCTCAGAGGTTACATGACCGACGGCATCACGGTGAGTGCCGCAAGAGACAGGCGTTTTGCCTCGATCGGTCACGGCGGTACGAGCTTTGCCGTCGGGGCAGACGGTTCAGGGTATCACAATGCGCTTTTGGGGACTCCCACCGCTCCGATAACAGCAGGAACGGAAAATCCCGATGCGCGTGAGATCGTGACCTATCACATGCCTAACGGGGATGAGACCGTCACCGGGTCGCGGGGCTACTATGGATCGGCCGGAACCGCTGTGAACCGGTCACTTGTCTTCATGAGTATCACCGGGGACATCGATGTCCGGGCGGGAGGAAATGTCAGCATGATCGCCGGGAACGACATCTATTCTCATACGCAGATCGGCCACGGTGGACCCGAGTTGGCGGACTATGAGACTTCGTCCTTCATTCTCGGTGACATCAGCGTGGTTGCCGGAGGCAATGTGGATGTGATTGGTGGAGGCGGAGTGCAACTGACGGCGCGGGATGGCGACTATGACACCCGGGCCTGGTCGCAGATCGGCCACGGGGCCTACCGCAGCGGATTCTTCGGCTACCTGGGCGATATCCGGGTCACTGCGGGCGGAAATGTTCTCCTTCGCAACGGAGCATTCTCGTACTCTTACGCGAAAATCGGGCATCAGGGGGTCGAGGATTGGGGACAGTCCGGCGGGGACTACATCCGGAAAGAAAATTTCTATTCGGACGGATCCTCCACCGATATCTTTACGACCCTGACCAGCACTCTTGCCCAAGTTCAGTATGTGAATCAAAACGGTCATCCCGGGAGTGTCGTCGGCCTGCGTGACTTCGCTCCTAGCGGCGCGGGCACCCTCGTCGGTTCCGCCTTCAACACCGCCGATATCACCGTCCTTGCCGGGGGCGATGTAACTCTCAACCACATGCAGATGGGTGAGAGACAGCCACAGGGCCGCCTCACCCGTTTGAACACCGATCTCTCGAATCCCGCCTTTAACGTGAATAATCAGGGGATGGGGATCCGCACCCGGACTTCAAATGTTCAGATCGGTCATGGTGGCAACATCACCCACTCGCTCAATGTGAATAATACCGCTTCAAACTACGCGGACAAGGCCGGCAATATCGATGTGACGGCAGGAGGCAGCGTCTCCCTGACAAATGGAGAAGGGGAACTGAGATGGACTCGTATCGGCCATGGTTTGGGTCGTGACCAAGTTGCCGGTGATACTTTTGATGCCGGCTTTTCCAGAGCGGTGGATATGATAGGCAACATCAGCGTGGTCGCTGGAGGAGACATACGGCTCGATGCGGAAGCGGCAGACGAAAACGAACGCGACGAGAACTTCAACGCCCTCTTGGGGGCGGCTGCCCCGTCCCGCTGGAATCCCGTTGTGATCGGGCATGGCGCGGTTAACAACAGTCGTGATGTCGTCGTCCTCAGCAAGGGAGAGGACGTCAATGGTCTCGTGGCGTCGTCCAACATCAACGTCGTTGCCGGCGGGAATATGAGCGTGCTTGGCGGCAAAGGGGTGGAGGCCTCCTTTGCGCAGGTCGGCCACGGATTCAGTTCCGATCTGGGTGACGACACTTCGAGAAGACTTGGAGTTCCCACAGGGTTCGCGGGTGACATCAACGTAGGCGTGAAGGGGAATCTTCTTGTTCAGGGTGGGGCGAACGCCTGGTCCGAGCAGCCGAGCGGGATCTCCGACAATGAAGGCCAAAGTGTCACTGGTGCCTTCGCTGCAATCGGGCACGGAGGTTATCAGCTCGGCGCCCCCTCTTTCGGCGACATCAGGGTTTTTGTGGGGAATGACCTGGGAGTGATTGCCCAGCGCAGGACCGATCCCGAAACTACGACGGCAGGTGCTTCTCCCTACTCCATCTCAAACCCTTCTATTGGGAGTGATGCGATCGCGTCCGCCTTCAACTTCGCCAAGATCGGACACTTTGCGGTGGAGAATGGGAACCGGCAG
>JBDNIL010000313.1:0-3042 GCA_041688355.1 Verrucomicrobiales bacterium | reverse complement strand
GCCGTGGCTGATATCGCGACGTTTCGGGGCTCGGGGCCTTCCGCGCGGACAGGGGAAGGGGAGGCGCGTTGATCGCCTGTCCCTTACAATGCCCCCGCCCGGCAATCCCTGAAACACGAAAAAGACCGTCCCCTCCCCCGCCCAGCGTCCTACCCCCGCCACCGCACGGGCAGAAAGGCACCGGGGGCGACTCACGACACCGTCCCGACGCCCGACAAGATCCTCCCGTCAGCCGACAAGATCCTTTTGTCAGCCGACAAAAACCTTCCCGACAGCGATCGCGAACCCCCTGAACAACCTGGTTTCGGCAGTTCCCTGTTTCAATCGGTCAGCCAGATTTTCCTTACCGATGCCTATGTGGACCGTCTCCCCGCGATCGCTTCGCTGGAGTCGCAGCTCAGTTCGCTGAATGCCCGGATCCGGATTGCTCAGAAGAAAGTGACCAAAGCGAAAAAGAAACTGAAACGGGCCAAAACCACGAAGAATCGAAAACGCCTCAAATTGGCGAAAAAGAAGCTGAACGCGGCCATTTCTCAGGGGAACTCGCTGAGTTCTCAACTTGCCGGCCTCAAGCAGATATGAACGGCGGCGGACTATCCGCGGTCCAGTCTCGCCTCGTCACTCCTTCCCGGCCTCGACCGGCTTCGGAGCATCAGTAGCCTCGCCCGCAGCCTCCTGCGCTACGTCAGACAACTCGACCGGCTTTTCCTCGAGCGATTCCATGTCTTCGCTGATGGGCCAGAGCTCCGGCTCGATCTCGATCCGCTCGGTCGGCTTCACCTCGATCCTTGCATCCTCGCCGAACTCGAAGACCCGACTCACGAGCGGCACGACCGTGAAGACCATCGTACTGTCCGGCAGTCGCTCAATGTTGAGGACGGCGGCGCAGGTCGTCGACTCCTCGATCTTCAGGATCTGGCCCACCTTGATATCAAACTCCTCCGGAGTCTCCGGGGAGGGCAGCGCGAAATCGACGAGAGCATCGGGAAAAGTCGTCGAGCGCCCCCGGATCACGACCCCCGAGGGGAAGACCATACCTTCCCTGAGCCGCTGCACGGAGAGCACCGTGAACTCACCCGAGAGAAAGGTCACGTTGTCCTGCTCCAGATAATTCTTCAGATAATAGCGCTTCAGGATGCCGTTGTAGGCGTGAAGCTCAGTCGGGCTGAAGGGATAGACCTGGGCGTAGAGATCTTTGGCCGAGAAGAACTTCCCCCTCGGAGCCGTCACCGGAGTGAATCCGTGGATGGGGTCGAGCTTTTTCAGGCGGGTGAGGAGGTGATAGTTCATGGGGTGCTCGGGCTGGCCGAAAACCCACATGCAGAATGACCACGAGGCGAAATTAAGGCCTACCAGCACCGCGATGACCGCCACCCAGAGGACGATGTTGCCGCTGACAAAACGCCCCTCATCCTGCTCGCGGGTTTGCCGGGAAAATGCGCTCTGATCGGATACCGTTTCCATTCCCAATCTCCTCTTACTCTTAATCGTATTCTTAATCCTAATCCCGATCTCGCCGCCTCTCACCCCTTGCTGCTCCCGCACACTTCGCCGTCCATCGTCGCTGGATCGTAGGCCGGTGCCGCGCCCGCCCGGGTCGGTTCGAAAGAAGTGCCGCACCCGCAACTGCGCGCGGCATTGGGGTTCTCGATTTTGAAACCCGAGTCGTTGAGCGCATCGACGTAGTCGAGATGACAGCCGCTGAGATAGACGAGACTCTCCGCATCGACGAAAACCCGCGCCTCGCCGCAAGAGTAAACCTCGTCGCCCTCCGCCAGGGCATCGATCTTCATCGCGTAGGACATGCCGGCACAGCCGCCCTTCTCGACAAAGAGGCGCAGGCCCCTCTCGGCGGGGGAAAAGTCTTTTTCCTCGAGCAGGTCGAGGAGGTGCTTGGCAGCGGATTCGGTGACTTCGATCATCTTCGGGGGGTAATTTCAACCCCACTATACCGCCGGGAAGGCGTTGTCCCAAATGATTTCCAAGTTGCTTTTAGGCCGGGGCCGCCCTCAGTTGAGCGTTCTGCATCGTCATGGGAAAAATACGTCTTCTGTCCGAAGCCCTCGCCAGCCAGGTCGCCGCCGGTGAAGTGGTCGAGCGGCCCGCCTCGGTTGTGAAAGAACTCGTCGAAAACAGCATCGACGCGGGAGCCACGAACATCGAGATCCGCATCCAGCGCGGCGGCATCGCCCTCATCCGCGTGACCGACGACGGTTCGGGGATGAATCGGGACGACGCCCTCATGTGCCTCGAGCGCAACGCCACCTCAAAGATCCGGACGAAGGAGGATCTCGCCGCGATCCACACCCTCGGCTTCCGCGGCGAGGCCATGCCCAGCATCGCGAGCGTTTCGAAGTTCCGCCTCACCACCCGCGAGCCAGAGTCTCTCACCGGCACCGAAGTCATCGTGAACGGAGGCCGCATCGCCAGCGTCAATGACTGCGGCGAACCGCCCGGCACCCAGATCGAGGTGCGCTCGCTCTTCTACAATCTCCCCGCCCGCCGCAAGTTCCTCCGCACCGAAACGACCGAGTACTCGCACCTCGAGCAGGTCATTAAGACCCAGGCGATCGCGCACGAGAACATCCGATTTTCCCTCGTCCGCGACGACAGACTCGCTTTCCAGCTTCCCGCCACGACAAGCCTGCGCGAGCGCATCGGCGGTCTCGTCGGCGACGACCTCGCCGGGCGCCTCCTCGAGATCGAGCCGACCACCCACAAAAACGTCACCGTGCGCGGCTTCATCGGACCGCCGGGGATGGGGCGCAGCGACAAACGCCAGCAGCTCAGCTTTCTCAACGGTCGCCCCGTCGAGGCCGCGATCATCTCCCGCGGCCTGCGCGAGGGCTACCACACCGCCCTCATGAAAGGGCAGTATCCCGTGACCTTTCTCTTCATCGAGACCGATCCCTCCGCCGTCGATGTCAACGTCCACCCCGCCAAACGCGAAGTGCGTTTTCACGACGGCTTCGCCGTGCAGGATGCCATCATCGGCGCCGTCCAGCGCACCCTGCGCGAGCGCATGATCCGTCCCGTCTCGGG
>JBDNIL010000312.1:0-46670 GCA_041688355.1 Verrucomicrobiales bacterium | reverse complement strand
TTTTGGGAGGGTTCGCATGCGAGTGATTCTCCTGCTCCTCACTGCGGCAGGGGGCGTCGCCTGTGATCGCATCGCGCCGCCCCAGGTCGTGATCGAGCAGGAACCCTCCGTGCCTGCTCTTGTATCCACAGTTCTGAATGGCGGCGGTACCTTCCGCGATGTGCCCTTTACCGAGCTTATCGAGATCTCGACCGGCAAACAGGTCCTCCCGGTGAATTCCGACGATCCCGTCGATGGAGAGATCCTGACATTGATAGACGAGGCGATGAGGAAGGTCCTTGACCGCTTCAACCAGCCCGATTCCGAGACCTATGCGGCGGGCCGCATCAACGAGGTCAGCTCGTATTTTGAAAACGCCCTCATCGAGGAACTCGACCGGGCACCCGAACTCGAGTGCTCCCATCCGCGCACTTCAGCGGGGAACTTGCAGCGTGCCGGCTACCCCGATCTCATGATACGTCACCGGGAGAGCGGTCGCGTCGTTTACCTCGACCCGAAGCTCGTGCAGGAGGGGTCGATGAACTCGAGTCTGCGGACTTTCTATTTCACGCCTCAGACTGAGACGAACAAAGTACTCCACGACGCAAATCACCTCCTCGTCGGGATCGAACACGACGGCAATACCGGGAAATGGCGCTACCTGCGCTGGCATCTCGTTGATCTCTCGCGCTTCAAGGTGCGGCTCAAGGCCGAGTTCCAGGCTAGCAACGAAGACCTCTACCGCCCCGAGTTGATCATCCAGTCAGGCACGGCGAATCCCTGAAGTCAGCGGGTCGTCGGTTTCATCACAAAGAGACCGTGGGTCGCCCGGTAGGCATCGTTCGCATCCATCGTTTTGAACTCGTGCCCCGCGCCCCAGGAATCGGAGAAGATGAGCTGACTCGCCTTCGTATTGTAGCCGATGATCATGCGCATGTGGCCACCGCTGGTCTGCTCTTTCAGCGGGGGGACTTCCGGGAAAAGGCCTACCTCGAGCGACCAGAGCAGTGGGATGCCCGCATCGATGTTCTTTCGTATCATCGCGTGAAAAGCGGTTTCGGGGATCTCGGGACCCACATATTTCCCCTCGAGCAGTTCGACGAGACCGCCCTGATTCCGCACCGCGAGACAGGCGAATCGGGTTTTAAAAAGGTGGTCGATCGCCCCGAGTTCCTTATTGATGGCCAGAGAACTCGTCCCCCGATCGGGATCCGACCCCGCGATCTGGGCGAGCTGGTGCATATCGCAGGAGATCCCGTAGTATTCGAAAAGGCGCTGCGCCGAGGCGACCACACAATAGCCTTTCGCTCCCTGATCGACCATGGGGATGCCTTTGATGTGGACGTTGCCGTCTGCTTCGCGCCGCTCGACATTGCCGGGCAGCTCGGAGAGCTTCACCGAGGCCCCCGCGCGGGTCTGCATCGCCGCCTCGTAGGCCCCGCCCGCGTCGCGGCGCGCGAGCCGCATGCGGAGAAATTCGGTGTTTCCGGGAGCCTCGTCATTATTTTCCAGGACCGCCTTGCCCCGAGCCGAGATCCACATGAACCCGTTCGTCAGCATGCCCTGGGTCGGTTTTGCCTCCCGCCGTGTCGGACTGACCTGGAGTTGCTGCCCGAGATGTTTTCCGAGAGCCCGCTTTCTCGCCTCGAAGTCATCGAGCGCGATACTGCCGCCATCGCCGCGATTGAAAACCGAGATCGTCACGCCCATCAACTTACCGTCTTTGAAATCGACGATCATCTCCTCGATCGGCACGGTGCCCCCGATCAGGCTGAGATCGACCTTGAGATTGTCGAGGTCCTTGCGCTGGAAGATGGCGCGGGAGCGATCCTCGGTGAGCCACTTGAAATACGGATTCCTCGTCCACTTGCCCTGCTCGAATTGCTTTTCGAGATCGTCCGGGGTCAGGAGATAGGCGCCCGGGAGAGTGACAAAGGGGTCGAGATCGGCCTTCAGCGCCTCCTGCGCGCGGAGCGTGCTAGAGGTCGCGAAGGAGAGTGCAGCGAGAATCACCGGCAAATAGCGTGAGGGCAGGGCCATGGCACACTGTACCGAATTCCGCTAAATGTGTCCCGCAAAATCGCCATGCCGCAATTTTCCGTTTGTCATCCCTCGTAAACTCTGAGACAACAGGCTTCGGTTACATCCCAGATACCCCCTTTTAAAGATGAAGAAACTCATCAACGATCCCCTCAAAGTCGCGGACGAACTCGTCGAAGGACTTGTCGATGCCTACAACGGCGAATGCCGCTACGTCGGCACCCGTTCCATTATCAAGAGCCACATCCCGGAGAACAAGGTCGCCCTCCTCGTCGGTGGCGGCAGCGGTCACGAGCCCATCTACCACGGTCTCGTCGGGCGTAATCTCGCCGATGGTGCCGCCTGCGGGGATATCTTCGCCGCTCCGCCGCCAAATATCGTCCTGGAAGCGACCGAGGCCGTGAACCGTGGCAAAGGCGTCCTTTACCTTTATGGCAACTACGCCGGGGATGTCATGAACTTCGACATCGGTGCCGAGCTCGCCGACGACGAGGGCATCGAGGTGCGCACCGTCCTGATCTGGGACGATGTTTGCTCCGCCCCGCCGACCCAGAAGCAGAACCGCCGCGGCATCGCCGGTCTCGTCCCCATCGTCAAGATCGCCGGGGCCGCCTCCCAGTCGGTCGCGACTCTCGCCGAGCTCGAAGCAGTCGCGAAAAAAGCGGTTCTTCAGACCCGCTCCGTCGGTGTCTCGATGTCACCCGGCTCCATCCCGGCCACCGGCAAGCCCACCTTTGACATCGATCCCGACATGATTGGCCTCGGCATGGGCATCCATGGTGAGCCCGGCGTCGGTCAGATCCCCATGGCATCCGCCGACGAACTAACGCCGAGGATGCTGAACTATATCTTCGAAGATTTTGAAAAAGACGAAGAAGTCGAGGCCCTCGCAGCCGGCGACGAAGTCCTGCTCTTTGTGAACTCCCTCGGGGCCACCACGATGATGGAACTGCTCATCGCCCTCCGCGCCGCGAAAAAATGTCTCACGGAAAAAGGAATCAAAATCTACGACGTCATGGTCGGTCCGCTCGTGACCTGTCAGGAGATGTCCGGCATTTCCTTTTCCATCACCCGCATGGACGACGAACTGAAGAAATACTGGGAAATGCCCTGCCAGTCCGTCTGTTTCAGCAAGATGGAAGGCCGCTACGGAGGCTGATTGAACAGGCTTGAATCCTGCAGTTAACCCTGTTTAGTCTCACCAACACTCCAGTCATGGCAAAAGAATCACTCACTATCAACGAAGTCCGCGACATGATGCTCGCGGTGGCCGACAAAATCATCGAGGCCGAGCCCATTCTCACCGACGCCGACCGCGCCCTCGGCGATGGCGATCACGGGGTCGGGATGGAGCGCGGCATGAACGCCGTCAAAGAGGCGCTCGCCGGGCAGGATTTCCCGACCGTCGGCAAAGTCTTCATGGGCATGGGCATGGCGATGATGTCGAGCATGGGCGGTGCCTCGGGCGCGCTCTTCGGCACCCTCTTCCGCGCCGGCGGCAAAGCGATCGGTGATGCCTCAACTCTGACTGGCAAAGAACTGGCCGTCGTTCTCAAAGAAGGGACCGAGGGCGTCATGGCCCGCGGCGACGCCAAGCCCGGCGACAAGACGATGATCGATGCTCTTTTCCCCGCCTCGGAAAAAGCACGGGAAGTCGCCGACCTCCCCGTCAGTGAGGCTCTCGTCGCCGTCGCCGCCGCCGCTGCGGCGGGTCGGGACGCGAGCGAAGGCATGATCGCCACGAAAGGACGCGCCAAGACCCTCGGCGAAAATTCCCTCGGCAAGCCCGACGCCGGAGCCGTCAGCGTCGCCATCATCCTCGCGACGATGAGCGACTACGCCTCGGCCTGAGCCGATCTTCGTGAGGCGGCGATGTGGCGGGCTGTAGCATTGCGGAACCCGCCGCACGTGCTTTAGTGGAGCAATCCCATGGCAGCACCCCAAGACGTCTACACGATTCACGATCTCCGCAACTGGGCCGGAGCGACCGCCGATCTCGACACCCCCGCGAGGCTCGCCGTGCTGGGAGACCCCGTGGCGCACTCCCGCTCGCCGCAGATGCACCAGCCCGCCCTGCGGGCGGCGGGCATAGACTGCACTTACGTCCGCCTCCACATCGCACCCGATGAGCTGCGCGAGGCGCTCGATCTCCTCAAGGCCGCGAACTTTATCGGAGCAAACGTCACCATTCCCCACAAGCACGGTGTCTTCGACGCCGTCGATGACATGACCGATGTCGCCCGCCGCATCGGCGCGGTCAATACCGTGGTGGTCGATGGCGATCAGCTCGTCGGGCACAACACCGATGCGCCGGGGATGCGCCGCGCCATTCGCGAAGCCTTCTCGATGGATCTGACCGACCTACGCATCATGATCGTCGGTGCCGGCGGCGGCGCGGGCAAAGCGGCGGCGGTGCAGTGTGCGATGGATCACTGCGAGCGCCTCGTCCTCGTCAACCGCACCGTGGAGAAGGCGCAGGCTCTCGCGACAGAGCTGCGCGATCTGATGACCGATCCCGACAGGCTCGAGGGCCCCGCGAACCGGCTCGTCGTGATCCCGTGGGAGGAAAAGGCGATGGAGCGCGAGCTCGACCAGGTCGATCTCATTATCAATGCGACCTCCATCGGGATGAAACGCAGTGACCCCGACGTCGTCCCGCAGCGGCTTATCGAGCCCTACCATCTCGTCTACGACATGGTCTATTCACCCGCGCGGACGAGGCTGATCGCCAACGCCGAAGCCCAGGGGGCAAAGTCCGCCAACGGCCTCGGCATGCTGTTGTGGCAGGGCGCGATGGCCTTCGAGTTCTGGTTCAACCGCGAGGCGCCGGTCGAGGCGATGCGGGCGGGACTGGGCTCGTGAAGCGGAAAAAAAAATCAGCCGGGGCGGCGGATTTTTTGCATAAGAGAATTGGAGGATTCGTCCCTCCCGTAGCACCGCAAGGACCGGCTCCCGGTTACAGGTGAGACAATCAAAAACGAACAAATACCTCTCTTATGAAACTCATCATCCTCTCAGTCGTAGCTGCTGCCGCTGTTCTTGTCGGGAGCATTTCCACCGCCGAAGCAGGCACCCGTTACTCGAACGGTTATCGTGGTGCCGGGTATGGTTACGGTGGTCATTCCTACCGTCCCTCTTACAACGGCTATCAGCAGCAGTCCCGCCATTCCAACAGTGGTTATTGCGCCCAGCCCTACAAGGTGAGGACCGTCGAAGTGAATCGCTACTCCCAGTGCCGCACCGCGTATCTCCCCTGTGGTCGTCCCTATACCTACCACGTCACCGTTGTGACCTACTGCGATCACTACTCGAATGGCAGCACGAGAACCTGGTCACAGACCTTCTCCTAAGCGACCGGAACCCCTCCAGGGTCCTCTTCCCGAAAAGCGGGGCACGAAAGTGTCCCGCTTTTTCCGTGTCCGGGGGCGGCTGGCCGTGATCGACGTCCGACCTTGGGTTACGCTCCCTGAATAAAAACGCGTCGGCTCTACCCCGAGCGGCGACGTAGTTTTGCAGACCTTTATTGGTGTCGAACATGTGGCCGAGAAGTTCGAAGAAGCGGATGAAATTCGTCTTGCCGGAACCGTTGGCCCCGATGAGAACATTCAAACCAGGCGACATTTTGAACTCCTTCAGTTCGCGAATCGATTTATATCCAGTGAGCGAAATCTCGTCGAGGCAATGGCTGGGGAAAGAACTCATGAGATGAGGCGGCTGACGCAGGGGTTACTCTAGATTCCATCGCACATTGAACAAGGGCTTCAAGGTTGATCCCTGGCGAAGTTTCCCCTCAATCTCCCCGATCAATCTCTCCCGCTGCCCGTCAATCTCATCCTGAGTATCAAACAGCGACCGTCTCCTCTCCGCATCCTTGACGAGGATCCGCGTCTCCAGCTTCGGCCTGTCCTCCTTCCCGATCCAGGTGAGTTCGAGTTTTTGTTTGTTGCCGCTCATAGAAAGGGATTGATCACTTTCACGCCGTCGTAGTCCTGGCCGTGACTGAGGTCTTCGGAGTAAAGGGCGTGGCAGCCATGCTGCTGCGCGGCGGCAATGATGGTGGAATCCCAGTGAGAAATGCCGAAGCGATGGCGAATGGCGACCGATCGCCGGATCAGGTCGAGCGTTACCGGCACCACTTGCTCCTCGTCCAGCGAGGCAAGGAGAGCGGTGATATTGGATTCGCCGAGGCCAAGAGATTTCTTCCCGAGGGCGTTCGAGATGAATTCCTGGATCACTTGCGAAGAGATCGAGAAATCCAGTGAAGCGATGAGGCCGGAGGCAATTCCTTTCTTTTCCTTGTCTTCGGAATCGTTTGATCCGGCGTATAGGAGGATATTCGTATCGAAGAAGACCATTTCCGCTCAGTCTTTCAAGTGCCGGTCATAGATTTCCTCCCGGGTGAGAGGAACCATGGGCTCGGTATTCGATGCCTGGAGAGCGTTGAGAAAATTCCGAATTCTCTCCTTCTTCCCGGAGTCCGAGTGGTCGTTGGATTCCAGCATCTTCTCAAGCCCGGTCACGGCAAGTTCGCGCAAGGTCGTCCGCCGCTCCGCCGCCACCACCTTCGCCCGGTAGAGAAGATCGTCAGGGAAATCAATCGTCGTTTTCATGGAGCAATATTTACAGGTGTATGGGAATATTGTCAACGGTGCGGTTAGCTGCCGCCCGGGAGTGCCGGCGTCCCCGCCGGCATTTTGCGGAATTGGGCCGACGAGGACGTCGGCGTTCTGGGACGTCGCTTACAACAGATTCCAGCGAATAACAAAGAGTCCTTCCTCCGAAGCGCCTTCCGCACGAGCACGCAAAAAAGGCCCCCTCGAGAGAGGGAGCCTTTTTCAAACAAAAACCGGTCAAGGGAAAGACAGGTTCAGGTGGCGTCTGCCGCGCCCTTGTGCCCGAGGATCTTTACGGTGCGGTTGAGCTGATCGTATTCGATCGGCTTCTTGATGACCGTGACCGGACCGCTCGAGAGGATCTTGGTGAGGATCTCGCTGTCGGGGTAGCCGGTGATGATCACGATGGGAAGATCGGGGTACATCTTCTTCAGCTTTGCATAAAGCTCGTCACCCGGGATGTCGGGCAGTTTGAGGTCCAGGAAGACGAGGTCGAAACGCTGCTTCTCGGCGTAGGCGAGGGCCTCGGCCCCGGTGCCCACTACGATGCGTCCGAACCCGGCCTTTTTCAAGAATTGCTTGAAGAGAGTCTGGAGTGCCGGGTCATCGTCCACGACGAGGACGGTCGGTTGGCCACCCTCGTCGGTCTTGAGGATGTCGCGGTCAAGCAGGCTGCGCTTGATCCGCCAACGTCCGCCGATCTGGATCGCAGGCAACTGTCCCCGCTGAACAAGGTAATATACCGTCGGGAGAGGAATCCGCAGATACCCTGCGGTCTCTTTCACTGTCATCAATTCTGGTGCTTCTTCGTCTGCCATGTGTCTAAACTAGGGTTTGCCCGAGACGGGTTTCTGGCCAGGGCCACTTCCTCATTGAATCTCGTGGGTGTAAAAACCACAATCATCAGGAAAAATACTCGGTTCTGGCAATTGTGGCGAATTTTAGTAGAATTACAAGTATTAATTGAGAAATATTTCAATTATGAGACTTGAGCGTGAGATTCTGCTTTTTCTGCAAAGCGGGAGGGCATTGTAGAATTTGGCGGTATCAGCGGCATTTTCAATACAGATTCTCTCTTGATGAGTGTAAATCTATTGCTTGCTTGCCGGTGGCCCCTCTGTTGTGTAATTAAACGCCGATGTCTCTAAGTTGACGATCCTCCCATGCGTCTCCGAGTTCGTTGAGTGAACCAATTTTCACGATTCATGCCGCGTTATTCACTTACCGATCATCGCTCCCGATTTGTCGCAACCCTCGCGGCGGCGCTCACGTGTCTCGCTGCGGCGGTGATTCCTCTGGCGGCGCAATCCTACTCGACGACGAAGCTGGCTGATGGATTCGACTACCCGGTGGGCAAGCCCGACGGTGCCGGGTATTACATCTTTCGTGGATTTTCTCCGAATGGTCACCTCGGGGAAGACTGGAACGGAAACGGCGGCGGCGATACCGACGAGGGTGATCCGGTCTACTCGATCGCGCACGGTGTCGTGGTCTTCTCGGAAAATTACGAGAAGGGCTGGGGCAATGTCGTGATCATCCGCCATGCCTACCGCGAGCGGAACGGGCAGATTGCCTTCATCGATTCTCTCTACGGTCACCTCAAAGTGCGTTCGGTGAGTCCGGGGCAGCAGGTCTCGCGCGGCCAACTGGTCGGGACGATAGGCTGCGGTCCGTATCGGATGTATGCGGCGCACCTGCACTTCGAGATTCGCAAGGACCTGCGGGTGGGGATGCGGCGCGATCTTTATCCCCGCACCTACGAGACCTATCACGTTCCCAGGCAGTTCATGGATCAGCGTCGGTCCCTGCGGCTCGAGGCCCGGACGGTGCGTGTCCCCATCAACACCTTCTTGAAGAGCAATCCGAATCGCATGACGACGGATGAGGTCGAGATCCCCGAGCTCACCACTACTGGCGAGACGATGCGGCCGAAGCTCCCCGAAGAGCTGGGCGTCGTGATCGAAGAGGAGACGCAGGCGGAGGCCGCGACGCCGGAGAAGTCGAAGACGCTCTTCGAAGCCTTTATCAAGAAGCTGTCGAATCCGCAGTGAGCGGACTCGGCGCTGAGGCGGTCTCCGAGGTGTCGGGGAGGGGCAGCAATTGCCAGGCGGAGATCGTTTCGGAAAAGCCTCTCAGCCTCAACTCGGGCACGGCCCGCAGCGCGGCGGCGGGATGATCGAGTCGTCTCCTGGTCTCGTCGTCGATGACGACTTCCATACTGCCCGCCTCGCCGCAGAAGCGCGAGGCGAGATTCACCCTGGCGCCGATCACGGTGTAGTTGAGCCGATCGACCGAGCCCATGCAGCCTGCCACGACCTCGCCGGTGGCGAGCCCGATGCCGATCTCGAGAGGCTGACCGCTTTCGCGATTGAGCTGTTCGCGCACCGCGATCATCTCGAGGGCGCAGGCGGCGGCGTGGGCGGCATCGTTGCCGTAGGATTTCAGCGCGCCGAAGACGGCCATGATCTCGTCGCCGACGAATTTATCGACGACGCCATAGTGTTTCCGCACCACCGAGGTCATTGCGGTCATGTGGTGGTTGAGGAGATTGATCGCGTCGTTCGGGGGCATGTGTTCGGTGATGCCGGTGAACCCGCGGATGTCGCAGAAGAGGACGGAGACCGTCTTCAGCTCCCCGCCCAACTCGAGATCGAGGTCACCGCTGATCATGGCCTGGGCCACGGTCTCGTCGCTCACTTTGCCGAGGATGCCGCGGTAGGCGTCGCGCTGCTGGAGTCCCTCGGTCATTTCATTAAACGACGCAGCCAGTTCGCCGATCTCGTCGTGGGAGCGTATCGTGATGCGAGTGGTGAGGTCGCCCGACTTTACCGCCCCGGTCGCCCGCGTCAGTTCGCGGACAGGGACGGCCAGTTTGCGGGAAAAGACATAGGCGAGGATGACCCCGAAGAGCAGGGCGAAGGCCCCGATGCCGCTCCCCCGCAGGCGTAGTTCGGCGAGATCTTCTTTGAGGATGGCGAGGGAGAAGGCGCTCACCTGGAAGGCGGGATCGTAGGTTCCACCGCCGGTGAGCGGGGCGATGTAGAGGCGAAATGGCGAGTCTTCTATGGAAGCCTCGAAATGAAAGGAGTCAGGGTCAGCGAGGAGATCCTTCGCGGCGATCCTTTCCCCCACGATCTCCGCCATGCTTGCGGCGAGCTCGTCGGGGAGGTGGCGTGAGTAGAGGTGGCCGTCGAGAAAGATGCCGCTCAGGAGAGGCGCGTCGGAGTCGAACTGCGCCTGGTAGCGTTCAATGAACCGCTGGGCATCGGTCTCGGCTGGCGTGGCGCGGAGGAAATGGCCGATGATCTCACCGCTGACGGGATCTTTTACGGCAGTGCTCACGACCTCCTGCACGGCGCGACCGCTCTCGTAGGAATCGAAGGGCAGATAGAGCGCCTGCTGGTTGACGCTCTCAAGGAGATCATCGACCCGTTTTTTTGCCCTGTTTACTCCGCCTGACTGATAGCGAAGCTGTTTTCCGGCGAGGCGGCGTTTTTCGTTGCTGGCCGACTTGGCATCGGCCTGGGGGTGAAAGAGGCCAGTGATATTGCCGCCGCGGGTCACGACACCGACCGAGCCCATTTTGTTGATGAGATCCGGTAGGCTGGTCTGTCGCTGCGATGGGGCGTCGGGTCGTCCCTCGATCGTGTCGCCGAGCTGATTGAGTGACTGCTGGTAGTATCGCCAGAAGGCGAGACGCTGCTCTTCCGAGGCGTTGTTCTTCAGTGAGGCGACGATGTAGGGATGGGCCGCGAGTTTGCGGCAGAGATCCATGAACTCGCCGGTGCGTTCGAGGCGCGAGCGCTCCAGTTCGGAGATGATGTGGCTGAAGTCCCGCGAGAACTGGCGGGTGTAGGCCTGGTTGACTTTCGTCTCGGTAAGCCAGATGAGGGCAAAGGTCACGACGGAGATCGCCCCTACGAGGGTTAGCATCAGTTTGGTTTGAAATCGCAGGCCTTTTCTCATCTTTCTTATAAACCCCCGTTGCTGTTGCCGGTTCCTCCTTTTTCCGGGGATCGCCCTTCGCGGGCCACTCTACTGTGCCGGAGACGGGGCGCGGTGTCCCGTCGAGAATCGCGTCCTTTGTGCGCAAGAAATCCGAATCGCGGGGCTTTGTCTCTTGACTCGACCGGGCTTTTTGGCGAAAGGGGTGTAAGGTACTCTCCAGCCCCGTTTTATGGAAAAAGTTCAGTTCGACGTCGCCGTCAAAACCATCACGAGCCGGGATCGACGCTATCAGAGTGACGGTTACCATTTCCTCAAGGATGCGCTCGATCACACGATCAAGACGCTCCGGAAAGACGAGCTCATCGAGCATCGCCACGTGAGCGGTCCCGAACTCCTTGATGGAGTCGTCGAGCATGCCCTCGCAAAATTCGGGCCGATGGCGGCTGCCGTCCTGGAGTCGTGGGGGGTCAGGGAAGGGGAGGATATCGGTGCGATCGTTTTTAATCTGATCGAAGCCGGTGCCTTCGGCCGGTCCGAGGAGGATTCGCCGACGGATTTCTGCGGCGTGATGAAGTTGCACGACGAGCTGCAGGCCCCCTATCGGCCGACCCGTGAGGTGCTCCAGCGGGCGACCCGGGTCACCGACCTCGAGCCGCCGACCCGCGGCAATCAACCTGCGAAATCGAGCGAACTTTGAGTGGGACAGACGACTCTCTCGAGTTCCCTTCGTCCACGGCCCGAGTCTCGACCCTGCCGAACGGGCTCGAGATCATCGTGCAGGAGGACCGCTCTGCTCCCGTCGTGAGCTTGCAGGCCTGGTGTCGCGCCGGCAGTATTCACGAAGGCGCCTGGCTCGGCGCAGGCATGTCGCACTACCTCGAGCACATGCTCTTCAAAGGGACCGGTAGGCGCAGCGCGAACGAGATCGCGCAGACGGTGCAGTCGCAGGGCGGCTACATCAATGCCTACACCTCCTTTGACCGCACCGTCTACTGGATCGACACGCCCTCGAGCGGGACGGAGGTCTGTCTCGATGTCCTCTGTGACGTGATCGGCTTCGCCGCGATCCCCGAGAATGAATTCGAGAACGAAAGGGAGGTGATTCGCCGCGAGATCGCGATGGGGGAGGACAATCCCGAGCAGGTCCTCAGCAAGGCCTTTTTCCGCACCGCCTACGCCGTCCACCCGTGTCGCTACCCCGTCATCGGTCACCTCGATATCTTCAACCAACTGCGCCGCGACGACCTTTACGATTACTACCGGGAAAAATACTCGCCGGATAATCTCTTCCTCGTCGTCGCCGGCGATGTCGATACGGATGAAGTGGTGGCCTCGATCACTGACAAGCTCGGCGAGCTTACCCGGCGGAGGCGCTCGCCCGTGATCCTGCCCGACGAGCCCGTGCAGATGGGGCATCGGCACGAAGAGATCACTTTCCCGACCGACCTCCATCGCGAGCGCCTTGCCTGGCCGCTCCCGCCCGGGAGCGATCCCGACGTGCCGGCGCTCGACCTCATGGCTGCGATCCTCGGCGACGGTCGCAGCTCGCGGCTTTTCCAGTCCATCCGGGAACGGCAGCATCTCGCCCACTCGGTCGGGGCCTATGCCTACACTCCCTCGTTCACGGGGCAGTTCATGGTCAGCTTCGACACCGAGCCTGGCAAAAGCGAACCCGCCTTCGACGCGATCCTCGAAGAAGTGGAGCGGCTCAAAGAGGGCGGCGTCACCGTGGCGGAGTTGGAGAAGGCGTGCAAACAGACGCTCAGTTCACAGTTCGCCACCTTCACCGACATGCGCGGCCAGGCCTCGGACCTCGGGACGAACTGGCTCCTCACTCGCAATCTCGACTACACCCGCGACTACATCGCGGCGGTGCAGCGGGTCGATCGCGAGACGGTGCGCGAGGTCGCGGTGAAGTACCTGCGGACCGACCGGCAGACCCGCGTTGCTCTCATCCCCAAGGCTGAGGCAAAAATGATGGCCCGCCCGAGCGCTGCAAAACGCTCGGAAGAGATTCACAAGATCACCCTCGAGAACGGCCTCACTGTTTTGCTCCTGCGCGACCATCGTGTGCCTTTCGTCCAGGCCTCGGGCGTCTTCCGGGGCGGTTTGCTCGGGGAGACGGCGGTGAACAACGGCGCGACCCGCCTGATGTCGCGTCTGCTCACGAAAGACACCCTGAAACGCTCGGGCGAAGATCTCGCCCTCGCGATCGAGTCGGTCGGCGGCGGAGTCGGCTCCAGCGTGGGCAACAACTCCTTCGGCGTCTCCCTCAGCGCGATGCGGCCCGATCTCGATCTTGTCATTGACCTGCTCGGCGAGACCCTGCTCGAGCCTGCTTTCCTCGACGAGGTTCTTTCGCGGGAAAAAGACCACCAGCTCACCCAGATCAAAGCGGAGGCAGACCGCCCTTTCACCGTGGCGATGAAGGCTCTGCGGCGACGTCTCTACGGCGCTCATCCCTACGGTCTCGAATCGAGCGGCACCGCAGAGTCGGTCGAGGCGCTGCATCGCGGCACCCTTGGCGAGCTGCATGCCCGACTCGTCCGGGGCGGCAACGGCGTCGTCGGCGTCTTCGGTGACCTCGATCCGGTACGGGCCGAAGAGCTAATCCGCGCGCGCTTCGCGACGACCCTGCCGGCGGGGCCGCGCGAGTTCATGACCCGGTCGGGATTGGTCCTGCCGTCAGATTATTCCGGCGAGATCGATCTGATCCACGAGAAAGAGCAGGCCGTGCTCCTCATCGGGTATCGCACCGTCGATCTGACCCATCCCGACAATCCCGCGCTCGAGATGATAGATGAGGCGTGCAGCGACATGGCCTCGCGTCTCTTCATCCGTATTCGTGAAGAGCTCGGGCTCGCCTACTCGGTCGGGGCGACCCGCATCTCGGGGCTCGAACCCGGATTTATCGTCTTTTATGCCTCGACCTCACCCGAGAAGCTCGCACTCGTACAGACGGAGATGCTCAGCGAGATCGATCTGATGATCCACGACGGCCTTGCGGAAGAGGAATTCGACCGTGCCAAAGCCTCGTGGCTCGGACGCGAGGCGATCCATCTCCAGGGAGTGCGTGAACTCGCCTCCACCGCGACCGTGGACGAACTCATCGGGCTCGGCTGGGATCACTACCGCAAAACTCCCGAGACCGTGCGCTCGCTCACCCGCGACCAAGTGCGCGAGGCGGCGGGGCGTTATCTGCGGGAGGATAACCGGGTGATCGTGCGGTTGACGAGGTGATTCCACTCCTCACGCCTTGCTCTCCACCCCGCCGATTCCCTCGATCTGAGTCACGCCGGGGATGGCGACGGGATTGGGCTTGTAGTTCTGGCTCCACTGCAAGGCATCTTCGCCGGGGAAGAGATCTTCATTGGCCGCCATCGCTTCTTCCCAGGTCACTTCTTTGCCTGTGTGGCAGGACATGCGGCCCATGATCGCCATCATCGTGGAGTGCATCATGCGCTGACCGTCGTTGATGAACTGGCCGGTGCGGATGGATTTGAAAAGCTCGTCGTGCTCGACCTGGTACATGTTCGCCTCGCCTTCGCGGGGCTTGCGGTAACGCCAGACGAGCTTGCCGTCGTTGTCCTCGATGTAAGGATCGCCGCCGCGACCGATCACGAGAGTGCCCTTGGTCCCGCGGATGTAGTCGGCGTTTTCGTTGAAGCAACCGGGAGCCTTGCGTGAGGCGAGGTGGCACCAGACATTGTTCGGGTATTCGAAGGCGAGGTGGTAGTGGTCGAAGATATTGCCGCCCGCCTGCGGGGCGCCGAGACCGCCGGTAGCGCGGCAGCGGATCGGGCTCTGGTCACCCATGATCCAGCCGATCTTGTCGACACTGTGGACCGCCTGCTCGACGAGGCCACCGCCCCCGAGCCAGGTGTAGTTGTACCAGTTGCGGATCTGCCACTCGATGTCGCTGACGCCATCCATGCGGAGACTGGGATCGAGATGGGGCTTGGAGTGGTTCGAATAATAGGTCGCGTAGACGGCGACGACGTCACCGATGAGCCCTTCCTCCATCACCTTTTTAAAGGCCTCGCGGCGGCTCGGGGAGTAGCGCCAGCAGTAGCCCGCGACGATGGAGAGCGGTTTGCCCTCGGCCATTTTCAGGGTCTCGTAGCAGTGGCGCACACCGGCGGCATCCACCGCCATCGGCTTCTCGGCAAAGACGTGTTTGCCCGCTTCGATCGCGGCGCGGAGATGGAGGGGGCGGAAGCCCGGCGTCGTCGTGAGCAGGACGACGTCCACTCCCGAGTCGAGGACGCGCTTGTAGCTGTCGAGCCCGACGAACTGCCGCTCGGCGGGCACATCGACCTTGCCGGCGAGGGTTTTGTCCTTGTTGAGTGATTCGAGGGAGCCGGTGATTTTTTCCTGAAAGACGTCGCCGACGGCGTGGAGGACGATGTTGTCATCAGCCGAGAGCGCCTGCTGGGCCGCGCCGGTGCCGCGACCGCCCGTGCCGATGAAGCCGACTTTGAGTTTTTTCGAGGGGTCGATGCCCTGGCCGCTCGCGGCGCCGATGAAGGCACCCGCAGCGGCGGTGGCCCCGGCGGCGGTGCGGAGGAAGTTGCGGCGGTCAAATTCGGAAGCGGCTTTCTTTTTGGAACTCATGACAAAAGGTTTTCTATCTTGTACGACATCTCCAAGTTCGATTCCAGACAATAACGACGCAATGACGCGATCAGGCTGGCGCGATTTACGAAATTGCTAGGTGCAAAGCGGCGGGGGACTCCTTACCTTCGGGACCGATGCCCGCATGAGAACGCCACCCCCCCGTTTGACCCCCCATTTTTTCCGCTGCGGCATGCTCGCACTCGTGCTGCTCCCCGTTGCCGCGCAGGCTCATCGGGTGTCGTCTGTTTCGCTGATCTCCTATCTGAATACCGAAAAGAACACCTACGTCCTCGATGCGGCGATGGAGGTCGTCCCGAGTGAAGAGCAGGCCCTCAACGACCAGATCTCGCCCGAGGACGCCGCGCGCGAGTTCGCGCAGGAGTATCTCGTCGTGATGTTCGACAGCAATGATCAGAAGCCGGAGATGTCGATCGAGACCGTCGACTCCAGTGATGAAGCGACCCCTCAGGAGCTGCGTCGCCAGCAGGTCCTCACAAAGCTGACGGGAGCTATCCCCGAGGGAGCGAAGGAGTTCCTCCTTTATCTCGATCCGCGCTGCCCCATGGCGGTCGTGATGGTCGTGATCAAGGACGAGAAGCCGAGCCGGCGCATGCAGGTCATCCTCGCCGGGGAGTACAGTCGTCCCGTGAGTATCGCTCCCATCGTCGAGGGCGATCCTTTCCCTGCGGAAAATGGCGGGACGGCTAAGGCGGCGGTCGAGCCCGCCCCGACGGTCGCTGTGGCAAGTGATCCAACTGCCGTGCCCGAAACGGTTTCAAAGGACGAGGGCAAAGCGGCCTTCCTCGCCGGTTGGCGCAGCTTCCTCCAGGGGAGCTGGCTGCCGTGGTTGCTCACCATCGGGATTTTCCTGCTGACTCTGGGACGCAAAAATGTCTTCGTTCAGATCGCCGCGCTCCTCGTGACGCAGGGCCTCGTCGTCTCCCTCGCCGCGTGGAAGCTCATCCCCGTGGTGGCGTGGGCCCCGCTCGCGCTGGTCGGGATCGTCGCGGTGATCTGCGGGGAGACGCTTTTCCACCGTCATGTGCGGGCCTGGCGGCTGCCGCTAGTGATCGCCGGCGGCGTGCTCTCGGGCTACGTGATCGCGAGTTCGCTGCCCTTTGCCACGATCTTCGGGAAAGACGGCGCCGGGACCGGGGACGTGATCTTTTACCTCCTCGGGACCGAGAGCGCCCTCGTCCTCGTCGCCCTCGTCAGCGCGGCGGTGCTGCTGCCGCTGAGCCGCTTCGAATGGTATCGTCGCTCCGTCGTGCAGCCGGTCGCGATCGTGCTCATCGGCTTCGCGATATTCTCGGGGGTGGAGAAGTATTTGTAAAATTTCCGGTTCGACAAAGTCGTTATTCGGCTGCTGAATGTGGCCCCTTGCACGACACGACTACAGACTCATCGGGACACGCGAGCTTTTTCCCGAGCTTCGTCGGGGTACTCTGCGCCGGATTTTTGCTCTCGGGCTGCACTCTCCTTGATACCGGGGAGGTCAATCCCGCCGCCGTCGTCGGTGATCTGCCGGCCCGATGGACGACCGGGGGCGGCGCGATCCCCAACGAAGCCGTGACCGGCTGGCTCGGGGACTTCGGCTCGCCGCAGCTCACGGAACTGGTCGAAGAGGCCGTCGGGAAAAACTACGATCTCGCCTCGGCCCGGTTCCGCGTCGAGCAGGCGCGCGAGCGAGCCCGCATCGTCGGGGCCGACCGACTCCCCACTGCTGGTCTTTCCGAGCAGGTGAATCGCTCGCAGAACCTCAGGGGGGCAGCCTTCGAGACCGTGCGGGCGAACAATTTTAATCTCACCTTCGACATGTCCTGGGAGATCGATCTGTGGGGACAGGTCAGGGACCTTCGCGATGCCGAACTCGACCGAGTCTTGACCGAGAGCAGTCTTTACGAGGCCTCGCGGCTCTCCCTCGCGGCGAATGTGTTGAAGACAGCCTTTGAAATCATCGAGGGGCGCGAACAGGTCGAGCTCTCGCGTCGCACTCTCGCGAGTCTGCGGACGAACCTGAAGATCCTCGATGACAAGCTCGAGGCCGGCGACGTCGCCGACCGCGCCGCCCTCGAGATCAGTCTCAGCCGCGCCGACATCGCCCGGGCCGAGTCGGCGAACATCGCCTTCCAGCGTCAGGTGGACGGATCGAAGCGTGTCCTCGAGACGCTCCTCGGCCGATATCCCTCGGGTACGATCGAGGCGCTCTCGGGACTGCCGAAGATCACCCGTGAAGTCCCGGCGGGGCTGCCGAGTGAGCTGCTCCTGCGCCGTCCCGATCTCCTCGCCGCCGAGGCCACGGTCGATGCGGCGACGAAGGACC
This sequence comes from Verrucomicrobiales bacterium, assembly GCA_041688355.1. Lineage (GTDB taxonomy): Bacteria > Verrucomicrobiota > Verrucomicrobiia > Verrucomicrobiales > DEV007 > Arctic95D-9. The sequence goes on along the minus strand of JBDNIL010000312.1, from coordinate 29,150 downwards.
TCTCCGCCAGTCGCAAGGCGCTGCTGCCGGCGATCCGCATCACGGGTGACGCGGGCACGGCCTCGACCGATGATTTCGGGGATCTTTTTAACATCCAGAATCTGGTCTGGGGAATCGGGCAGAATCTGACGCGTCCGCTCTATCAAGGCGGGCGTCTCCGGGCGAATATCCGACTCGACGAGCAGGAACGCGACGAGTTGATTGCGCGCTATGCCGAGACCGCCCTGACCGCCTTTCGTGAAGTCGAGACCGCTCTCGCTGCGGAGAGGTATCTGAAGTCTCAGGTAGCCGCCCTTTCCACCGCCGTGACCGAGTCGCGCCGCGCCGAAAAACTCAGCCTCGATGAGTATGAACAGGGTCTGGTCGACATCATTACCCTGTTGGAAAGCCAGCGCCGCGCCTTCGACGCCCAGAGCGCCCTGCTTACGATCAAGCTCGGCCTGATGAACAACCGGGTCGATCTCTACCTGGCGCTCGGGGGTGATTTTGATCACGCCCCCGTTGCGGGAAAAGATGCGTTGGAGTGACCGGGGGGGCGCCTCATTTCGCCGGCGTGATCCCCGTCGCGGCGGGCAGGGTGACATCCTCGATGCGCAACTGGCAGCGGAGGAATTTCACGTTTTCGACCGGACCGGGAATGAGAATCGTGGTTTTGTTCCAGCGGAAGCTGGAAATCTTCGACGAGATCATTGATTCGAAGGGCTGCAGGGACGCGCTCCAGACCTGCATTTTCTCGGTGTATTCCTCCTCGCTGGCGCTGTCGGTGCGGATGGGGAGGGCGGCTCCGTAGTCGCCGATGAGACGGCTCTGGTTCAGGGTGAAGCCGTAGGGGTTGCCGATCTCGAGATGGACCTTGGTTCCGACCTCGCTCTGCTCGGTGCCTTTGATCGCGATGAGGAAGGCGCCGTATTCGGTCTTCAGGACGGAGGCGGATTTGGAATCGATCTGGATGTGGGCGAACTGGTTCGAGCTGCCGCCGCCCTCTGCCATCTGGCGATTGAGTTGGGCATTCTCGATGATCATGGAAAAACGGATCATCTCGAGTTCTTCGCGGGTGTCGGCAGCGATCTCGATGTCGAAAGGCGTCCAGGAAAAGGGCTCGAGGACTTTGGCGACGCGATATTCAAAGGGCTTCAGGGTCTCCTGCCAGGCCTGGATCTTTTCGTTGCGCAGGTTGTAGTCCTCGTCTTCGGGCAGTTCGGGGGTGCCGCCGCCGTGGTCGCCGCGCAGGGTGAACTGCTGAATGGCGATGGCCTGGGGATTGCCGATGTTGAGATGCACGGTGTAGCCGCCCGACGCGACATTGAGATCGATGCCCTCCATCCGCACGAGGAAGGTCCCGTGGTCGGTCAGGAGCGGGGCGTGGCCCTGCAAATTGGCGCGCAGGTAGACCATCTCGTTGTCCCGCGACTTCATCGTGAGGACTTCACCGAAGGATCCCTCGAGCAGGGCGATGCGCTCGTCGAGAGTTTTACCCGTTCCGGAGACGCCGACTTTGGTCTCGGCGGCGATGACCCGGTTTTTCAGCTCATCGACTGAGTCGCGGGTGTCCGAGCGGATCCCCCTGAGCTCCGCCTCGAGCCGATCGACGCGCTCCTGGAGATCCTTGTCACAGGCCGACAGGGATAGGGCGAGCAGGATCGGCAGGGCCAGACGGGCGTGAGTTGAAAAACCTCTCATGGGGAACCAGTATCGTCTGCGGAGAGCTTCCATCAACACGGGATACGTCAGTTCGGCAAAGTTACTTCCGGGCAATGACGGTAGGGACAGAGAGGATCCCGGTGGGGCCGATGTGGCGGATCGAGACTGCGGCGGGGGTGCCCTGGAGGCGGTAGGTCCCCTGTGAGGCGGGGATGGTGCGCAGGGTCGTCCACTGGTTCCCGTTCTGGACCTGGATGACTCTCCAGCGGGCTTCGGGATCCGCTTTGAAGGTGAGGGTGAGATTGCCCCCTTGTTCCACCGGGGCCACGAAGACGGCGCCGGGTGCGCTCGATCCCAGCCAGGGCGAGGCCGGCGGGATCGCTGTCTCGGCGTAGGCGCTGCGCAGCTTGGCACGTAGGCCGCCGCGGTCTTTTTTGATCGCCTCGATGCTCCAGTGGAGGTGTCCGGGGCCCGAGGGCGAGGCATATTGGCGGGTCACGTCAATCTGTCGGATCGTCTCGGTGGCGGGTCGTCCCTTGTCCTCGGAACTCAGAATACGGCTCGAGGCGATACCGGGCCACACGTGGCGGCCCTTTCTGTTTTCCCCCATCCACCAGCGATGCAGGCTCGTGAAGTTCTGGTCCGACTCGATGCGCCAATAGAGCTGGGGGGAAAAGTAGTCGAGCCAACCCTCGTTCAGCCAGCGGCGCGAGTCGGCGAAGATATCATCGTAGGCATCGAGTCCGGCCTTGACCGTAGGCGGCGAACCGGGACGCCAGATCCCGAAGGGGCTGATCCCGACATCGACCGAGGCGCGGGTAGACTTGATCGCTCCGTAGAGGCTCGAGACGAAGGTGTTGATGTTGCTGCGGCGCCAGTCGCGCACGTCGAGTTTGCCGCCCTTTGCCCGATACGCCTGATACGACGCCGAGTCGTTGAACTGATCGATCGTCTTGCCCCCGACCGTCTTGGGGTAGGGGTAAAAATAGTCATCGATGTGGATGCCGTCGACGTCGTAGCGCTTCGTCACATCGACCATCACGTCGATGGCCCGCTTGCGGACGAGTTCCGAGGCCGGGTTGCCCCACTTCATGCTGCCCGAGGCGAGCATCTGTGAGGAATGGGTGCGGGTGATGTGGTTCGACGACTTTGCGGACCGCTCCGTCGCGCTGGCGCGGAAGGGGTTGAACCAGGCGTGCAGCTCGATCCCGCGCTTATGGGCTTCTTCAATCGTGAAGGCGAGGGGATCATACCCGTCAGGCGGACCTACACCCATTTTCCCAGTGAGGAAAAAGGACCAGGGTTCGAGGTTCGATTTGTAAAAGGCGTCGCACTCGGTGCGCACCTGGAAGATGACGGCGTTCAGCCCGGTCTCGGCGGCGAGGTCGAGCAGGGCGATCATCTCGGCACGTTGCTGGGCAGGGGAGAGGGTGTAGGTCGAGGGCCAGTCGAGATTGTGCACGGTCGCGATCCAGGCGGCACGGAACTCGCGCCTCGGCTCGGGCACGTTGGCTTTTACCGATATGTACTCCGCCCTCACCCCGCTCCCCGCGCCAAGAAAGATGGCGAAGGCCAGAAAAACTCGATGTATTAAAGAAACCATAAAAGTTAAGGAATGTTAACTATAGTGCTTATGGTCCCTCGGGGCAAGCGCATACGGACCGCTCTTTTTTAACGGCTCAGTTGGCGGCCTGATGGGAAAAATCACGATTTTTCCCCGCTGTCGACTCCCGTTTACTTGCGGGCTCCGGCTCGCTTCAGGGCCTCGTTGAGAACGGCGGTCCACTTCGCGTAGCCCTCGGGGCTGAGGTGGAGTCCGTCTTTCTTGAACCATTCGTCCCCCGGGGCGCTGCCGTCGGCGGGGAGCATGACCGCTGCGATGTCGGCGAAGTAAAAGTGAGCGAGGGATCCCTCGAGCGCGGCCATGGCGAGGTTCACCGCCTTCATTGTCGGCCAGAGATTCCAGCGGGCGATGCTGGGCTTGATGCCGATGAAAATCACCGGCACGCCGGGTTTGGCGGCGGTGATGAGGGCGTGGAGAGCTTTGATATTGGCGATGACCTCGGCGGTGCTGTGTCCCAGCTTGATGTCGTTGTCGCCGGAGTAGACGATGACGGCGCGGGCGTCGTAGGGCGGCACGAGTCGGTCGAAGTGGGCGATCGCGTCGGGCAGGTTCGAGCCGCCGAAGCCGTTGTTGATCGTCCTGTCATCGGGCCAGGAGGTCTCGAGCTCCCACATCACGATGCTCGAACTTCCGAGAAAAAGGAGCGCGTCTTCCGGCGGAACGGTCGCGGCGTCGCGTTCTTCAAATGCAGCCATGTTCTCGAGCCAGCGGTCGGGGCTCTTTTTCTCCTCGGCTCGAGTGAGCAGGGTGGTGAAAAGGGTGGCTGAGGTGGCGAGAAGGACGAGGGTCGTTTTCATCGGAAAGGGCGGAGGAGCAACAGTCTACGCGCGCCACCGGAGTGGGTTCAAGGACGGAGAAGCGATTTTTTTACTGTGGCCTTTCGGCCATTGTATACAGAATGCGGCGATGAGGAATCCTCATTCCCGCTTGTTGAAACGCGGAGTGACCCTAGGTTGACAGGCATCTGTCCATGGCAAAAAGTATCGTCAATCGGGGGTCTCGCGAGACTCTCCTGGCTCACCGCGAGGCTCTCGGGAACCTGCGGGAGATCCTCTTCGCCAATGTCGTGATGGCCGGGGAGATCCCCGCGCCCACGGGCTACGAGCGCCGTATCACGCGATTCCTCAGCGATCGCTTCACGGAATGCGGGCTGGATAACATCTCCCTCGATCAGGCGGGCAATGTCGCCGGGGTGATCTCGGGGAAGACAGGCCGACGCAATCTCCTCGTCGCCGCGCACGTGGACAAGATCTGGGCCGAGTCCGAGGATCACACCGTCTCGGTCGGTGTCGGGGTGATGAGCGGACGCGGTCTCGCCGACAACAGTCTCGGCGCCGCTGTCCTCGCGACTCTGCCGCTCATCCTCGACGAGTTGGGGATCACCCTCGACGCGAATCTCATTCTCCTAGGCACGACGCGTAGCTTCGGCCGCGGCGACCTGCGCGGGATGCGATTTTTCCTGGAGAATTCGGCCTGGGAGATCGATTCGGCTCTCTGCCTCGAGGGTATGGCCCTGGGGCGGCTCAGTTTCTCCAGCCTCGGCATGGCACGTGGCGAGATCGTCGTGGAGGTGGTCCGTCCCCACGACGAGGAGTCTGCGACCGAGGTTTCCCCGGGCGTCGTCCCGACCCTCTCCGAGCTCATCGAGGCGATGCTCGCGATCAACCGGCGGGGATGTCCTGATACCCGGGTCCTCATCGGCTCGATCGAGTCGGGATCGGGCTACAGCGTGCCGCCGGGCCGGGGCCTCGTCCGCTTCGAGATCCGCAGTCTCGACGCCGACCGTGTCTCGGAGGTGGAGGCCGAGCTGGTGCAGCTCGTCGAGCGATTCTCCGGTCGCAGTGGCACCACCGTGGGGATCGAGATCATCGCGCGCCGCCGCCCCGGCAATCTCGGGCTCGATCATCCGCTCGTGCGCGAGGCGGGCGAGATCCTCGTAGCGCTCGGGCTCGAGTCGCGGGTCGAGCCGAGCGTGTCCGAGCTGGCGGCCCTGCTCGATCGCCGCATTCCGTCGTTGACGCTGGGCCTGACAAAAGGAGAGAATCGCCACTCACCCGAAGAATCGATTTTGCTGGATCCGATTTTTGACGGTCTCGCCCAGCTCGTCGCTATGCTTCAGTTCATGGACGGGGGCGATTTTACTTTTTAACGCCATGTCCGAAACCGACGAGAGAATAGCCCGATGGCTGGAGACGAACACGTTCCATCACAGTGAGTTCTGGGACATGCAGGAGCTGGTGCGGGCAAAGCACGAGGCCGGTCTCACGATCAGTCTCTGCATCCCCACGCTGAACGAGGAGAAGACGATCGGGAAAGAGATCATCGTCTTCAAAAGCGAGCTGATGGATCGCTACCCGCTCATCGACGAGATCGCGGTGATCGACTCGGGCTCGACCGACCGCACCCTCGAGATCGCGGCGAGCTACGGGGCCGATACCTACCTCTCGGCCGACATCCTGCCGGGGCACGGGTTCAAGCCGGGCAAGGGGGAGAATCTCTGGAAGGCGATCTACCAGCTCCGCGGCGACATCATCTGCTACGTCGACGCGGACATCAAAAACATCCATGCGAAATTCGCGAGCGCTCTCGTCGCGCCGCTCATCTACCGACCCGAGATCCAGTATGTAAAAGCCTTCTATGATAGACCTCTCGCGGTCTCGGATGAAGTGCGGCCGTCAGGGGGCGGGCGTGTCACCGAGATTCTCGTGCGTCCGCTCTTCTCGATGTTTTTCCCCGAGCTCACCGCGCTGATGCAGCCGCTCTCGGGGGAGTATGCGGTTCGTCGTGAAGTCCTCGAGCGTCTCCCTTTCCCGATCGGCTACGGGGTCGAGACCTCGCACCTCATCGACCTCTATCAGTCGAGCGGACTCGATGCCTTTGCCCAGACTGACCTGGATAAAAGAGTCCACCGCAATCAGTCCACGACCGATTTGGGGAAAATGTCTTTCGGCATCCTGCAGACTTTTTTGAACCGCCTCGAGACCTACGGCATGGCCAAAGATCTGCCCGAACTGCACGGACTCTTTCGCCAGTTCCAGGCCGAGGGTCGGCGATACGAGCAGGTCACGCACGAGATTCTTGAGGAAGAGCGGCCGCCAATGATTACCTTACCGGAGTACCGAGAGCGACATGGCAGATAAGGGAGAGGCCGGGAAGCGGCGCATCGCGATCGTGCATTATCACCTGCGGCGGGGTGGGGTCACCCGCGTCATCGAGGCGGCGCGCGATGTCATGACCTCGCGCGGCGACGAGGTCGTGATCCTCTCCGGCGAGCCGCCTCTCGCCGATGCCCTACAGAGCGGAGTGCGAGTCGTGCCCGCGCTGAACTACCGCAAGACCGGCAGCCCCGTCGTCGCCGAGAGCCTCGCCGAGCAGTTGAAGAAAGAGGCGGTGGAGCATTTCGGGGCGCTGCCCGATGTCTGGCATTTCCACAATCCCACCCTCGCAAAAAACGTCCTCTTCCCCAGCGTCATCCGCGAACTCGCCTCGCAGGGCGAACGGGTCGTACTGCAGTTGCACGATTTCTCAGAGGACGGCCGCCCCGGCAACTACACGAGCCAGCGCTCCTTCTTTGACACGGAGACGATTTTCGAAGAGACGCTCTATCCCGTCGCGAAGCAGATCCACTACGCCACGATAAACCAGCGCGACCACGACTTTCTAAAAGCGGCCGGCATCGCGGGCGCGAACCTGCACGTCATCCCGAACGCGATCCCCGATCTCGCGGTCTCGACCACGCCGCAGGAAAGGCCCTTTTCGCAGGATAAACTTTTTGCCCTCTATCCCTCGCGCGGGATACGGCGGAAAAACATCGGCGAGCTCCTCCTCCTCGCGCTGATCTACGGGGACCGGGTCGATTTTGCGACCAGCCTGAAGCCGGAGAACCCCGACTGGCAGAAGATCCACGGGGAGTGGGAGTCCCTCGCCGCCGAGTTGCATCTGCCCGTGACCTTCGGCATCGCCGAGGGCGACAAGTATTCTTTTCTCGATGTGTTAGGCTGGTCGGACTTCATCGTCACGACGAGTATCGCCGAGGGTTTCGGCCTCGCCTTTCTCGAACCCTGGATCATCGGCAAGTCGGTCATGGGCCGCGACCTGCCCGACATCACCCGCGACTTCGCCGCGAACGGGATTGAGATGGGCAATCTCTACCAGCGCATCGATCTGCCGATCGAGTGGCTCGACGAGGGCGAGCTGATGGCGGCGATCGAGTCGATGCTGCGGCGCAGCTACCTCGCCTACAACTGCGATCTGCCGCGCTCGGCGGTGACGCAGACCCTGAAGGCCTGGGTCAAAAAGGGGCGCATCGACTTCGGCGTCCTCAGTGAGCCTTTCCAGATCGAGGTGCTGCGCAAGCTGAGAGAGAGCCCCGCCTACCTCGACAGCATTTCCATCCCTCCGCTCGCCCTCTACACCGGGCGCGAGATCGCGGAGCGACGCGACATCATCCGGCGGGTCTACAGTCTCGCGAGCTACGGGGAGCGGCTCGGGGAAATGTACGACCGCGTCGGCAGCGGAGCCGTCGGCAAAGTGACCCATCTCCCGACGCGGAAAGTGCTGCAGCAGTTCCTCAATCCCTCGAGGCTCAACTTACTGCGCAACTGACGATGGACGCGGCCGCCTACATCCGGAGGACGATGCGGCCGATGCGACCGATCCCGACCGGGGTTGCCCCGCATCTGCCGGCGATGCCCGGGATCTCGGCGGTGGTCTTCGATATCTACGGGACCCTCCTCATCTCTGCGGCAGGGGACATCGAGCCCGCCGGGGAAGACGAGAGGGAGGTCGACTCCATCCTCGATGAGTTCGGAGTCAGTCCCGCCTACTTCGATGATCTTTATCAGTCCACCGTGAGACGTCACCAGGCCGAGCGCCGTATGCACGGGATCGAATACCCCGAGGTGGAGATACGCGAAGTCTGGGCCGAAGTCCTCGAGTCCCTCTGCCTCACTCCGGAGAACGGGGCGTCCGTCGAAGAGGTCGCGATGCGCTACGAGTGCGGGCGAAATCCGGTCTGGACGATGCCGGGTGCAGGGCGGGCGATACGCTCAATTCACGCGAGCGGAAAAAAACTCGGGATCATCTCCAATGCGCAGTTTTACACCCTGCCGGTCATCGAGGGGCTCTTCGGCGCGAGTCTCGAGGGCATGGGATTCGATCCCGACCTCCAAGTCTTCTCCTACCGGGAGCGGGAGGGCAAACCCTCGCCCCGGCTCTACGAGAGTCTCGCGCAGCGCGGCGCTCTCTCAGGCATCGCCCCGGAAGCCATTTTCTATCTCGGCAACGACATGATCAAAGACATCCTCCCCGCCCGCGAGGTCGGCTTTCGCACCGGCCTCTTTGCCGGCGACGCCCGCAGCCTGCGCCTCGGCGGACTCACTGCTGACGAGGCCTCGGCTACCGCCGATGCGGTGATCACCGACCTTGCTCAATTGCCCGGTCTTTTCCATATTCCGGCATGAAGACCTACCCAGTGCACCACTCGGCTGACCTCGATCTGGAAAGAGCGAGCGTGCTGGAGGATTTTTGTTTTCCCTGGCTCGACCGGCCCTGCCCCTGGACCTCCTTTCGTGCGGTTTGGAATCACGAAAGGCTGCGTTTTCGCTTCGAAGTGGAGGACGACGACCTCGTCCTCGACGATACCGGCGAACCTCACGCCGCCGCACTCGGGTCGGACCGGGTCGAGCTTTTCTTCGCCACCTCCGCCGACCTAACCACGCCCTACTACGGCGCCGAGATGGAACCGCGCGGCAGCGTCTATGATTACAAAGCGCTCTACCACCGGCAGATTGATGACGCGTGGGGATTCGACGGGCTCTCCTTCGCGGGCGAGATCCTCGAGGGCGGCTACCTCCTCGAAGGCAGCATTCCGCTCGAAGAATTGCGCGAACTCGGGTGTCTCAAAGGGAACGAAATGATCGCCGGAGTCTACCGGGCCGAGTTTTCCCACGGTCCCGCCGGAGTCGTGCAGAACTGGATCAGTTGGATCGATCCGCAGGTGGAGATCCCCGACTTCCACGTGCCCTCGTCCTTCGGGAAATTCGCCTTCCTCGATTGAGATGGAGGTGTGCCCCTTCCTCCCGCCCGGCGATGCTTCGCTCTCGGCCGTGTCGATGCGGCGCGTCGGGCAGGACCGAGGCGAGGTCTTCTACGATCTCGCCCTGCGCTGCGCGCAGTCGCTCTGCCAACGCGGCTTGCCGGCCCAGGCCATCCTGCTGCTGAACCGCGCTTTTTCCGCCGCCCTTACGGGGCACGAGCCCGTCCTTCTCGAGTGGCCGCTGCCGTATCGGGCGATGCGCTGGATCCTGGAACAGCGGAGCGAGGCCCACTACATCGGGAATCCCCGCCGCCATTTTCAGCACCTCGCCACCCGCATGGTCGAACCCCGTCGCGAGCTGCGATCGTGGCGCGCCTGGGCCTGTTGGGCGATCGCCTGTGAGGTCTTTCCGGAGGTGCCCGGGGATCTCGTGCAGTTGGAGAGAGAGGGGATCGTCGAGCCGTCGATGGCGGAGATTTTTGAAAAGCTGAAGATCATCGGTCTCCCGGGCGAGGCGGAACTCTGGCTGAGTGATTGTGGCGAGGCTGCGGTGAAGGGAGTGTGAAATGGGACGGGTTCGGCGGAAGCAAATTCCGCATATTTCCGTGCCATCGTTGTCTGACCCCATTGCCGCCCCGACAAAACAGCTAAGGGAACCACGAATGGAACGAAATTCACGAATGGGAAAAGACGGTAGGGCGAACCGTCCCGGTGAGCCGGTTGGGAGGCCTCGCCCTACCCGGAGTCTGGCGGAGCATTGGATTCGTCCCATTCGTTTCATTCGTTTCATTCGTTTCATTCGTTTCATTCTTGGTTCAACCTCATCTTAAAGAAATTCGCAGGGACGGGCTATTTACTCGGCTGTAAATTATTAAATTCCCATATTTTGAGGTTGGAAAGATTAGATTAAAAATACTGGACCTGATTATTAACCTGCCCTCTCGAACCTTCGGCGAACCTTCGGCGAACCTTCGGCTCGTTGCTTGCCGCGAGCTAGCGAGCCGTCACCACTGCCGAAGGGAATCTCGCAAAGAGTGCGCTGAAGGTGCACTCAATTTTTTCTGCGATTGCATGGGCTTTGGGAATGGGAGCGAAGCGGACATAGCGTGCCGTCAGGTAGCCCGAAGGGTGGAGCGACAGCGACATCAACGAATTGTCGCGCTGCCGCTTCTGCCCGACCCGCCCTTCGACATCGAAAAACGTCGAGGGATCGGACGCGTTTTGGACGGAGGCGAGTCGAGTGCAGCGAGACAGACTACCGGAGGCAGCCCGAAGGGCGAGAGAAGCGAAGTCAACCCGGAGCCCGCAGGGGAGCCCGCCGTGCGGGGCGGGCGAATCAAACGATGGAGCCCATCGAGGTGCCGCCACAGGCTGTCTGGCGGGACGACTTCGAGGAGTTTTCGCCGGATCGATGGGCGGACGCGGAGCCCATTTGGGACTGCCACGGCGCGATACCGAAACAACTAAGCGAAGCCTGACCGCAGAGGGCGCCGAAGGCGGCAAAACCGATCGGACTCACAATTTTGGCGACGGACGCCGCCTCGTCCTCGATGCGCCCGATCCGTTTCATGAGGAAGAGGGGCGGTGTCGGCAGCGCATCGTTTTCAGGTATTCGTCGCGGGTGTTCCGGCTCATGGTTCTTTCCATGCGGCACGGTGTCCTCGGTTATGAGGCAATGGGCCTCAAACGCCTTCTTTCAAATTCCTTCTTCGGTGTCTTTATTCATGAGTCAACGCGGAGGGTAAGGGAAGGGGAAAATGGGCTTGGGTCGTGGCCGGAGTCGTGGTAGGCTCTCGAAGTCCATGGGAGTTGAAAAGCTACAGTTTTATTCCGTCGTCGAATACCTCGCGTCGGAGATGTCGAGTGAGGTTCGCCATGAATACTTGGGTGGCGTGATCCATGCGATGAGCGGGGCTTCGCGCAGGCACAATGAAGTGGCGCTCGGGATCTACACTCGTTTGAAGGCGAAGATCAAAGGTGGGCCTTGTTCGGTTTATGCCGAAGCGGTCAAACTCCACATCAGGACCTCCCTTTCTGAGTTTTTCTACTACCCCGACGTGATGGTCGGCTGTGATCCGAAGGACAATCACGAATACTACCTGGAGCGACCGGTGATCCTCTTCGAAGTCCTCTCTCCCTCGACCGAGTCCATCGACCGTCGTGAAAAGTTGCTCGCCTACCAGGCGATTACCTCCTTGGAACACTATGTGATCGTGGCTCAAGAGGAACGACGCATCGAATGGCTGCGCCGCCAGGAGAACTCGTGGTCTGTCACGGTGCTAACCGATCCGGCTGACCGGCTTGAATTTCCAGGGCAAGGCGCGTCGCTGACCCTTGCGGAGATCTACGAGGGGATCGTGTTCGAGTGCGAGTGAGTGGTTGAACATCCGGCTGGTGGCGACGTGGACGTCACCACTACGGCGCGCTAATTCGCAGAGACAAATTCGCAGGGACAGGTCATTCATTTGGCTGCAAATTATTAAAATCCCATATTTTTCAGGTTGGAAAGATTAAATTGAAAATACTGGGCCTGATTATTAACCTGTCCCCGCGAACCGTCCCCGCGAACCCCACCTGTTCCCGCGACGCCGAAGCCCTGAAGGGCGAGGGGCGCAGGCGGGCAGCTCGAGTCAACTTGGCTACACGGCCTATTCCGACCTGCCCGGGACCACCGTGAGCAAGTCCGGCGCGAGAATAATTTGCGAAAAGCGCTAGATGCATTAACTTCAATGTATGAAGACCATCACCGTGAATGTATCTGAGCCCGTTTACGACGAATTTCGATCCTACGCCGCGAAGGTCGATCGCAAGACCTCAGAGTTGATTCGTGAGGCGATGGAGGAATATCGGCAGCAACACATGAATCGCCGGACGAGCTTGCGGGATCGACGACCGACGAGCGTTGGCGGAGCGATCGAGCCCATCACGACTGAGGATGATATCCTTGGCGAAATGCTTGATGGACAATCCGGAGTATGACCTACGGCCTCGATACTGATTTTCTCGTGGCTTGCGAGATTGTAGATCATCCCTTCCACCAATCAGCGGATGCGCTTCTGCAAAAGCTGCTGGCGGACGAACATGATTTTGCGCTCGCTCCGCAAACACTGGCTGAGTTCATCCACATAGTGACCGATCCGCAGAGAATGCCAGTGCCTCTCGTCGCAACCGATGCGATCTCCCGAGCGGAGCAGTGGTGGCATGCCGCTGAAGTGGTGCGCGTCTTTCCCGATGGCAACTCCGTTTCTGATTTCTTCGCCTGGCTCCGCCACTATCAACTGGGACGAAAACGCCTCCTCGATACCTTGCTCGCCGCTTCGTTTCGAAACGCAAAGGTGACGAAAATCATCACGAACAATGCGAAGGACTACAAGGTGTTGGGGGCTTTTGAGATTGTGACTTTTAGATGATTGGGAGAGACAGGGACAATCCGGTGGCCAACGAATCGGCAGCGGCAAAATCCGCTTATTTCCGTGCCATTCGCCTCAGCCCCGCCGCTCACTCCATTCCCAGAATCGCCGCGAGCGAGGCCTTAAATCCGGCAGACTTCTTCAGGATGTCCGGCTGTGTCTGCATGTCGGTGGGCAGCTTCTCGATGAGGGTGACGGCCTGCTCGAGGTAAAAAGTCGCGAGAGCGCGCGAGGTCGCATTGGTGAGATCGAGACTCTGTGCTGCGTAGCCGTAGGCCTCGGCGAGGGCGACCTTGCCCTCGGCGTCGTAGGGTCGCAGGCGGGTCGCCTCTTCGCGGATCTTGATCTCTTCGCGGAAGAGGACGAGGGCGGCCTCGGGCTGTTTCTGATCGAGCTGGATCTGACCGAGAGCGCGCAGCCCGGTGAGGTGGGCGAGGGAGGCCTCTGCGGCGAGGCTGGGCGGAGCGCTCGAGAGCGACTTGGCGAGGACCATGAGATCCTGATAGGTCGTGGAGGCGGCCGCAATCTCGCCAGAGGTGTATTCGATCCCGCCGAGGAGGAGGAGCACCTTGACCGCCTCGAGGGCGTAGCCGGGCACGTCAGAGGGGGCGCCGTCCTCGATGCGGCGGTTCACGATGCTGAGGATCTCGTTGAGCGTGGCGAGAGCCGACTTGGTGTCTCGTCCGAGCGAGTGGACCCGGCTCAGGGCCTTGTAGTTGGTGGCGAGTTCTTTGATCTGGGCGAGGGAGAAGACACCGCCGTCCCCGCTCACCTGGCTGCGCCATTCGAGGGCGGCGGAGTAGGCTGTCGCGGCATTTTTGTAATCACTCTGCAGCTCGTGGATCTTGCCGATCTCCATCAGGTCGCGCGAAGCGAGCAGGGCGAGATCGTCGGGTGAGTTCGGGTCCTCGGCCAGCTCCGAGCGGATTTCGTAGGCGCTCGTGAAGTCCTTCAGCGCCTCGCCGAGATCGCCCTGGTCGAGTGCCTGTCGGGCGCGCAGACCGGCCGTCTGGGCGGAAAAACGCAGGATGCGCGTCGAGGTGAGCCTGTCCTTTGAGCGGTTGTCGAGGAAGGTCTGGGCGTTCTCCGAGACGATGGAGTAGAGTCGATCCGCCCCCGCCCCCGAGATATCCCCCTTGTTCAGTTCGCTCACGAAGAGCAGCATCAGATCGACGGCGGCACCGGCGCTTTTTTCGGACTCGACCGAGGCGAGCATCGCGGCATCGGTCGCCTGCTTTGCCTTGCGCGCCTGGATGAAGGCGAAGCCCGAGGCCCATAGCGCCACGACGAGCAGGATCGCAAAAATCGTGTTGAGGCGTCGCGCCCTTTTCACCACGGCCTGCTGGTCGAGCTGCTCGATGCGGCCCCAGACCTCGCGCATGTCGGCGGGTCGTTCGCGCGGGTCGAGGCTGAGGCACTGCTCGATGAGGAGCTTGCGGTCGCTCGGGATGTAGAAGCCCGAAGCCCAGGTGATGTCCTCGACCGCTTCGATCAGCGTTGCGAGTTGGCCGCCGGTGACGATATTTTCACCTTGCGGTTGATCGCCCTCGATCGTCGCTTCGACGAGAGTGGAGTCGGGGTCAAAGCTGCGGCGCTCGGCATTGGCGAGACCCTGGAGCCGCGGCAGATCACCGGTGAGGAGCTTGTAGGCGACCACGCCGAAACTGTAGACATCCCAGCGGAAGCCCTTGCCATCGGCCGAGTCGCGCGGGTTGCGGAGCTGCTCGGGGCTCGCGTAGAGGGGCGTCCCGACAGGGTGGAGTCCCTCTGCCGACTGACCGCGGCTCTGCCCGAAGTCACAGATCTTGATGTGAAAAGGCACCTCGTCAGTGAGGAGGATGTTCGACGGCTTGATGTCGCAGTGGATGATCTGGTTGCGGTGCAGATAGGAGACCGCGTCGGCGATGTCGCGGATGAGACGCCATCCCTCGCGGTGATCGACATGACCGCAGAGACGCTCGAGGGTGCGGGTTTCCCAGAACCCGTCGAGGTTCTGATAGGCATGGAGCCCCATCGCGTAGTAAGGCGGGTCATTGAGGAGGTCGAAGTCGTGCAGGGTCACGATGCCCTGGTGCTCGGTCACCTGGGAGAGCTTCTCGAGCTCGCGCGCCATCGTCGCGAGATCGACCGCACCGGGGCGGAAGATCTTGAGCGCTCGCTCCGAGATCCCGCGATAGGTCGCACGGAAGACCTGACCGTACGCGCCCTCCCCCAGCGCGGGCTGGTGGATCACATAGTCCTTGATCCTGATGGAATCTTCTTCTTGCACTTGAGAGAGGCTAAAATGGCAGAAGCCGGGGTCGCCAAACAGTTAAATCTACTTCGTGAGACTCTGGATCTCGCCCGCCCATCCCGGCGGTGGCGGTGTCTTGCGGAACCAGAGGGCCTTGCCCCGCAGCCAGATCGCGGCGGGATCGTCCTCGGTCAGGGCATCCAGCAGATCGACGGCATCGTCCCACTGCTCGTGGTTGAAATGGTTCAAAGCGCGCTCGTAGGTCCGGGCATCGTCATCCGTCACGCCCGAGCCGCCCATCTCGCGCGGCAGCACGAGCTCGTGGATGGGATAGCTTTCCTCGAACCCTGCCGGCCGGATGAGGCAGAGCTGTCGGAAGCGGCGCCCGGGGATATCCTTGATACGGCGGTAGGTCTCGTCCGAGATCAACACGGGGATGCGGAACTCTTTCGCGATGCGCTCGAGCCGGGCCCCGAGATTCGCGACGCTGCCGAAGACGCTGATGTGCCACTGCTGGGTCGGCCCCGTTTTCCCCACCGCGATGCGGCCCGTGCTGATGCCGATGCGGACGGCCGCCATGTGTCTATCCTGCTGCTCTTCGTAGATGACCCGGTCCGCGAGCCGCCGGATGATCGCCTCGGCCGCCTCGACCGCGGCGAGTGCGTGGTCTTTGCCTTGATCGCCGACGTTCGGCCAGCCCCAGAGACCGAGAGCCCCGTCGCCCGCGAAATCGGTCACGACGCCGCTACTTTCAAAAACCTCTTCGGTGATCAGCCCCACTACTTTCTGGTTCTCATCGAGTCGGTCGAGGATTTCCTCGTCGCTCTTCGCCAGCTCGAGCAGTCGTGAGTGACCGCGGCGGTCCGCGAACATCACCGTGCAATCGACCATCGCCGGCTCGAGCTCGGACTGGTCGCGGATACGCAGGACCTTGCGGAGGCCGGGAGAAAAATAGGCCGACATCTGGTCCTGCATCTTCTGGTCGGCCCGCGCCGAGAGCAGGCTCGCGACTAGCGAACTGATGAGCCGCAGGAAGGGGACAAAGGCCGCCGCCGCCGTCTCCGAAGCCTGGCGCGTCTCCACGTAGAGGAAGACCGGACGCCGCATCGCGTCGCGATAGATCACGGCCGACTCGTCGAGCCGGGCCACGGGGATGATCGCGACCCAGTCGATCCGGGCGCCGAGGCTGTCGGCGGCGAAGACGCGGTTGTTGTCCTTCGACGCCCAGATGCGGATGTCGGCGGGGTTCGGTTCTACGAGATTGACCCGGCTGATGAGCGTGCGGCTCGGGCGGAAGTCGGCGCGGGCGAGGGGATCGGGATTGAGGACCTCGAAATCGACGCCATCCTCCGTCTTTTCCACCGCGATGAAGACCGCCGTGACTCCTTTTTGCCCCGGGAGCGCATTTTCGAGAAAGACGGCGGCACGGGAAAAGAGATCGACCTCATCGGTCCAGCCGCTCAGTACCTGCTGCGGCAGTTCGCGTTGGAGGAGCTTGAGCTGGAGCCGCAGGCTGTACTCGTCGAGTTGCTCCACCTCGTCGTAGTCCTGCCGCGTCACGGGAGCGTCTTCGAACGACTCCTTCTCTTTCTCCAGTTCCGTGTGGTAGCGCTCGATCTCCGCGTCGAGATCCCCCAGAGACTTCAGCCAGTAGATTGCGGTCGTGCCGCGGGCGCCGAGGACGACCGATCCTCCCAGCTTCAACTCGATCGGCTCGATGAGTGCGTGGCGCTCGCGCGGTGCGACATTCGAGTGCAGCGCATTCGGGATGCCGCGCCCCGTGAGGGCCGGGAGTCGGCGAATCGTGAGCAGGTCGCCCTCGGCCCGCACCGCTTCGCAATGGTTGCGGCTCACGAGCCGGTCACTCCACGTGATCCGCAGGATGTCGACCGCTTCCTCGGGCAGACTCTCGGGCTTTCTCCCGATGCGGAGCGGACGCCCCACGACGGCCTGTGCGACCGCCATCTCCCGCGAGTTCTCCAGATTGACCGCCACCAGATACATCGATTTAGTTGGCGGGAAAGGGGAGTGGGTTCAGATCTGCGGCGCGTAGGAATTCACCTGAATCCCCGCCGGTCACGGGGAAGCGGCGGACGGGGCCATGTTCGTGTAAAATCGCGTGCATTTGTGGTCCTGATTTCAGGCTTCGAGATCGCCGATCCCGGCCTGTGACACCCTCGCACCGTCAAAAGCCGCCCGGATGACCGGCTCGATCGCGCGCGCGGCCGCTTCGACCGTGACCGCACGCCGGGATTCTGTGGAAAGGGAAGTCATCGTGACATCAGAGAGCCCGCAGGGCGTGATCGCCTCGTAGCCGGAGAGGTCGCTCGAGACATTCAGTCCGAAACCGTGCATCGAAACCCACTTGCGAACGCCCACCCCGATGGAGGCCAGCTTACGGTTCCCGACCCAAACGCCCGTGAGGCCCTCCCTGCGAGACGCATCAATACCAAATCCGGCGGCGAAATCAATGAGTAAGGACTCGATCTGCCGCAGGTAGACGTGGAGATCCCGTCCGTATTGGTTCAGGTCAAAAATAAAATAGCCGACGAGCTGCCCCGGCCCGTGAAAGGTCGCCTGGCCCCCCCGATTTGTCTCGAAGACCGGGTAGGGGAGATCGTCGGGATCCCGCAGGCTGGAGCGGTCGCGGGTGCGGCCTATCGTATAGACCGGCTCGTGCTCGAGCAGCAGCACGGTGTCGCCGATCTCGCCGCGATGGCGCTGCTCCACAAGCTCGTTTTGCAGGGCGAGCCCCTCAGCATAGGAGATCGTCCCCAGGCGGCGAAAGTTCATCATCGGCGCAGCATACACCCGCGCAGGGCGGTTCGTCGACCCCGTTTCCTTTGACGCAGACTCTTCTGATTGGCGCACAACGGCCTGCCGTTCGAAGCTTCAGCGAAGAGGGGAGGAACATTGGCAAGTTCCGGCGGGGAGATCCGCCGTAGTGGTGACCTCCAGGTCGCCCCCGGCAAAGAGCAGGAGTGACGGCTTCGGCCGTTTTGTTCTCGAGCACTCTCCCTGTGGACCTATTTTCCCTCAGCCGCCCATTGCTTCATCAGGGCGATGTTTTTCGCTACTTCGGGATTGGGGCGGCGGAGGTATTCGGCCATGTCGCTGTCGTAATCGGCGGGCGATTCGGGAGCCGGATCGCGGGTGCGGATGAGGGTCTCGTCGAGGGCCGCGCGCATTGACGCGAGCGTTGCGGCGTGGGCGGGATCATTGGCGAGATTGCGGATCTGATGAGGATCCTCCATGTAGTCGTAGAGCTCCTCGACGGGACGGGGGACGTCGAAAAGTAGTGATTCCGTCAGCGTCGGCAGAGTCGCGGTTTCGTGGAGACGTCGCAGGGCGATGACGATGTCTTTGTTGTCCTTGTAGGCATTGGGCTGCAAGTGCGGCCGGGCGGGGTGATAGTTCCGAATGTAAAGAAAACGCTCGTTTCGGAGGCTGCGGATCTTTTCGGTGGTTTCGTCGCATCGGTCCCGCGCGGCGAAGACGTGGCTACGAGGTTCGTAGTCGGCGGCAAAAAGATCGCGTCCCTGGAGCGCGGTCGGCAGGGGCAGTCCGGCGGCGGCGAGGGACACCGGGACCATGTCGATGTGCTCGACGAGATCGTCGCGGACCACTCCTTTCGCGATTCCGGGGCCGGAGACGATGAAAGGGATGTGAGTCCCCTCGTCAGTGAGGAACTGCTTGCCGCGGGCGTGGCTGATCCCGTGATCGGTCATGAAAATGAGGAGCGTGTTCCCGAGGAGATTTTCCTCACGGAGGCGTGCGAGGACGAGTCCGACATGGTGATCGGTCAGGCGCACGGTATCGAGATAGTCGGCCCAGTCCTGCAGCAGGACTGGATCCCGCGGGTAGTAGGGCGGCAGCTCCACCGCGTCCGGTGAGGTCAGGCTGCCGAGAGTGGCGATGACCTGATTTCGGAACTTTCCCCGCTCCGCGATCGGCCCTTCCCGCAGCTTTCCGCCGTGCAACTGCACTTGCATGAAGAATGGCTGATCCCGCGCTCTCCCGGCCCAGTCATGGCTGTCATAGATCGCCGGATCCCATTCGAAGTTGTAGTCGGTCTTGCCGAGGCGGCGTTTCGGCGGGGCCTTTTCGGGGAAATCGAGCCCACGATGGTCTTTGCCGGCGAGACCGCTGCCGATGCAGGTGTAGTAGCCAGCCTGCTGCAGGATAGCAGGCAAAGGCTCGACCCCGTCGGGGAGGAGGATCTTTTTCTCCCCCCGACCGCTGCGATGATGATGGGCGCCGATCGTCGTCTGATACATCCCCGTGATGAGTCCGGAGCGGCAGGAGGAACACACCGGAGCGGTCACATAGGCGCGGGTGAAGCGGGTTCCTTCAGCGGCGAGGCGGTCGAGGTTCGGGGTCTCGATCAGCTTTTCCCCATAAGAAGAGAGGTGAGCCGACATGTCATCGACGACGAACCAGAGCACGTTGGGGCGTGGCGACTCTACTGCCGCCACCGGAAGAGCGGAAAAGACGAGAAGGGATAAGGCCAGTCGGGTGGTTAAAGAAAAGCGCATAGGCTTGATCGTAGCGATCCCCGCGCGGTTGTCGAGGCATTGCCGAGCGAAAGAGGCTCGGCTGAGAGTTTCGTCTTAGCAGGACCAGCGCCCGAAGGTCTCACGACCTCCGCTACGCTCTGATTTCACTCGTGACCCGTCAACCAGTCAACCAGTGACTTCCTTCACCAGCTTCTCCAGCCTCTTTGTGTAATCGACCCAGACAGCGCGGGCTTCTCCGGTGTCGTCGACATCCTGCCCGGTGTGGATGGCGGCTTTGATGTGGGGTTCGATCGAGAGCCAGCCGTCATAGCCGGTGCGTTGGAGGTCTTCGAGGATACGCCGCTGGACCGGGTCCTCGTCGACGTGGCAGGTGATCCAATCTCCACCGTCCGGATTGGGTTTGGCGCTCTTGATGTGGACGTGGACGATCTCGTCGCGGCACTTCTGGTAGTAGTCCCAGGTCGCCTCGTTGCTATTGTGGTGGAGGCTGTTGTTGCCGGTGTCGATGATGAGCTTGAAGGCGGGACTGTTCACCGCAGCCGCGAGTTCGAGGTAACCCTCGGGACTTTCCCCGTAGCCGCTGCAGTTCTCGTGGGCGAGGATGACACCCTCGGCCTCGGCGATGGGGGCGAGTTCGCGGAGGCGGCGCACGACCTCGGCTTTCCAATCTTCGCGGGAGAGCGGTGCGTCCTTGTCATTCGGCCAGGACATGATGCGGAGGAATTTCGCCCCGACTTCGCGCATCCGGGGCGCGACGCGGCGCAGTTCGTCGAGGTCTTTTTGAAAATCAGAAGTCACCGCTCGGGCCCAGTTGCCGATTTGACCGCCGAAGCCGACGATGGTGATGCCGTGGGCGGCGAGGGTCTCTTTCACCGCAGTCCATTCCTCGTCGGTGTGGTCGCAGATGTTTTTGCCTCCGACGAGGCGCAGCTCGATCGCGCTCCAGCCGGCTTCTTCGAGGGTGGCGATCTGACCGGCGAGTGATTTTTCAGCTTCGTCTGCGAATCCGGTGAATTGAAAGGGCATGTCGTGGCGGGATGTAGAGGGTGAATGAGATGGTAAGAGATCCAAACGTGGATCATACACAGGATCTCACTTCGTGCAAAACCTCGATAGCGCAATTGAGTGAGTGTTTCTGACGTCGTATCGGCTTTCTGTAGTGATGACTTCCCGGTCGCCACCCCTCCGTCACCCGATGATGCCCGATCAGTGAAAGAATTTCCGATGGATAGAGCCGGAGTAATTCCCTGGCAGTCTGTCGGACTTAGAGCGTCTGAGCGACGGAATTGGGGTTCGAGTCAGAATTTTCATAAGTTTGAGGAGTTTTTGTGAACACAAATGACGAAAACGAGGGGGAATTCGAGCCGAATCCCCGATTTCCGCAGCCGGGCGGGATAAGTCGGATAGGCTGCTAGAATGCTCCTCCCGACTTTCTTTTCCCCAGCAACATGAAACGCCGTCATTTCCTTTCCACCGCCTCCGCTCTCACCGCCGGTCTAACTCTGCCCGGCCGTGGCTACGCGCAGGAGGCAACCGATTCCGTGGATCTTTCAAAATACAGCGAGGCGTTCGTCCCGGCTCGGGTGATCACGAAGGGCCCTGCCTTTCACTGGTTCGGTTATTATGACAAACTTCAGTTCGATCCCTCGAATCGATTTGTCCTGAGCAATCAGGTCAGCTTCGAGCATCGCACTCCGACAGCGGACGATCAAATCAAGGTCGGCATGGTCGATCTCGAAGACGGGGACCGCTGGACCGAGCTCGGCAAGAG
This sequence comes from Verrucomicrobiales bacterium, assembly GCA_041688355.1. Taxonomy (GTDB): domain Bacteria; phylum Verrucomicrobiota; class Verrucomicrobiia; order Verrucomicrobiales; family DEV007; genus Arctic95D-9. The sequence goes on along the minus strand of JBDNIL010000312.1, from coordinate 7,917 downwards.
CGACGCCTGGGGCTGGCAGCAGGGTTGCATGCTGCAATGGCGACCCGGCTCTAAAAATGAGGTGGTCTGGAATGATCGCGAAAAGGATCAGTTCGTCTGTCGTATCAAGAACATCGAAACGGGCGAGATGAAAACGATCCCGCGTGCGGTCTATGCGCTCAGCCCCGACGGCAAGTGGGGAGTGGCGGTTGACTTTGCCCGTCTCCAGGCGCTGCGTCCCGGCTACGGTTACCAGGGAGTTGCCGATCCGTATCGCACTGAAAAGGCACCCGAAAAGTCGGGGATCTGGCGGGTGAGCATGGAGACGGGCGAGTCCGAGCTCATCTTCAGTCTTGCCGACGCGGTGGCGATTCCTTTCCAGGGCGGCTCTCTCGCCGATCAGTGGAACTGGTTCAATCACCTCCTCATCGCGCCCGATTCGAAGCGCTTTACCTTCCTTCACCGCTGGCGGTCGAAGGGCCCCGACGATGCGGAGTTCGCGGTGAACAACGGTTTCATCACCCGCATGTTCACAATGAACTTTGACGGCAGCGATCCCTATATTATTGATCCGTCAGGCTATACTTCGCATTTTATCTGGCGCGACGCGGGGCACATCACCGCCTGGACGCGACCCGAGGGCAAGCCCGACGCCTTTTACCTGCTCAAAGACAAAACGCAGGAGGTCGCGGTCGTTGGGGAGGGGATCATGCCGAAGAACGGGCACAACACCTACCTCACCGTCGGCAGCGGACAGGAGTGGATCCTCAACGACACCTACCCGACCGGCGTGCGCCGCCACCAGACGCCCTATCTTTATCACGAGCCGACCAGGGTGCGGCACGATCTCGCGAATTTCCATCTCCCGAAAGAGTATGCCGGCGAATGGCGTTGCGACACCCATCCTCGCTCGAGCAATGACGGTCGACTCGTCACCGTCGATTCCCCACACGCAGGCACCGGCCGCCAAGTCTGGCTGCTCGATGTCTCGAAGATCGTCGCGTGAAAACAAGGAGGGTGGACACTCCTGTCCACCTCATTCGATGGTTGAGAGCGTCGACTCCCATCGCGGCGACGCGAATGTTAGCGAGGGCAGGAACAAGGAGGGTGGACACTCCTGTCCACCTCATTCCGATCCCCTCACTCCTTCCCGCTCAGTAAATCCTTCAACAGGATGTTATCGAGATCAGGATAGCGGACATCCTCGATGAGCCAGACTTTGTCCTTTCCCTGAATGAAGCGGAAAGAGACCATCCGCTCGGCTCCGGAGTCCTTGAAGGTGACCTGCACGACCGCTTCGTCATCGGGGCCAAACTTTTTGTCGCCGCCCAGACCCGTTTCGCCGATCACGAAGTCAGTGATCTGGGGGTCCTGTGAGCCAAAGAGCGGATCGAAGTCGAGACGTCCGAGATCGCCCTTGGCCTCGACGACATCTTTGACGAGCAGGTCGCCGAGTTCTCTGGTGAAAAAGGGATCGAGACGCTTCCGGTCTTCGCTTTGGAAAAAGGGACTCTTCTCCGATGCGTGCGCCGCGTAGAGCTCTTTCACGATGAGATGCGGGGCGGGCGGTTCGGCGGCAGAGGCGATGGTCGTCAGCAGAGAGAGGGCGGAGAGGAGGACGGATGATTTCATAGAGAGTGCGGGAGGGTAGCCGACAGACATCCGATAACAAGCGGGGAGGGAGGGAGGAATTCTTTGCCGGGCACCCGATAGACCTCGCCTATTCGGGTTTCACGGCGTTGATCTGCGCTCCTTACTCACCCTCCCTCCTGATGAAAAAATCCATCTTTTGTGCCGCCCTTTTTGCCGCCTTCACGCCGCTCGCCGGTTCCGCCGGGACGATCCCTCTGCCGGCAGAGGAATCTGTGGCCCTCGTCACCATCCCCGATGACTGGTCACCCGAAGATTCAGAAGAGGGCGTCCTCGCCCAGTCGCCCGATGGCGCTACGATGATCTACTTCGAGATCGCCGGAACGACGGAGGAACTCGACGCCATCATCGAGGCCAATCTGACCTGGCTGATGGAAGACAATGCCGTCGAGGTTGATCAGGACTCCATGGAGGAACACGAATTCGTGGACGGCAACCGCACCTGGAGCCGCATCTCGTGGTCAGGCGAGAGCAAGGAGAACGGTCCCGCCCTCATCGGATTCCTCTTCAGTCCCGTCGGCGGTGGGAAAATTCTCACGGTGACCTATTGGATCGACAAAGAGGATAGTGAGAAAAGCCTCGAAGGCCTCGGCAAGATTTTCTCGAGCGTGAAGTCAGTCGAGTGAGGGCTCCCGCGTTGAGGCCGGAGTCGGGAAATCACTGGCCAGGATACAGATCGGGCGTAGAAATGAAGATGCCCTTTTCCTCCTTCGGCCTTTCGGCTCCGCTGCTCGATGCGGTCGCTCATCATCCGGCTCCCACCCCGGTGCAGAGCGCGGCGATCCCTGTCGTGCTCGCCGGGGGTGACCTCCTCGTCACGGCCGAAACCGGATCGGGCAAAACGACGGCCTACCTGCTTCCGCTCCTCGAGCGCTGGCTCGCCATTCCCCGGGAGACGCCGCGCCGCCTTCACGCGCTCATCCTCGTGCCCACCCGCGAGTTGGCCGCCCAGGTGCGCGAGACGGTGCAGGCCCTTTCCTCGGGGCTGCCGCAGCGGATCAAGGTCGTCAGCGCAGTCGGCGGTGTCTCGATCAATCCCCAGATGATGGCTCTGCGCGGCGGAACGGACATTCTCGTGGCCACTCCCGGTCGCCTCCTCGATCTCGTCGATCACAATGCCGTGCGCCTCTCGGCGGTCAGGACGCTCGTCCTCGACGAAGCCGATCGCATGCTCGACGCCGGATTCGCCGACGAGATGGGCCGCATCCTGACATTGCTGCCAAATAAGCGCCAGACCCTGCTTTTCTCGGCGACCTGTCCGCCGTCGGTCGAGCACCTTGCCGGGGAGATTCTTCGTGACGCGACCCGACTCCATCTCGAGCCCGAGAATACCGATGCCCCCGTGATCACGCAGCGCGCCATCCGCGTTGATCAGGAAAAGCGCTCGCCTCTGCTGCGTCATCTCCTCGCGGAAGAGGACTGGAAGCGGGTCCTCGTCTTTGTCGCGACGCAATACACCGCCGATCATGTCGCCGACAAGCTGCGCCGCCACGGCATCAGTGCGCTCGCTTTTCATGGTGACCTCAGTCAGGGCGCGCGGGAGGACGTGCTCCTCGATTTCAAAAACTCGCTCATCCGCGTCCTCGTCGCGACCGACCTCGCCGCCCGCGGGCTCGACATCGTGAAGCTGCCGGTCGTGCTCAACTACGATCTGCCGCGTTCCGACGTGGACTACACCCACCGCATCGGCCGCACCGGTCGGGCGGGGAAAAGCGGACTCGCGATCAGCTTCGTCACTCCCGCAGCGAGTGCCCATTTTGGCCTCATTGAAAAGCGGACCGGGATCAGTGTTCCGCAGGAGGTCATTGCCGGATTCGAACCGACGGCTCTCCCTCCCGGCACCGGCCTTCGGGAAGGCGGCATGAAGGGAAATCGCAAAAGCAAAAAGGACAAGCTCCGCGAGGCGGTGGCGCGGGAGGCGCGGAAGCAGGATCCGCCACGCTGATTTGAACAGTCTACAACCGGAGGCGATGCCTTGAGCCCCAAAAAGGCACGGATCTCACTGCCTCCGTTACGCTGGGAACGAAAGAGCGCCGCAGGGCGCGGGGAGGGAAGTTGGGGGGAGTGAATGTCAGATTGGGAATTGGCCCTGACTCCGTCTCCCGCTCCGCTAGAGCTGGCCTCTTGAGCCGAACTCTATGATGCCGGGTTGCGCCTGTAGCTGGCCTCTGTGAGGCCGGGTTGGGCTTTCGCACGCCGTTTGGCTGTGTGCAAGGTCCCCCTTTCATCACCTGATCACCGAGACGCCTCCAAACAGAGCTGAACTCAAAGAAGCCACCCACCACGGAACCCCTCGATCAACCAGCCACCCCTCAGCAACTGCGCCGCGCGGGTCCGTTTAGCAATCAATGGCCGGAGGAACCGCCCCAACCCCCAAAAAGAAGATTCCGACTACTGAGAAGGAACGGGGGCGACGGGGGCGTTTGAGGAGAGAGGGGATCGCACCGGAGAGGATTCCTGTTGGGTTAGTGTTAGATTTGGAATTCGTTCCATGGTACCGTAGCGAGCCGTCTGGAAGGGGCGGGCGTAACGAAACTTTCCGGGCCTTTTTGAGCCTGTGGCGAGGCCGGTTTCGACGGGGTTCAAATCAGTCTCGCTGTCCTACCTGATCTGATAAATCGCACGTTGGGGCTATTATTTACTTGACTGAGGCGTCGAGCTGGAAATTTTTTATGGCCTCTCCGCAACACCCCAATTCACCAGTCTTTCACCGTTTATTCCAGCCCGCCGTCGAAGCACTCGCGGCTTCCGAGACCCGCTACCTCTGCCATCGCATCCCCGACGAAGACTACCATGCCGCCGCCGTCCACGACCCGAAGCGGATCGACAGCAGCGGCACGATGCGCAAAGAAGCCTCGCAGGGACAGGCCGCCGAACCCACTCCCTTCGGCAGATTTCCAGCTAGACAGGCCGGATTTCCTTGTGATGCTCTCCCTATGAATCCGACTTGGCCGCTCCAGGAGGCGAAAAACAAGCTCAGCGAGTTGATCGACAGGGTGAGCGTCGAGGGGGCGCAGACAATCACCCGGCACGGGCGACCGGTCGCGGTAGTCGTTTCCGCAGAGAAATACGCCAGGCTGCAGCCCGAAGAAACCCTCGCCGACATCCTCCTCGACTGCCCGGTGAAAGATTGGGAAATCGAACGCGCCGACGACGTGGAGCGCGACCTCGCCATCAATTGACCCGCCATGGCCTACCTCGTCGATGCCAATGTCCTCTGCGAGTCTTCCAGAAAGCGGCCCGACCCCAAGATGGTGTCGGGGCTGCGGGATCACGACCGCGATCTGCACCTCAGCGCACTCTCTCTTGGCGAAGTGCTGAAGGGCGTCCATCTCCTCGATCCGGGAGATCGTCGGGACGAGATCGAGCGCTGGTATCGGCGGCTCGAGAGATGGCCCGCAGGACGCCTCCTTTCGATGGACCTTCCGGTCTTTTCGGAATGGGTGGCGCTCTACGCCCGGCACCAGCGTGCCGGGCGCAAGCCGCCCCTGATGGACAGTTCCCTCGCCGCCACCGCGCTGCATCACGGCCTGACTGTCGTCACCCGAAACGTCGGAGCCTTTCCGCCCGAAGTGACCGTACTCGACCCGTGGCGCTAGCAGCCTGTCGGACTTATCCCCCCGGCTGCGGAAATCGGGGATTCGGCCCGAATTCCCCCTCGTTTTCGTCATTTGTGTTCACAGAAATTCCTCAAACGCCTGAAAATTCTGACTCGAACCCCAATTCCCTCGCTCAGACGCTCTACGTCCGACAGACTGCTAGCGAAACGCCGCCGCTCTCGTGCCAACGTCTTCGCAATTGGCCCGAAAATCGGACCGATGAAATTGGTCGGGCCCGTGGTCCTTCACTGACTTTTTCGGGACAGTCGCGAATGGCACGGAAATAGGCGAAATTTGCCGCCGCCCAATCGTTGGCCACTGGATTGTTTCGGTAGGGACGCACCGCCGGGGCGTCCGTGTTATCGTTGGATATTGCTAGGAGTTATTGCTAGGAATTTGCTTTTTCATCCCTTCCGCATCCTTGTCACCGTTGGGCCGGGGAAGGAGGGCGTTCAATGACCTAACGTCCAAGGTCAGACGCGCGGACGCAAGACGTAAATTTTTTTCTCACCAGCGTTAAATCACGCGTTTGCTGGACCACCTTGTGTTCGCCCAGCTTGGGCGAAGGGCAAAAGGGTTTCAAGTCCCCCGTTTGTAGGATGAAAATCCAAATGATGTAAAGAACCTCCAGGAGCCAACTGCGCGAGAGCGACCGAGAGTGGGGAGGCAGGCTCCGGTGCCTTCGCATCCGCGAACTGACCTTGGGTAGGATTTGGACGAATGAATATCTCCGAATCGTGTGGAAGGAAGGCGTGCTCGGTCTGATGAACGGCCTCGTTCTTGGCACGCTCCTCGGTGGAGTCGCCTATTTGTGGAAGGCCGACGTCTGGCTCGGATTAGTTGTCGGCGGAGCGCTGGCGCTGAACACTATTCTTTCCGTCCTGCTCGGTGGAATGGTCCCGCTCATTTTGAAACGATTTAAAGTTGATCCCGCGCTAGCGTCCGGATCGAAACTGACGACCTGCACCGATACGTGCGGTTTTTTCCTCGTGCTTAGTCTCGCCTCGATGGCTTTGGCGAAATTGGTTTGAGTCATCATCAAAAGCGATGACCCAAACCGATAGAGTTGCGGTTACGCTGACAGCTCGCCGCTCAGGAAAGCGGGTCGTCATCGGTAGCTGCGCGGGCATTGGCCGCCTTCTTAGCCTTTCTCTTTGCTTTCTTCAGCTTCTTCTTCGCTTTCTTGGCTGCTGCTCTGCCCTCCGACTTCGCTTCCCTGGCCTCTTTCTTTGCTTTCTTCAGTTTCGACTTGGCAATAGTGAGAGCGATTTTTCTAAACTCGAGGTTACGGAGGAATGCTCCGTACTGGGCAGTGAGATTGCTCACTTGAACGCCGGTGACATCGCCGGTCGAATAGTCGCTCGACTCCTGGACATAGACTCCGCCCATAGGTCCGCTAGTCACGTGACGTGGTCCGAACCGGAAATTGTCGAATCCATTATCGAGACTGATGCTGGCAATCGTGGGATTACCCGTATTGAGATCCTGATTGACCCAAAACTCCGCAGGGGCACCACTTGTGGAAGTGACAGGAAAGAGAGTGCTCGGCGAAAATTTCGATGTCAGGGGTGGGAAGTTCACATACCCGATTTCGTGGAGGGGATTGTTTTCCGGGCCAATGTGGATGTAGACCGCGAGGATTTGGCTGCCTTGATAGCCGATGTGCCCGTTGCTACCGGTTACCTTCGGGCCAGTTCTCGTTGTATCTACCATCACATAGGCGATGACGGGAATGGGAGTGCTGCTCGCTCCGTTAATTCCGAAAGGCGAGCCGGAAGTATCCTCGGAAGGGATAATCGAACCGGTGATTTTCACCTGGAAGATCTCGCCTGCCGCGATCTCGTCGAAGATATCCTCGAGAGTGGCATCGTTGAGGGTTTCGATGTTGGTTGTGCTCGCAAAGTATTCGAGCTGCGCGTGGGCGGAACCCACTATTGCCAGGAAGGGAGCCAAGAGAAGGGGCAGTAGGCGGTTTAGTAGATGGGATTGTCTCATGGTTTTTAATTTTTTGGTTGCGATGGATAGATAGAGTTTTTATCCGAATTAGATAGAAGTCTTTTCCGGTTGATTTGTCAAGATAGCAGGAATTTTTTTCCAAATACGGAAATAGGCTCTTAATTCGAAAGAGGTTTTTGAATCTTAATTCCACACTGCACGACAAAAACAGGCAACCTAACTGGTTAACAATGAGTCATTTATAGTAATATACTACTTGAAATTTGGGGTTCGCGGCATGTTTTCCATGCTAAACGCCACACTGCACGGAAATGGGGTACCAAGGAAGAATGGCACGGAAATAAGGCCCGTGCTCGACAAAAAAGTGCATGAATAACCCGGCATAATGGGTTTGGCAGGGTATGAAAAAACTTCCCCCATTCCTGCCGGGTTTGTCGTCAAAACTTCAAGGCAGCCCGCGTCGTCGTCAACTCGAGATTCTCCGCGAGAAGTGCGACGAGGCCATCGATTCGTCGATGGCCGAACTTGGCGCGCTCTTCCACGACGTCCTCCCCGCAGAATGACTGGCCTCGATCACCTCCGATGTTCGCGAGTGTATTTTTACTCAGACCGTGGTTTTCTGGGCCTGGCTCTCTCAAGTCTTCGAACAGAACGAGTCCTGCGCCAGGGCACTCGCACTGGTCGAGGGATGGTGTAAAACGAATGGTGAGTCCCGGCCGACCTTCGACACTTC
>JBDNIL010000311.1:0-25729 GCA_041688355.1 Verrucomicrobiales bacterium | reverse complement strand
TTGCCGAAGTGGTTGCCGTCGGCCTCGATCCCCCCGTGACCGAGCTGGGCATAGTTGTGGTAGTCGAATTGGCGCGCACCGCCGTGTCCGGCGAGGAAGCTCAGCCCGCCCACGGTCCCGAGCGGATTTCCCGCACCAATGTGGTCAATCGTGATGTTGCCGCCACTGGAGCCCTTGGTATCGTAACCGCCGTGGCCGAGTTGGGCGAAGCTACGGTGAGCAGCACCACCCTGGAAATTGATGTCGCCCCCCGCGTTGATCGTGATGTCACCCCTGTTGCTGAGCAGGTCGTTCGCTTTGGTGTTGGGTCCGTCAGCATCGTAGCCGCCATGGCCCAGCTGCACGAAAGCGCGCTCCTTGAGACCCTGCGCGGTTTGAAAAGAGGCCGTAGCCCCGGTCCCGGTCCACGTGCCCACGAGTGGATTGGTAGTATTGTTGAATCTCACGATGCCCCAGTCGTAGTTGATGTCCCCGACTTTGACTCCATCGAGATAGAGGCCATTCGCTTCAGCCGTCTGGCTGCTGCGGTCGTCAGAACTGATTCGGACCACATCGGTAATGACCCTGCCGTCACTCAGAACGATCTGGAGAGATCCGGGAACCACATTCGACAGAATCTCCGCCGTCTGGTAGGCGAGCGTCGCGGTCGCAGGCACTGCCGTATCCCGGAGGTTCGCCAGTTGCACCCACACATAGGTTCCGGCGTTCAGCGCGGCATCGAGAGGAGCACCCGTCACCACTTGATCGATTTTAGGGGCGGCGGGAGCAGCGGAGAAATCCAGTCCACCCCACGCATTGATCGTAATATCTCCGATGTTCACCCCTCTCGCCGCGTAGCCACCATGTCCCAGCATCGCATAGGCTTCGTAGCCGCCTCCAAAGCCGACCGTGGTGATCCCGGTCGTCACCCCATCGAGAGAGCGGTCCGTGGCACGGCGGACGGCCTGCGCCCCCAGAATGCTCGCGTCGAACTTTATCCCGCCCCCGAGGGCATTGACGACGATGTTACCCGTAAATCCGTTGATGTCATTCGCGCCCGCCGAGTGACCACCGTGACCCAGTTGGGCATAGTTACGTTCCATATCGCCCGCAACAAAAGTGATGCCGCCGGTGTCCGCGTCGCCGTCGGCATTGCCGCTGTCTCCCGTTCCCGAGGTGACGAAAATGTCCTGGCGATTCGGTATCACCGTGGTGCTGGCGTATCCTCCGTGGCCCAACTGAACAAAACGGTCCTCGGTCTGCCAGTAGCCGGGCTGATTGGTCTGCGGTGTCCCTGTCGCGCTCCCACCGTTGAACCACCAGTAGGCGTAATCCCCCGAGAGGCCGATGGCGTCCTTATCCCCGCTCGGAGGCGAGACAAAGCTGATGTCTCCGCGAGCGGCCACCGTGATCATGGCCGAGTTTTCGGCACCGAGAATACCCCCGTCGGAATCAAGCCCGCCGTGCCCCAGCAACGCATGGTCGCGTAGCATCCGTCCGGCCTGGAACCTGATATCTCCGGAAATCGCGCCCGCTCCCTGTCCCGCAAGGACGGTGATAGTGCCTCCCTTGTCCCCCCTGACGACATCGCCACCGTGTCCGACCTGGACAAAATTGTATCCGTAACCCCAGACCCGGTCCGCGCGGAAGTTGTCCCCGCCGGTCGCGATGACGCTGCCCTTGTCGGCTTCGACCCGGATGTTCCCGTTAAAGCCGGTGGAGGCGGCGAGAGTCGGAGCGACATAGGGATCAGGACCGAGCACGGGCGTGATCGCCGCGGCACCGAAATCGATGACGATGTCGGCAGTGTTGGTCGCGCTTTGATTGGTGCCTCCGTGACCGATCATGGCATGCTGCCAGCGACGGTTGCCGGCGCGGACGAGGACGCCGATGGGCGTATCGGCATTCTCGGAATCCACGTAGGTGCCGCCCGCCGTGACGGCAATGTTTCCGGTGGCGGAGCTGTCGGGGATGATCGTCGTGACACTCGTCCCGCCCGGCATCGTAAAGACTCCCCCGGCGGCGGAAAAATCAGAGTTTTGCCCCCCGTGACCGATCTGCACGTAGCTGCCCAGGTTGGAGTTGTCCGATGCGTTGCCCACCGGCGTCGGCGTGTCGGGGCCGATCGGCGTACCCGTGTTAATATTCCCATCGAGGATCGCCTGATTGTGCGCCTGGAGCCGAATCGCTCCGGAAGTAGCGGTCACTGTGACGTCTCCGCTGCGGGTCTGGTCCCAGACACTGCGCCGGTTGCCTTCGTATCCCGAGACATGACCGATCGCGGCATACGATCGCGATCCCCGCCCGCCGAGGATCTGGATACCGAGTCCGGCGAGGCCGTTGTTGTCAGCGGCGCTCGTCGGGGCGGAGGTAACACCGTGCGAAATCACCGAGATGTCACCGTGGTAACTCCCGTGGTTTTCCTCGCCCCCGTGTCCGATCAGGGCATAGGCACTGGTATTGACACTCAGGTTGAGCATATCGGTGGTCCCATCAAAGCCGCGCGAGGACATGAAGAGGACATCCCCATCTGCCTCGACCGAGATATCCCCGTCGATGCGCGCGGCGTCCCCGGCATAGTTGGTCCGCCAGGTGCTCGCGAAAAAGGAGCGACGTCCATCGATCGGATCGATCGTGATGCCGTCGCGGGTGGTCATGGAGTTCAAGAGGATGCTGACGCTCTGGCCGCCGAGGCTGGTCGCGGTCTGTCCTCTCTTCCACTCAGTCCCATCCTGCAAGACCCCCCCGTGGCCGATCTGCACGAAGCTGGCAGTCGTGCCGCCCCGTGCGTCAACCCGGCCGCTCATCGCCGCCGTGATATTGCCCGTCGTGCCCCAACCGGCCCCGCGGAATGCATTGAGGCCGAGCGTATCCACATCTCCTGTCCCGAATTCGGTCCCGCCGAGCAGAGCGATGTAGTCCTTGCTCTGCACGTTCCCGAGGGCCGAACCCCACCATTCGTTGATGACAACACCGTTGTGGCTGCGTGATAACTCATACTCGACCCCGTTGTCACTGAATCCCACCTGGGCCCAGCCATGACCGATCGAGGTGCTGCCGCGAAGGACCAGATCCGCCCCCGCAAAATTCGTGTCCCCCCAGCGACTCCCCACGGCCACACCGGTGCGAGAGTTGGTAGCCCCCACATAGATCGATCCACCGAGTAGCCCCGCCGCATCATTACCGGCAGCCCCGTCGTTCATCGTCGACAGCACGAGCGAGAAATCGAAGTCGCCGAGAGTCAGACCGGACGAACCGTCCCAACCCGCGACGACATTGACGCCGCCGGCACCTGCACTCTGCACCGCCGTATTGATCCGCACGTCTCCCATCGCCAACAGACTCAGCGTCCCGCCGGCTGTCCCGGCGCTATCCTGGTACCACTGCACCCGGTCCGCCTGGGCATTCGTGTTATTGTCAGTGCGTCCCACGGTGATATTACCCGCATCGGCGCCCACCCCGAAATTGGTGGAGATCACGACATTATTTCCCGCGTCCAACTGATCCGACAGCCACACGTTGCTGATCGTGCTGCCACCGATCGAAGACGCTCCGGTCGCGGATATGGTGATATTAGTGGGATCGAGAAGGAGGGTTCCGGAACTCCCCTCGCTCGCCGTCAGATCAATATCCCCGCTCACCGCGAGCGTTTCCCGGCCCGATATCTCGGCAAAGCCGCCCTTTGTCACACCGCGGGCTGACAAATCGCCATTGAAAATCGTGTCTCCATCGGACCACACGATCAGGTTGCCGCCCCTTCCGCTCCCGGTCGCATCGGCACGCAGGACCGCTCCGTCATCAATGATGACCCGGTCGGCATTCATCACTTCGGCATCTCTTCCCTGAAATCCTCCGCCGATCCTGGCGGTCCCCCCTCCTCCATCACCCGAAGCGTCCACGAGAGCGGTGCTTCCGATCTGAACCTCACGACCCTCAATGACGACGTCACCTCCGCGACCCGTTGCCGCCGAGACATCAATGGTGCCCCCGACCTCGGCACGTTCGCTGGCTGCAATGCGGACATTCCCGCCCCTAGCACGCATCATTCCATCCACCTTCGCATAGGCCGCTTCTATTTGGATACGACCACCGCTGCCCACTCCCGGAGAAGTCGCTTGAATCGACCCGCTGTTTCGGACTGATCCCCCCACTCCGCGGAGGTAGACCTTCCCGCCCGAAGTGACGGCTCCCGTTGCACGGATCGAGCCCTTGTTATTGATTGCGAGGGCAAACATGTTACCGTGAGCCTTCAGCTCAACTGCCGCCCCCTCGATCGTGCCGTCGTTGAGGATCCCGGTGCCACTTACGCCGGCGCCCTTCGAACGCACGAAGAGACGCTCCCCCTTGTTACCGTTGGCCGTCAGTAGCACTTCCTCCCCTGCCGCAAGTCCGACGGTGCCGCTACTCGCAGTGATCGATCCGCTGTTTCTCACGGTCCGGCCGATCAGAAAGACGTCGCCGCCGATGCCGTTGATCCGACCCATATTGGTCACATTCTCTCCGGCTCCTTTAAAGGTCATGTCGCCCCCGGCGAGGAATTCCCCGTTCTCGAGATCGAGAGTCGAGAGCACCAGCCCGTGAACGTCGATGGTGCCCCCCGCACCCACCAGGATCCCGTTCGGGTTGATCACAAAGACATTCCCGTTCGCCTTGAGCGCCCCGTGGATTGCGCTCGGGTCCCCCCCGGTGACCCTGTTGAGCACGGCGGCATTTCGATTCGGCTGGCGGAACTGGGTCAGCTCCCCGACATCGATTGAGAAGCTTTCCCAGTCAATGATGGCACTGTTACTGCTCTGTCTAATTTGGAGATTGTTTCCTCCACCTCCACGAATATTTACATCACCGTGGACGATTGTGCCTCCGCGAGGATTTGCCTGAATTGGATTTCCTGTGAAAAAAAGCGCCGGAATCAGAGCAGATAAAATTAGAGCCTTGAACCCGGGGCGACGGAGGAAATAGACCACGCCGGCTTCGGCGGATTGGTGATAGGTCATAAACTATTGGAGTGAGGGGGTTTAACAGGGCACGGACGTTGACCTCCGATCGACTACTGTTTTACCAGTAAAACAGGTGATTAATAAACAACAAAATGATGTAAAAATTCCACTACAAAGATATAGCAAAAGCGCTAGTGGGATCAGGGGGTTTTCCATTGTAAATCACACGTTTAATCTACATGCACATTTCACTGAAACTACACTAAACCTACTCATTCCTCTGCTAAATACAGAATCCCCCCTGCATCGCATGCCCGCCAATATTGCCGACGCGCGCACTCTCACCGGGATCGTTGAGTCGGGGGGGCATACGCAACCAGACCCGAGTAATTTCGGGCGATGCAGCGGGAAGTGAGGTCCCCATGGCGCTGCCAAAGCAGCCGCTAAACCGCGAACTCAATCAAGTTTCCACGACACTTCAAAGGCAAAACCAGGCAACCTCGGCTGCCGGTGCCGCGAATTACACTTTCAGCGACTCTCACGAATTCCCGGAAACAGAAGAAAAATACATTTCTGAATGTTCTTTTTTTCCCACAAGCCCCGGGAACGATTTTTTTCCGAACGGTGGCTTGATCACTCCCCTGGCAAGCCCTGAAGCAGGGAGCAAAACTCAGCAACTCCAGACGTCCGGGAGACTGCCGCGATCGCTACGGCGGGTGCCTCCTGCGACAGACCCTCTCCCCTGCCAGGGAGACGGTCCCCAAAGACCAGGGCCGGCACTCCAGGGTCAATCAATTTCATTCGCGCTTTTCATCTGGAAGATACTCTCCCCGAAGAACCCGTATTGACCGTACCCCTCGTAGAAGAAGTTCGTCTCACCGGGACCGGTGAATTCCTCCTCGCGATCACGCTGCCAATCATCCGTGGTCCAGTCGTCCGGAAACAACAAGAGCAGGTTGGGCGCAGGATCGACAGGAGGTAGCGGTCCACCAGGTCCACCAGGTCCACCAGGTCCGCCCGGTCCACCCGGCACGAAAGGTGCCGGCCCCAGCAGAATGGTGTCATAGTAGAACGCGAAACCCGCCGCATTCGCCGGGGCAGCCCCCGTCCCGAAGGTGTTGCCGTGCTCCTTGGGTGTCGAGCTCGGGGTCCCGATGATGTTAATGGTGTATTCATCGATGCGCTGCATCGGCGAAGGATCTGTGGGAGCACCGCTCCACACCGCCCCGTTCAGCACGGCGCCCGCAGCGATCTGGTTGTTCCCGCGACGAGGCAGGTAGAAGCGCAACTCGTCTTCACCATGGAACTGGCTTGCCGCGTCGGCGATGAGACGGCCGGCAGTCTCATCGACGGGATTGTCCCGGCTCACCGCGATCTGGGTCGATCCTCCGATGGCGGTAGCCGCCGAGAGATTGTTGACGTGACCGACCATAGCTCCCGTGAGACTCACATCACTCCCGGCCGAGACCCTGATATCACCACTGCGGTTTCCTGTTCCACTAGAAGCGGCGAGAGCGCCGCGCAGGTCGTCTCCGTGGCCGATCTTGGCGTAGGAGAGGTTGCTGAGGTTCGGAGCGGTGATCTCGATGCTCCCGCCGGCGGCGACATTGAGGTCACCAGCCATATTTCCATCTGTAGAACTCCCGCCATGGCCGATCTGGGAGTATGCAAAAGACCCGGAACCACCGGCCATCGTGATATCGTTGGCAACATTGACGTTGATCGTTCCTCCCAATCCTGCAACCGTCGCACTTGGCCCGCCATGCCCGATCTGAGCGATAGCCTGCAGCCCGCCACCCCCCCGGGCGGTAAGATCTCCGGCCGAGATCACATTGATTACCCCTGTCAGGCTCGACGTGAGGCTCCCGATCGCACGATGACCGATCTGCGCATAGGCATTCGAAGCATTCGCACCGATCAGAGAGACGCCGCCCTCCTTCGCTACTACGAGGATCGAACCAGTGGGATTCACCCCCGCGAGAGGACCAAAGCCGACCTGGGCGAATCTACCGCCGACCGAATTCCCGATCAGCTCCACAGCATCTCCGAGAACCGTTGTAGTGCCACCAGCGGTGCCCACCGCCACACCCGATAGCTGCGAGCCGCCACCGATCGAGGCAACCGCAGCATTGTTCCCCCAGGCGGTCGGATCCGAGTAGATTGCCGAAATGTCGATCGCACGCATGGGGACATTGTCGAGGAAATCCAACGCAGGACTCAGCTCGTCCCAACCGGCCACCGCATTGATATTCCCACTCCCGGCATTCTGGATGCTGCGCAGGACAGTGAGATCGCCCGTCGCCAGCACGTTGAGCGTGCCAGCGGAGTTATAGCTCAGAGGGAGATCCATGACGAGATCACCAATGGCCCCGAAGGTGGCGCCCCCTCCTCCGTTGAGGTGGTCGCGTGCGCCCATGAGAGCGGTGAGAGCTTCATTGACGACATACGAGGTGGTTCCATCCGCCCCGTTCCCGATCAGGGAGAACTGGTGACCGGCAGTGAGACCGTTATTCGCCGCCTGGCTGCGGTGACCGATGCGTGCCAGAGACGTCGTCCCGACCGGCGTGATCTCCCAGTTGGCAGCCTCGACGTAGATGCTGCCCGAGCGCGTGCCCAGTGGCACGCTCGCGACAGCGTTTCGGAGCGAGCCGTGGCCGACGAGAGAGTATCCCTCGCTCCCTGCCCCGGCCAGCACTCGCAGGAGTCCGGTTTGGGAAATGACCGAGATGTCCCCGCCGAGAGTCATGTTCAAGGTTCCATCCTCCCAGCCACCGTGACCGATCTGGGTGAAGGACCGCGCTGCGGTGCCGCCTTGCAGAGTGATGTCACCGTTGGCCGCCACGCCGACGTTGCCGGTCATCG
Source organism: Verrucomicrobiales bacterium (assembly GCA_041688355.1). Classification (GTDB taxonomy): domain Bacteria; phylum Verrucomicrobiota; class Verrucomicrobiia; order Verrucomicrobiales; family DEV007; genus Arctic95D-9. Next base: position 17,951 of record JBDNIL010000311.1, on the reverse strand, counting down.
TGCTGGTATTCCCCACTGTGTTCCCGGAGGAGCGGCCGCCATGGCCAATCTGGACCCATGAGTCGGTGAAGGTGCCACCGGTAAGGGTGACCTTGCCAGCGCCGCCGGCGACCGTTGCGAACTGGATCCCGTCGGCAATGCCGTCGCGATTGAAATCACCGAGGTCATCAAACAGCCCAAGACCGAGTGAGGTATCGAGCCCCCCGCTACCGGCACTTATGCGGACATTGCCCGAGTGATCCCCGTCGGCATCCCAGCCGCCGTGACCGATCTGCACATAGGCCCGGTCCTGCTGGCCTCGGGCCTCGAAGCGGACGTCCCCGCCAGCGCGCATCACCACGTCTCCGCTCGCAGCACCTTTGGTTTCATACCCTCCGTGACCCACTTGAGCGTAATTGTTGAGAGAGAACCCGCCGCTAACACTGATGTCGCCTCTCGCTGCCACGCTAATGTTTCCGCTGCTACCGAGTGCGGTATCGTTGTTCGGGTCGTCGGCGTCGTAGCCGCCGTGACCGATCTGGGCATAGGCACGGTCCGTGCGAACGTGCTCCATGCTAACAATGACATTGGCCGCCCCTCCCTCTGCCCCGGGATTCACCCTGGTCGTGAAGGTCAAATTGCTGGCGGCATAGTTCACCGTGCCGACCTGTTCCCCGGCAACCAACTGCACTCCGCCTACCAGCTCCGTGAAATTGGATACGACCCTGAGCACTCCCGCCCCATCGTCCTCTACCGTTCCGATGCGGCTTCCCGCGTCGTTGTAGACCTCGATTCGCACTGAATCGGGAATGACACCGTTGACCGACCGGAAATTCAGCACGCCCGCCGCAACGCCGCCGGTAACCGCCTGCAACAAACCGGCACGGTCCGTGTTCTGGTTCAGTTCGCCCGCATTTGCCGTGCTGACATGGTAGTAGCGGGAATAGATCCCATTACCGAGGGTCTGCGTGCGGGAGAACTGCCCTGCGAGGACAGAGACATCGCCCCCTGCAAAGACCTGCACATTGCCCATGTGGTCTCCCCGACCATTGGTGCCCCCATTTCCGATCCGCGCATAGCTATCGACTCCGTTGCCCGCGTGGACCTCGACGTCACCGGCGGCCATCACCGAGGTGATGTCTCCGCTGCGCCCCTGTTGTCCAGTGGCGGACCTGCCGCCATGTCCAATCTGGGCGAACTGCTGGCTCTCGTCCTGATCCGCATAGAAGCGGCCGCCGAGCACACGAACGTTGCTGTCAACGCTGTTCCCCGTCTGCACCGCAGCATCGTTGAAGCCGGCGTGTACTGTAATATTTCCCGAATGATTGCCGACCGCATAGATTCCCCCGTGGCCGATCATGGCGTAGTGGTGACGCCCGCCGCCGTAGGAGTCATTGCGCGTGATGCCGTTGTTCTGGAGACCGTCGTAGATACCGGCAAAAGGAGCGCCGCTGGGGAGGATGCTGCGCAGGTGATCTCCCGCGAGCACGTTGACACTACCCTGCTGGCTGATGACGGTGATCGCACCATTGTGACCGATCCCGTTTCCGTAGCCGGGGCCACCGGTGACACCGATGTCGCCGTTGAGAGAAACGTCCGCATCGTAGCCTCCGTGGCCGATTTGAGCGTAGAGGCTGCCATCGTCCACGGTTTGCGCGGCAGTGGACCCGCCCCGGTTGAGAACGCCTGCCACGAGATTTACATCACCGATGGAGTCGATGTAGATGTTGCCTGAGTTTCCTTCCATCCCGGCAACCCCGTCACCCGTTCCGGAACGGGAGGCATTGCCGCCATGGCCGACTTGAGCATAGTTGTTGTCGCGAGACCCGGCCTGCAACTGCATCCCGATGCCACTATAGCCGGCCGCGATAGCACGGTTCGTGTGAATGGAGATGCTTCCGGTGTGGGTGCCCCGCGCGGTCTGTCCGCCATGCCCGATCTGGACATAGGCGTTGCCCGAATCGTAGTATTCGCCGTTTCCACCCGTGAAGATGACCCCGCCGCCGATGCGCTCGGTCGCAGACCCGATCGAGATATTTCCGCTGTTGCGACCTTCGGTAAGATACCCGCCATGGCCGAGTTGGGCGTAGCCCTGCGCGCCGACACCACCCTTGAAGAGCACGTCACCGCCGGCAAAAAGCGAAATATTGCCCGTATTCCCGGGGCCGCTCGCGCCGGACAGCCCACCATCCGGATTGTCGCTGTTGTAACCGCCATTGCCGAGTTGAGCGTAGCTGCCGGCAATCTCCAGTGACTCATACGACACCCTGACGATGTTCGCGAAGGCGGGAGACGCTGCATTGTTTGGATTCACGTCACGAGTGAAGGTGATGCGACCGTTTGTGCCGGTCCCTCCCGTGTACCAGATCGTTCCCACGACATCGCCGACACTGAGACCGAGAGTGCCAAGAACACCCGGATCTCCGGCAGTCACCACGATATTTCCATTCCCATCGTCTCTGAGAGTAGGCCCATTTGGAATGGTAATGACTACGGTTCCGGGGACGACATTGCTGCCTTCGAGATCGTAGATCGCATCACTCGTTTGTGAGCCAAACTCGGTCGCCCGGGTAAGGTCAAAGTTCTTCTCCTCATCGGAGACCAAGTGGCGGCCCTGCGCAGCAGAGAACTCAATAGTGCCTCCTGCACGGACAGATATATTCCCGCTGTGGTCGCCGCGCGATTCGCGGCCGCCATTGCCCAACTGCACCGGGCTGTCCTGGCTGTTGCCGGCGCGGAAGAGGATATCCCGGCCCGCCGTTACAGAGATGAGCTCACCGACTCGCCCTTGATTGCCCACGGCAGTGCGGCCCCCGTGGCCCAGTTGCGCGTAGTTGACCAACTCGTTGTCGTTGTCCTCACTCGAGCCACCGAGGAAGACGATGTCGGTCGCGGCGTTCACGGTGATGTTCCCGTAATGATCCCCGCGGGCCTCATAGCCACCGTGGCCGAGCTGTGCCGAGTGGAAGCGGCCTTCACCGGTTCCGACACTCCTCTGATCGGCCCGGTTGGCATCGCCGGCACCGAAGAAGATGCGACCTCCGGAGGAGATCACGCTGATGGCGCCATTGTGACCGATTCCGTTGCCGGTGACGTGACTTCCATCCTGCGTGACATCGACATCGTAGCCTCCGTGTCCGAGCTGGGCATAGAGTCTCGCGTTCTCGTCGCTATTGAAGAAATTGGCAGTCCCGCCGACGAAGGTGATATCGCCGAGCGCCGTGACGCTGATCGCTCCCGAGAGGCCCTGCTCGGCCCCCACTGCACCGTAGGTTCTGGAGGAGAATCCTCCATGCCCCAGTTGGGTGAAGTTATCCGTCCAGGCACCGGCCCGGAAGACGATACCCTGCCCCGCCTCGGCATGGCTTGCAGCAAACCTGCCGGCGGTCACCGTGATGTTGCCCGAGTGAGTGCCGTCCGAGTCATACCCGCCGTGGCCAAGCATGGCATGGGATCCTTCATTCCCACCGGGATTTGCACGGGCCAGGTCAGTGTCGAGGTAGTCGACCCCACCTGCGAAGAGGATGCCACCTGCGGCAATGACCTCGATCGAACCCGTGTGGCTGTCCCTCGAGGTCCAGCCTCCATGCCCCAACTGAGCATAGGTCTGCGCATCGCGCCCGGCGAGAAACTCAATATCGCCTCCGGAATTGACGAATATGTTGCCTGTGCTGCCCACTGATAGAACGGCTGCGGGCGCAACACCGGTGACGAGGTCACGAATCGCCTCACGATACTGGGCGGTCCCTTTCCATGTAGTGTACCCGCCATGCCCGAGCTGCACGTAGCCGAGGTTTGCACTATTGATAGAGTCAGCCCCCTGGAATCGAATGTCTCCCTGCGTAGTGACACTAATATTTCCCGTGTATTTGCCTCCGGATTCGAAGCCTCCGTGCCCGATCTGGGCGAAGCCGAGATTGTGGTTGGTATTGACATTCGGCGCCAGGCCGGTGCCCTGCAGGGCGGTGACCTCGAGTCCTCCCGCGCTATCCACCGTGATATTGCCCTCCACATCGCCGAAGACCCGGAAACCGCCGTGTCCCAACATGACGTAGGATTCTGTCCCGTTGATCCCGAGGGTACCCTCTGCCGCGTTTGGTGCGAGGAAGCGAATATCGGCCCCGGCTCCGGTCGTTCGCACTGTGATATCACCTTTGAAAGTGCCCAGAGTAGCGCGAGGACCAAGGCCCAAGCCCTCCAACCCGGTGGTATTGGTATTATTGAGGAACGGAGTCAAAGGATGCAATCCTCCATTATCGACATTCACCACTCCCGTGATGGGGTTGGTATAACCGGTGTATGGCTGGAGTCGCGCATAAAGCGCCGCATCGATGTCCTCGATGTCGCGGAAGCTGGACTGCCTGCCGCCGTGCCCGATTTGGGCCTGGTTGGCCGGCGACGCGTTGGTCGAAAAGCGACCGCGGGCCTTCACATCGACGCCTGTAGCCGCTTGCACAAGGATATTGCTGCTCATGCGATTATCGCTGCCGTCACCGCCGTGGTTGCCGAAACTCTGGGTGCCGCCGTGCCCGATCTGGGCGTGGGCGTTGGTTGCCTGACCGCTCTGTAGAAGAATCGCCCCGCCACTGCTCACCACATTGATAGCGCCGCTGTGCCCGTCACCGAACTGGCTGTTCGGATTGGGATTGGCGTGGATATTGAAGCCGCCGTGACCGATCTGGGTGAAGGCCCGGTCGCCGTCGAGGCTGCCGCCAATCATAGAGATGTCCCCGCCGGCGAGTACGCTGATGTCGCCCGTGCGCGTGCCGGGCCGATAGAGGGTATTGGCCGAATAGAGGAAGTTGCTTCCGCGACGGTAGGTGGTGGTTCCGCTCACCAGACCATTCGCGGTTCCGTGGCTTTCGCGCCCACCATGGCCGATCATCGCGTAGGCGTCGGCGCGCCCCCCTTTGAAGTCGATCCTGCCGGATGCGGAGACAGCGATCGCCCCGCTCTGCTCCCCGCTGGAGTAGGAGCCCCCGTGACCGATCTTGGCGAACATATTGCTCGCAGTCGAGGTCGAGCCGATCTCCTGAATCCGGTTGGCGCTGAAGCGGATGTCGCCGCCGAGAGCCCGGACCGAGATGTCGCCGTTGTGATCGCCTGCGGTCTCGACTCCGCCATTACCGATCATCGTGAAGGTGCCCATCCCGGTGCCGCTCGTAAAACGAATGTCCCCGTTCGTGGCGGTCACGTTGACGTTTCCGCTGAATCCGTCGTTGAGAGGGAGACCCAGTCCGACCGGAGCGTTGATGCTGTTGTCCACCGACCAGAAAAACTGCCCGGTGCCGCTCGGGCCGAAAGTGCCGTCGAAGATATACTGAGTCCCGTCCCACCAGAAGGGAAGGTTCCAGTCATCCGAGGCACTGGCGGTGGCGGGAAGACCCGGGACCGTGTTGTTGACCCGGTTGTGACGCCATGCCGCGTAACCACCGTGGCCGATCTGGGCAAAGTTCAGGTAGCCGGCGTTGTTGTCGAGAGAGCCTTCGGCGCGGTCTCCCCCGCGGAAGTTGATCCCGTTTCCGGCGGTGACTGTAATCGTACCGGTTTTGTCGCCGTAGACATTGTCTCCCCCATGTCCAATCTGGGCACGATTGAGACGGCCCTCGGTGCGGTTGTAGTGATTATCATCCTGATTGCCGAAGAAATTCAGAACGTTGACATGCGCCCCGTAGGGGATTGCGGCACGGTCACTTTTGACATCCCCACCCTGGAAGTTAATGGCACCGAGTGCATTTACACCAATGTCCCCGAGAAGATTCCCCGTGCTGGCACGACCGCCATGTCCGATCTGGACGAAGTTCCGGGCTTCCGCAGTGCTCGCCCGATAAGAGTCGCTTCCGCCGGTGAAATTGATATCGGCACCCGAGTTCACCTCGATGTTCCCGTAGTGATTCCCCAGCACGGAGTAGCCGCCGTGGCCGATCATGGCAAAGTGTCCGTAGCCGCGCACTCCACCCCCGGTGAAGTCGATGTCGCCGCTATTCGTCCTCACGAGGATGTTTCCGTTGTGCCCTGTCGTGGGCGTGGAAGTAGCCGCCAGCGGGTTGTTGATGTTGTTGTCCAGGGCATTGTTGGCATGGGCACTGACTCCGCCGTGACCGATATGAGCAAAGGCGTAGAGGATGTCGGTGATCCCTGAGAGGGATCGCGTCCCTGCGCCCAGTGGGGTTGCATAGTCAGGCAAAACCCGGTCGAGATCCGACGCCACCGTCACGGCCGTCACTTCGAGGCCGGTCGGCCCGTAGTAGTTGAAGCCAATATGCTGGTTGTCTTTCAAGCCGCCGCCGCCGCGGAAGTTGACCCTCCCGTCTGCCATGGTCGTGATATTTCCGGAGAAGGCGTGGTTTGCCGGGGTTCCGGAATCCATCCCGCCATGACCGATCTGCACGTAGGTGCGCTGGTCGTTGCCCGCGATGGCAGTGATCGAGCCGCCACTACCGGCGAAATTGCCGAGGGCATTCACCCCCGCACGCACGTCGATGTTACCCGAGATACCACGGTTCACAAATCCCGAGGCCGCCTCGGGATGGGTCTCCACCCGCGAGCCAGAGGCATAACCGCCGTGGCCGATCGTGGCGTTGGCGTAGATCGCATCGTTCCGTATCCCGGTGCGGTGCGAGTAGTTCACGAAGACTTCGGGCTGGGCCGAGTTGTTCGAAGGGACGATCGCCTGGGTGAACCTCACTTCGCCGCTGGTGTAATTGATCGTTCCCACCACATTCGACGGGTTTGCCGTCTCGACAATATTCCCGGCTCCGTCGTCCCTGAATTCAGGGGTCTTGGCAGCGTCGAAGAGCGCCGGTGCCGCAATCGCGAGACGGAACTGCACCGTCCCGGGCTGGATGTTCTCGCCGATGAGCTTGGTCAGGGCGCCCCCGCCGGCGGAAGCCGCCGCGTCGAGCATCACATAGCCCAATGCCCCGGCACCCGCGCCGACAAGAGTACCATACCCGGTGCCGTTCCCATAATAGGCATTGAACTCGCCGATGTCGTTGGCATTGCCCCCGTCCACGCCGGTCATTTCCTGGAACTCGCCGATGCGCCGCACCACCCGATCCAGAGCCATGCCGCCGCGCAGATGGATGTCGCCACCGGCATACGCCCGAATCGTCCCCGTGTGGCTGCCGTCGAAGTTGAGCCCGCCATTGCCGATGAGGGCCTGGTTGCGGTTCCCCTGGCCGGCGATCACGGCGATGTCACTTCCCGCCCGGACCCGGATCGTTTCACCGGTGCGCCCGAGGTGCCCGAACGCTTCCGCACCGCCGTGACCGATCTGGGAGAAATTGTATTTCGCATCCGATTCATCGTTGCTCATCATGCCGGCAACGACATTTACGCTCCCGGTCTCGGCAGTGACCGTGATGTTGCCATAATGGTCGCCGCTGGTGGCGTATCCGCCGTGACCGAGCTGTGCGGAGTGGAGGCGTCCTCTGCCATTCCCGTTGCCGGTGAGGAAGCCGTTCGGATCAGCCGGCAGCGGTATGGGGTTGCCGTCGAGATCGAGGCGACCCGCCACCGGGATATTGCTCCCGCCCATGAAACTGATGTTGCCGGTGCTGGAGACCAGCGTGATGTCGCCGAAATGCCCCCAGCTCCCGTCTCCGGCCCCGAGAGTGCCGAGGGGCAGCGCCGGGTTGCTGCGGGTCTGCCCGAAGAACGAGGTGTTATCATTCGTGGCATCGGCATCATAGCCGCCGTGACCGAGTTGGGCGAAGAGCCGCCCGTCGTCGCGGTAGCCGGGATTGGTCGTCGAAAGAGTCCCCGCCACAAAAGCCACGTCGCCGGTCACCTGAACGTCGATATTGCCATTGAGGCCAAAATACGTACGTGTCGGGGTGACAGTGCCCGTGCGGGCGTTCGTGCCGCCGTGTCCGAGTTGCACGTAGGCATCCTGACGGTCACCCGCTTTGAAGAACAAGCCCATCCCGTCGGCGTCTTTCGTCCCGCGGATGTAGATGCTTCCAAAATGGTTGCCATCCGCTTCATACCCTCCGTGGCCGAGCTGGGCGTAGTTCTGGTAATCGAATTGGCGGTAACCGCCGAAGCCTGCGAGAAAACGGATTCCTCCAACGCTATTGGCGGCATCCACACTGTCGATCGTGATATTCCCCGAGCTGTAGCCTTTGGTATCGTATCCGCCATTGCCCAACTGCGCGTAGCTTCGGTGGGCGGCACCACCCTGAAAGCGGATGTCTCCTCCTGCATTGAGAGTGATGTTCCCCGAGTTGCTGAGAAGGTCGTTCGCTTTGTTGTTCGGCCCGTCAGCATCGTAGCCGCCATGACCGAGCTGGACATAGGACCGCTCCTTGAGCCCCTGGGAAGTCTGGAAGGTAGCGACCGCTTCCGTCGTCAGACCGGAGACGACGGCACCGGCAACTCCGCCCACCTGGAAGCGGACAAGACCATTGTCGTAGTTGATTTGCCCTATCGTCGTCGTCCCGTTGAGGACGAGGTTGCTGGTGCGATCATCGGACGTAGCATTCGGCAGATCGGTGATGACCCCGCCATTCGAGAGCACGATGAGCACGGTTCCGGGGACGACGTTTGAATACTGTTGGGGCATCTGGTAGCGGAAGGTCGAAGCCACCGGCACGGCCGTGTCGACCAGGTTCCCCAGCGCGACCCAGACATTGGTGCCTGCACCCAGCGCCGCATTGATAGGCGCCCCGTTCACGGAACGAGCGGTCGTGCTGGAAGCCGGTGCTGCAGCGAAGGAGACTCCGCCCCATGTATTCACCGTGATATCACCAACGTTCGTGCCCCGGGCAGCATATCCACCGTGGCCTAATTGAGCATAAGCCTCAATCCCGCCGCCCTGTCCCCGCAACACCGCCACATTCCCCGCGACACCGTTCACCACCGGGAAATTCAGATTCACGCCGTTCAACGAGACATCGGTGACCCGGGTGCTGATTTGCGCTCCAGTGACGCTGCCGTCGAAGTTCACGCCACCCCCGTTCGCGGTGACAACGATGTCTCCGGTGTAGCCGGCGGCCGTGCTGGCGGTGGCACTGTGCCCCCCGTGGCCGAGTTGGGCGTAGCTGCGGTCGGTATCGCCTGCCACGAAATTGACTCCGCCGGTCGCTTTGTTGCCATCAGCATTGAGGAGGTCGCCGGTCCCCGAGATCACGGTGATGTCCTGCTTGTTCGCCATCAGCGTCGTGCTGAGGTAGCCGCCGTGCCCGAGTTGTACGAAGCGATCCGTCGTCACCCAGTTGTTGTTTCCCGTGTTCGGCACGCCACTCGCGCTCCCATTATTGAAAAACCAGTAGGCCCAGTCTGCAGAGAGATTGAGCGCATCGTGCGACCCACCGGTCGGAGAGGTAAAATCGATATTTCCGCGGGCTCTGACTTGTATCCCGGCGGTATTGGTCAGTCCGTCGATCGCGCCGTCGCTATCGTAACCACCATGCCCGATCATCGCAAAATCGCGCTGCATGCGTCCCGCCCGGAAGAGGATGTCTCCGGATGTCGCGCCGGTTCCCTGGCCAGCCAGAACCGAGATAGTTCCACCTTTGGGACCTCGCACGGTATCACCGCCGTGACCGATTTTTGCAAAATTGAACCCGTAGCCCCAGGCGCGATCCGGGCGGAAAGAATCTCCCCCTGCGGCGATGATGCTGCCTCTAACAGCCTCGACCGTAATGTTCCCGTTAAATCCCGTGGAGGGGCTCAACACGGGCGTGCCGAACGGCAGGCTTGCAGAGCCACCGAAGACCGGCGTCTGCGAGACCGTGTTGATCGCATTGTGATTCGTGCCACCGTGACCGATCATGGCAAGCTGGGTATTCCGGTTGCCCGCCCGCACGAGAACACCAATCGGAGTATCGGCGTTGGCGGGATCGACGTAGGTGCCGCCTGCGGTGACAGTGATGTTCCCCGACATGGAGGCATCGGGCACGATTGTTGACACCACCGTGCCACCGGGCATGGTGAAGAGACCGCCAGAGGCGTGAAGAACCCGACTGACCCCTCCATGACCAATCTGCACGAAACTCGTGAGGTTGGAGGCGTCGGAGGCATTGCCGGCCGGCGTTGGGGTGTTGGCATCGACAAGGGTGCCGGTATTGAGGTCACCTATCCGGATCGACTGGTTGTGCGCCTGAAGGCGGATCGCTCCGGCTACGGCATTGACGCTGATGTTTCCGCTGCGGGTTTGATCCCAGATGCTCCGGGAATTGCCTTCGTAGCCCGATCCGTGACCAACCACGGCAAAGTCTCGAGTTCCGCGCCCGCCCAGGATCTGTACGCCAAGCCCGGCGAGTCCGTTGTTGACGAGGGCCGTCGGGGTGGCCGTCACACCGAACGCCGTGACGGAAATATTTCCGTGAAAGCTGCCTTGGTTCTCCGCTCCACCGTGGCCGATCATCGTGTAAAGCCCGTCATCTGCGTTGGTCACCTGGTCGTCCGTGGCCCCGACGAAACCTCGGTTCGCCAGCATGAGAACATCTCCACCGGCAGTTACGGAAATGTCGCCATTGATGCGGGCCGCATTACCCGCATAGTTCGTCCGCCATGCACTGCCGAAGAAGGAAAAACGGCCGTTAGTCGGGTCGATGTTAATGCCATCACGGGTGGTCATCGAGTTCATTACGACTCCTGGGCTGACGGTGCTGCCGCCGAGGTCCGTCACCGTTTGGCCGCGCTTCCACTCCGATCCATCCCGCAAGGTTCCGCCATGCCCGATCTGGGTGTGGCTTGCCGTCGTACCGCCTCTTGCATCGACCCGACCGCTCATGCCTGCCGTGATAGCGCCGGTCGCGCCCCAGCCCGCGCCGCGGAAGGCCCTGGTTCCCAGAGCACCGGTATCCCCCGTCCCGAACTCTGTCCCGCCGAGGAGAGCGATGTAGTTTTTCCCCTGAACATTGCCCGCTGTGCTGCCCCACCACTCGTTCAGGACGACACCATTTTGACTCCGCGAGAGCTGATACTCCACCCCGCTGTCAGTAAAGCCGAGCTGCGCCCAGCCATGGCCGATCGTGGTGCTGCCCCGCAGGAACAGATCCCGCCCCGCGACATTCGTAGAGCCCCATCGACTGCCCACATTTACCCCGATGCGGGAGTCGGTTGCTCCAATAAAAACAGATCCTCCGTTCAAACCCGCGGCGTCATTGCCCGCATTTCCGTCATTCATCGTAGCCAAAACCGAAGCGATGTTGAAGGTGATCGGACCTCCCACCGCCCCTGATGCTGCGCCTGACCACCCGGTTGCACCGTTCCAACCTGCTACTACGTTCACTCCGCCGTATCCGGCACTCTGCACCGCAGTGTTGAAAAGGATGTTTCCCGTCGCCAGCAGACTCAGGGTCCCGCCGTTCGTGGTGGAATTGTTCTGATACCACTGGATGCGGTCGGCGGCGGCATTGACCGTCGAGTCCTTCCTCCCGATGGTAATATTTCCAGCGTCAGGCCCAACGCCGAAGTTGGTGGAAACTACCACGTTGTTCCCCAGATCCAATTGCTGAGAGAGCCAAACGTTGCTGATCGTGCTGCCCCCGAGGCCCGATGCACCGGTAGATGAGATCGTGATGTTCGTCGGATCGAGCAGCAGAGTTCCCGCTATTCCGCTTCTCGCGGTGAGGTTCACGACCCCACTTACTTCAAGATCGTTTTTACCCGAGATCTCGGCGAATCCACCCCGATCTATCCCTTGCGCCGATATGCCGCCCGCAAACCGGGTCTCTCCATCTGACCAGACGATGACATTACCGCCCGAGCCGCTCACGAGAGCATCAGACCGAAGGAGCGCACCGTCATTGATGATGACCCGTTCGGCGTTCGCGATGGTCGTGTCTTTCCCCTGGAACCCTCCCCCGATCAGGAGATTCCCACCGGCGGATTCTCCCGAAGCGTCGATCAGCGCAGTGCTGCCCAGTTCAATCTCAGGTGCTTCGACGATGACCTCGCCACCTCTGCCGGTCGAAGTGGAGACCTCGATAGTTCCGCCCAATTCGACCTTTTCCGTTCCGGTGATGCGGACATTTCCCCGCTCGGCCCGCATCAAACCATCAACTTTGGCATAGGCCGCCTCGATGAGAACCCGTCCGCCATTGCCCACCCCGGAGCCGGTGGCCCGGATCGAGCCGCTATTAGTGACCGAGCCACCCGCCCCAAGCAGATAGACTCTACCGCCCGAGGTCGTCGTGCCGGTCGCCCGGATCGAGCCCTTGTTGTTGATCGCGAGGGCAAACATATTCCCGTGCGCTTTCAATTCCACGGCCGCCCCTTCGATGGTCCCGTCGTTGAGGATCCCGGTGCCGCTCACCCCCGCGCCTTTTGCTCTCACGAAGAGGCGCTCGCCGGTGTTGCCCTGCGCCGTCAGGAGCACTTCTTCACCTGCCGCGAGGCCTACGGTGCCGCTGCTTGCGCTGACCGATCCGCTGTTCCTCACGGTCCGGCCGATCAGAAAGACATCACCGCCGATCCCGTTGATCCGACCCATGTTGGTCACATTCTCTCCCACTCCTTTAAAGGTCATGTCGCCACCGGCGAGAAATTCCCCGTTCTCGACATCGAGAGTCGAGAGCACCAGCCCGTGGACGTCGATGGTTCCCCCCGGTCCCACCAATATTCCGTTCGGATTGATCACAAAGACATTCCCGTTCCCCTTGAGCGCCCCGTGGATTGCGCTCGGGTCCCCTCCGGTAACCCTGTTGAGCACGGCGGCGTTACGATTTGGTTGGCGGAACTGAGTCAGCTCCCCGGCGTCGATCGAGAAGCTCTCCCAGTTGATGATCGCGCTGTTGCTGTTTTGCCGAATCTGCAGGTTCCCCCCGGCACCTGCTCCGATATTGACGTCCCCGTGCACCACACTGCCACCGCGCGGATTGGCGAAGACCGGATTACCGGTACACAACAAGCCCGGGGCGAGGCCGGTCAAAATGAGACGTCGCAGGAACGAATTGCGACGCAAATGAGTAACAATGCCGACAGAAGCAATGCGAGAGGGGTGCATAAGGGGGAGGGTTTAGAGATGATCCGCGTAGGATGTGACCAGTTGAAAAGGAAACCAGGCGTTTTGTCAAGATTTTGCTACAATTTTGTTCAAAATATCGTTACTATTTTCTATTGTCACTGCTACGCATGCTGTGACATTCCTCCGGAAAATTCTTTCGCCCCCCCTCACGTCGGGTGCCCGGGGGACGCGGTAAAACGCAGGAAAGAGGCCACGCAAATACCGCTGGCGCGCATTTTCCCGACCCTTTCGTCGCGAGACACGCCGGGGAACAGCCCCGGCGAGGCGAGGACCGGGTTTTCCGAAGGGCTGTCGGGACAGCATCCCGCCCGGGTAGAATCCCGACCGGAACACGGTGGGGGCGGCGGCGGGGCAGATCGGAGCAGATCGGAGCAGATCGGGGATGCGAAATGCGGTCTAATCCCGCGACCCGGGAGTCAGTTTCAGGGTCAATTCCTCTTCCCCGCGCAGCACCGTTATCGTGGTTTCAGTACCGACCTTGAGGTCAGCCATCGCATCGGTGTAGTCGTAGATGTTGAGAATCTTCTTGTCGCCGAGACCGGTGATAGTGTCGCCGCCCTTAACCCCGGCGAGACCGGCGGGACCTTTCTCGGAGACACCGCTGAGCTTCACCCCTTTCACATCGCCCTGGCTGTAGTCGGGGATCGTGCCGAGGTAGACGCGGAAGCCCCGCGAGCCCTGGTTCTTCGGCGGATCGACCTTGAGGTACACGGGAGCTTCCGAGTCGATCGCGAGCCCTCGCGTGATCAGGCCAAAAAGTTTTGCGATTTTCGTAGCGCCTTCATAATTCACCTTGTCGGGGGTGTCGCGCGGAGTGTGATAGTCCTCGTGCGCGCCAGTAAAGGCGCTGAGGATGGGCACCTTCCTCAGGTAAAAACTCGTCGCATCAGTCGGCAGGTAGGTATCGGTCTGTATCGTGATGGGCAGCCCGATGGGCGCATTGCGACTCTCGATCGCCCCGCGCCAGTAATCGCTCGAGCCTATCCCCTGGAGCACGACCGTTTCTTTGAGCCGGCCGATCATGTCCATGTTCAGGTAGGAGGAAAGGAGCAGCCCGAGCGGCGCATTTTCATCCCCGAGGGTATCGCGGGCGAGGGTGCGGACAAAATGCGAGGAACCGAGGAGGCCGATTTCTTCCCCCGACCAGGCCGCAAAGACGACATCGCGCTTCATGTCCAGCTTCCCCTGTGCGCGCTGATCGGCGAGGTATTCCGCGATCTCGAGCAGTCCCGCCACACCCGAGGCGTTGTCGTCGGCTCCGTAGTGAACCTTTCCCTTTTCATCCTCTTTCGCGAGTGACCCGGGACCGGCGTCGTTGCCGAGGTGGTCGATGTGCGCCCCGATGACGACAGCCGGATTCGGGTGCGGACCCGCCTGCCCCGCCGAGAGCACCGCGATGACATTGCGTCCCTGCTTTTTCTCCTGATCGACATCGATCGTCGTGGTGAGTCGGGCCCCGGGGATCTCAAAGCCCTCGACCATCTCGCCCTTGTCGAGAGCGGTGTGGATCGTCGTGAGATCCTTGCCCGCACTCGCGATGAGCTTCGCCGCCATCTCCGTCGTCATGCTGATCGCGGGGATGCCCGAGTCGGCGAGCGAGGCGTCGAACTGCATCGGGATGAGATCCTCCCGCACCGTGGCTTTCGGCCCGGTCACGAAGATGATCCCGGCGGCGAACTTCCGTCGCGCGAGCGTCGCCTTGTGCCGCAGTCGCGAGTAGCGCTGCATCGCTTCGCGCTGCTCTTTCGGGATATCCTCGGGGATGTAGCGCAACACCATGACCCACTTGCCCTTCACATCGAGGTGGAAATAGTTCGTATAGGACTCGCCGCCTTTCCCATCCGGAACCTCGAGACCGTAACCGGCGAAGACAATCCCGGTATCCTCGAGCGATCCCGTCTTGGAAAAGGAAACGGGACGCCAGTCCTTCTCCACTTCCGGCGTGAGGGTCTCGTCCCCGAGCTTCAGCGACATTTTGTTGTCCGGCCCTACCGCCACCCCGGCGGTGAAGTCAAAAGGCTGGAAGTAGGTGCCCTTGTCTCCGCCCGGTTCCAGACCCCATTTTTTGAAATAGGCCGCGACATGCTCCGTCGCCGCTACTTCACCCGGCGTTCCGGTCAGGCGCCCCTGCAGTTCTTCCGAAGCGAGATACTCGAGGTGCTTGCGAAGGTCATCCTCCTCGATTGCCGGGGAGGTCTCAAAGGTCGCCGCCGCCGGGACTGCCGCCGGAGCTGCCGCCGGAGCAGGCGTCGGAGCAGGCGCCGTCGTCAGTTCCTTCGCCGGTGCGGGCGCGCCCTCCGCCGCCGGGCTGCCCTTCAACATCTCGAGAGCGGCCTCGTGATTCCAGCCCGCGAGGAAAATTTGCGACTGCCCGCCCGGGGTGCGGTTCGTCGTCCACGACATCGTTTTCCCGTCAGGAGAAAAGGTCGGGAGCCCGTCGAAGCCCGTCGTGTGCGTCACCCGGACCGGCTCTTTCCCGCCCTTCGCATCGACGAGATAGAGTTCGAAGTTTTCAAAGCCGTGTTTGTTCGTCGCGAAGATCAGATACTCGCCGCTCGGATGATAATACGGCGCCCACGACATCGCCCCGAGGCGGGTCACCTGGCGTTCGTCGCTGCCGTCGAGATTCATCGTGTAGATCTCGGCAGTGAGGCCCTTGCGGTCAAAACGCCGCCAGCAGATCTTTTTGCCATCGGCACTGAAAAAGGGACCGCCGTCGTATCCGTCGGTGTTCGTGAGACGCTTCACGTTCGATCCATCCGCGTCGGCGAGGTAGATCTCCATGGGGAACTTCTTGTCGAGCTTGAAGGCATTCTGATCGTCCTCACTCATCGAGCCGTCGTAGGCCTGCCGGTTCGAGGCGAAGACAAGTTTGGTTCCGTCAGGCGAGTAGGCGCCCTCGGCATCGTAGCCTTCGGTCTTGGTTAGGTTTTTATTTTCACCGGTCGCGGGATCATGCTCGTAGAGCTCGAACTCGCTGTCGTAGTCCCACGAGTACTTGCGCGCCTTGCCCGACTCGCGCTCGGCATACTCGGCCTTCTGCTGCTCGCCTGATGCCGCATTTTCGTGGGTCGAGGCGAACATGATGCGCTTGCCATCGGGATGGATCCACGCACAGGTCGTCTTGCCCTGGCCGGGAGAGACCCGCTCCGTATCGCCCGTCTCGAGATCGAGCAGATAGATTTGGTAAAAGGGATTGCCCTCCTCGCGCTCACTCTGGAAGACCATCTTTTTGCCATCAGCCGAGAAATAGCCCTCGCCCGCGCGCAGCCCCTCGAAGGTCAACTGGCGGATCCCCGAGAGCAAGGTGGCCTCGGCCTTCGCTGCCGCTGCCGGATCGGCTGCGGCTGCCGGATCGGTCTCCCTCGATTCCTTTGCATCCTGCGCCAGCACGATCACTCCGGCGAGGAGCAAACAGGGTAAGAACACTGACAGGACCCTCTTGGGTAAAGAAAAAGTGCGTGGGGAGACGGATTTACTCATTAAGGGCATGGGGGGAATTTGAACCGCGACGGGATTCCGGTCAAACGGCTAGCGACGCGTATGCACGGTAGACGCGATCCGGTTTCGGGCGTTCGAATTCTACGCGCCGCGCTCGCGATTCAGACGTGACTCTCACGAGTTTCGCTACGCTTGCGGATTGCTCATCTTCCCGTAGCGAAGGTCGTGAGACCTTCGGGGGACGAAACTCTCACGAGTTTCGCTACGCTTGCGGATTGCTCGTCTTCCCGTAGCGAAGGTCGTGAGACCTTCGGAGGACGAAACTCTCACGAGTTTCGCTACGCTTGCGGATTGCCCGTCTTCCCGCAGCGAAGGTCGTGAGACCTTCGGGGGACGAAACTCTCACGAGTTTCGCTACTTCTTTTTCTTCTTCACCGGTTTCACCGAGAGGGAGCCGCGACCTGCGTCGATTCCTCGGGTATCAAGATCCGAACTCGTTGAGAGCAGCAAATTCTGCCTGGCTTTCTTTTTGCCTTTGCTCTTGGCGGAAAGACGATAGAGCGCCAGCTCCCCGGGGGCCAGTTCTCCGGTCTGATACCCGCTCGTGATCGCGGCAGCGGTGACGTTCCCGGGGCTGGGGCCGTTGAGGCGCGTGTAGGTGACAGTCCCGAGCTTCTTGCTTCCACGAGGGGCCCGGAAACGCTGCTCGTCCGTGACATCCCCATCGTTCTCGACCGAAAAATAGAGGTTGCCCGGCTTCTTGCCCTTCAACTTCAGGGCGACGGTCTGGCCCGCACCACTCGTGTTGAAAACATTGTTGCCGATATGACTTCCGGGCAGCGCCCCGAGGCCGACACGGGTATCCGGTCGATAGAGATCGGTCGTGAAGGTGGCGGGACCACCGCCCGGAGTGAGATCGTTGTCCGAGGCATCGAGGACCCGCCACCAGTAATCCGTGCCCATGGCGAGTTGCCCGGGATTGAAATGGCTCTGTGCGGAGGAGCCCACCTCGACGAGGTTGCCGGGGGTCGTGCCGAGGAAGATGCGGTAGGGGCCGTTGCCATTTGCGGCGGGATCTTCCCAGCTCAGGGGATAGGGCGCAAAGGGCGAGGCACGCACGAGCAAGGGGAGATCTTGCGAGAGAGTCTCGTAGAGTGCCCGCACCGTGGCGCTTGCGTCCCGCGCGGTTGCGCCGGCCGAGGCGAGGCCGCGGCGGTCTATCGCCGTGATCGGTCCGCTGAGGATGGACCAGCGGGGACCGGCGTCCTCGTTGCGGGTTCCGTCGTCCATCGTCACGAGAGCGGAGAGGCGCAGGGAATCGCCCTCGTTGACGGCCGTGCCGGCCGCAGGGGCCAGGACCATGGAGACGGCGTCGTAAAGTTGACCGGTGAAGCCGCTCCTGGCCTGGACGCCGCCGGTGGTGACGCTCGAGATCCCGCCCTCGATGCCATCGCCGACGGAGATGTCGGCGGTGATGGTCGAGCCGCCATTGGCGACCCGTCCGCCGCCTGCGCCGGTTTCGGCGGGGAGGAGGGTGAAGCTGGTGCTGGAG
>JBDNIL010000033.1:0-9924 GCA_041688355.1 Verrucomicrobiales bacterium | reverse complement strand
GGGAGGGCGGAGCGGAGACGGTCAATGTGAGAGGCATTTAGCATGGAAAACATGCCGCAAACCCCAAATGTCAAGAGGCATATTAATATAAATGACTTATTATTAACCAGTTAAGTTGCCTGTTTTTGTCGTGCAGTGTGGTTTTCAACCGTAAAAATACGGCAATATTACTTTCCGTCAGTCCGTCTTCTCGTCTACCGCCTCGATGACGAATTCAACGAGCTCGTGACAATTGAAAAACCCCGGCCAGAAGCTGTGGCCCTGTCCTTCGACTTTCATCACCTCGATGAGATCTCCGGCCCCGGCGGTCTCATATATTTGCTCGAGCGTTTCCGAGTTTTCCGCGAAGGGGACGACTTTGTCGTCCGTGCCGTGGATGATAAAAACGGGGATCTTCGCCCGGGCGAGCACCTCCGCCCGCCTGATCGGATTGAGCTGGTCCAGTTGCGCCGTCAGCGCTTCAGGGCTGAGTCCGTAGGCGGGTGCGGCTTTTTCGAGACCGGGATAGGTGGTGAAGTCGTAGACCGGATAGATCCCGGCGATCCCCGCGACGCGGTCGGGATGGGCGATCGCCCAACTGCTCACCCTGAGGCCGCCGCGGCTGCGACCGAGGAGGACGGGACGATTCGAGAAACCGTCGGCGACCATCTTCTGATAGAGGGCTTCGAACCACGGAAAGGCGGCGGGGCTTCCGTAGGACTCGCCGACATCGACGCCGGCGACCGCGATGCCCGCGTCGAGGAACTGTCGGTGCATCCAGTTCTCGGCCTCGTCCGGATAGGCGTTCAGAGTGGGTCCATAAAAAATCCAGGGTTTTGCGGCGGGATCGCCCGATGGCTTTTCGGGATTCATGCGAAAGGCGGGGCGGCTCTCGAGATCAAATGTCTCCCCGTTGATGAGGACCTGTTTACGCGGTGGTTTTGCGGCCTCCTGTGCTTTGCCCATGCCGCGAGCAGGGCCTTTTGCGGCTTTCTCGCGGGTCTGAGTGCTCAGATCGGCCGAGGTGAGTTCGGTGAATTCGGCAAGCTTTTTGTCCCAGAGTGCGATGAGTTCCTTTAGCTCGCCGGACTGCGGGATGGCGAGATCGAGAGACTCGGCGCGGTCGGTGCCGAGGTCGTAGAGTTCCCATGGTTCCCCTGCGGGAGCGACGGCTTTCCAGTGGCCCTGCTGGATCGCCTTGTGCCCGTCGTGGAACCACCAGAGGGCGTCGTCTCTATCTCCCTGATCGCCCGTGAAGGTCGCGACGAGACTTTTTCCGGGAGCGGGCGGCGCATCGGTGGCGGGCTTTGCCCCGGCGAGTTCGAGCAGGGTCGGGACGACGTCGATGACGTGGCCGGGAGTGCTGCGGATCTCCCCCCTGGCGGCGATGCCGGCCGGCCACGAGACGAGCAGGGGTGTCGCGATACCGCCCTCGTGGGTCCAGGTTTTGTGACGCCGGAAAGGAGTGTTGCTCACCGTCGACCAGCCGGGTCCGAGACAGAGGTAGGTGCCGGCCGATCCCGGAGGCTGCGAGGGATCGTGCCCGTCGTCGCGCACCATGATTTCGGCGCTGGCACCGTTGTCAGAGAGGAAAAGGACGAGAGTATTCTCCCACTCGCCCATCGCTTTGATCTGGTCAAAGACCCGTCCGATCTCGAGGTCCATGCGGTAAATCATCGCCGCGTGGATCGCCATTTTTTCGGCCTGGAACCTCCGTTGTGCGTCGGTCAGGGATTTCCAGGGGAGGGGTTTGTTCACCTCGCCGTCGCCGAGGATCGGGAACGCGTCGGGAAAATGGTAAGGGGGGCCGAGATCGGTTTCTGGTCGGGAGAGCGTGCCGTCGAGGAGGCCCAGTGCTTTCATTTTTTCCCATCGTTTTGCCCGGATGACTTCCCAGCCGGGGGTGTAAGTGTCCGCGTGGGTCGCGATGTCTCCGGGCAGGGCCTGGAGAGGGAAGTGGGGCGCGGCGAAGGCGAGGTAGTGGAAAAAGGGAGCTTCGGCATGGTTCGCCGCGTGATCCCGCAGCACTTCGATGACGTGATCGGCGAGTGCGACGGTGCCGTAGTAACCCGAGTTTTTTTCCACCGCCGGCAGTTCGATGTCGTCTGTAAAGTGTTTGTTAGGATTGAAGAAGCGACCCTGGTCTTTCAGGTAATACGAGTGATCGAATCCCTGCGCCACCGGCATACCGTCGATATGCCATTTGCCGGTGTGGTAGGACCGGTAGCCGGCCGGCTTCAGCATTTCGGGGAGGAGAACGGCCCAGTCGGGGCGTTTGTTTTTCTCGCCGCCGCCACTGGGGATGCCGGGCACGGTGTCACGGCGGATCTGCTGAGCATAGTAGCCGGTGAGGAGCGCTCCGCGCGTCGGCCAGCAGCGAGCCGTGTTGTAGAACCGGGTGTAGCGCAGTCCGTTCGTCGCGAGCGAATCGAGGTTCGGCGTGGCGATCTCTGATCCATAACAGCCAAGATCGGAAAAACCGAGGTCGTCCGCGAGGATGAGAAGGATGTTCGGCCTCGGAGCGTCGGCGGCGTGGATGGGGAGCGCGAGGGGCGGGAAGATGAGAAAGAGAGCGAGGATCTGTTTCATGACGGGGTGGGGGAGTCTACGGTTTGCGTCGGGCCGAGGGAAGACCGGATCCACGCGATTTGTCGCGAAGCAACTGGTTGGAGTGACGGCTTCAGAGGTTGTCGGGAAGTTGAAATTGTGATCTCTTCCCCGGTTCCTGGCCTTTTTCTAATCTGTGCCAATCTGTGGGAGCAAAGCGGATCTGCGTTCATCGGTGTTCGAATGCTTCAACACGGATCGCGCAGATTTGCTCGGATTAGCTCAGATCAGGTTTGAGTGCTGACCTTTTCCAACGGCCTCTTCAGCCGTTTTAACGCGTATCGCGTCCTAAAATTTTTTTCCTCTCCGGCCTCTCACTGTCCCACCCCCGGTGCTATCCTGCTTTCCATCACCGACAAACGGTTGCTTCCCCGTCCTCTCTCGCTACTCTCTGTCCACCCATGATTCGCCTCTTTCACACTGCCGACCTGCATCTCGGGCTCAAGTTCACCCGCGCCGGTTATTCGCCCGCTTTACAAAAGCAGCTCGTCGAGCAGCGGCTCGAGACGCTGCGGGCCATCGTCGATCTGGCGAACGAGCGTGCGTGCGGGGTCTTCGTCATCGCCGGGGACCTCTTCGACACTCCCCGCGTCGCGAAAGGGCTCATCCGCGAGACCGCCGCGATCCTGACCCGCTTTGCCGGGATCGTCGTCGTCCTGCCGGGGAATCACGACTACGTGCAGGAAGACGATCCGCTCTGGCCGCCCTTTGTCGATGCGCTCGGGGAGGGCCACCATCTCCTCCAGCGCGAGACGCCCTGCGACCTCCGCGAACAGGGCGTGCCGCTCGTCCTTTTCCCCGGCGTTTGCGGCTCGCGGCATTCGAAGGAAAACGCGGTCGGCTGGGTGCCTGCGGCGCTCGCGGCGTTGGACCTGCCCGACGAGGTCCGCCGGGTCGGGGTGGCCCACGGCAGCCTCGAGGGTCTCTCGCCCGACTTCAGCGGCGACTACTTTCCCATGACGCGGAAAGAGCTCGAGGCCTCGGGCATGGATGTGTGGCTGCTCGGCCACACGCACGTGAGACATCCGGATCGCGAGTCCTTTTCGGGAGAGCGGGTTCTCTTTCCCGCGACACCCGAGCCCGACGGATTTGACTGCCGGCATGAGGGTCATGCCTGGATCGTCGAGCTCACTGAAAAAGGCGAAGTCTCCGGCGAGTCGGTCACGACCGGCCGCTTCCGCTTCCGCGATGTCGCGAAACTGGTGAAGAGCGAAGCCGATCTCACGGCCCTGCGCTCCGAATTTGCAACCTATGCGGCGGAGAAAGATCTCGTGAAGCTGTCCCTCTCCGGCCGGCTCCCCTCCGAGCTCCACGAGGTCCGCGGCGACATGCTCGACGCCTTGCGAAAAAATGTCCTCTACCTCGAAGATGACCTCTCCGGGCTCATCAAAGAGATCCGCTCATCGGATATCGAGCGCGAGTTCACGCAGGCTTCCTTTCCCTTCCGCCTGCTCTCAAGACTCGCCGGAGACGCGGACGATCCCGGTGGAGACCCCGAGGCGCTGCAGATCGCGTGGGACCTCGTGAAGGAGGCAAAATCATGATCATCCGTCGTCTTCATCTTCATCCCTTCGCCGGCGCGGCCGATCGCGAGGTCGCTTTTGCCCCCGGTCTCAATGTCGTGCTTGGTCCGAACGAGGCGGGGAAAACGACTTTGCGTCGGGCTTTGCGTCAGGTCCTTTTTGTCCCAACGAAGCTCACGAAACGTCAGGCTGACGAAGAGGTCTTCCCCTTTCTCCCGCTCAGCGGCGGCGACACCGTGAGGGTCTCGGTCGACCTCGAGACGGAAGGGCGTCTCTGGAAGCTTACGAAGCGCTGGGCGAGCGGCAACTCGAGCGCCGAGCTGCACCTGCCCGATGGCGGCATCCTCTCCGAGAGCGCCGCGATCGACGAGACCCTGGCCGGCCTGCGCGGCCTCAGTCAGGGCACCTGGGAGCACGTCCTCATCGCGACCCAGGGCGAAGTGGGGGCGTCGCTCGATCACCTTGGCGAGCCGGGCAGCATCGACGATCTCAATGCAGTGATGCGTCGCGCCGTTTTCGAGACCGACGGGGTCTCTCTCGAAAAGCTGGGTCTTTCCATCCAGGCGCGTTGGAACAAGATTTTCAGTCACTGGGACCGCGACCTGACTCGGCCCGAAGGCAATCGCGGGCTCGAGAGACCTTGGCTCAAGGAGGTTGGCAGCATCCTCGCGGCATGGTATGAGCGCGAGCGGGCCGGGCTCGCCCTCACTGAGGCGGAGGCCTACTACCGTCGCCTCGATGATCTCAATGCGAGAACCAGCGCCGCCTCTGCCGAGAGCGAGACGCTCAGGCAATGGGTCGCGACCCACACCGCGATCGCCCGCGACACCGAGCAGCGAGCCGGTCTCGAAGGCCGACTCGCCCAGGTCGAGGCAAAGGGGAGCGGGCTCAAACAAATCTCGCAGGAATGGCCCGTGGCCGAGAGCAAACGGGCCGAGCAGGAGGCCCTCGCCAGTCAGTTGAAGCAAAAAGTCGCCACCCTCGCGACCGAGTTGGAGCGCGCCAAAGCGTGGGAGGCTGCCGGGAAGACACGCGCACTCCTCGAGGAGGCGGATAAACGCCAGGCCCGGGTCGAAGCAGCGCGAAAAGAGCGAGACGCCGCCCCCGTCGTCGAGGCCGCGCAGATCGAATCGCTCGAGTCGCTCGAGAAAGAGCGTGATCGGCTCCGCGCCCGGCTCGAGGCGGCCTCGCTCAAGGTCGTCTTCCGCGCAGCAAAGGCCATCGAGCTCGAGACGCGTGCCGGGGTCGGTGACTCCGCCGCACATTCCCTCGCTGTCGGAGAGGTTCTCTCGCTGGACGCCGGGGGCCGCGTCCTCGTGCGTCATGGTGGCGGCGACTGGGAACTCGAAGTGGCCTCGGGTGACATCGACGTCGCCGCCGAGGAGAAACGTTTCCGGGAGATCGAGGCCGAAGCCGCCGACCTGCTCGCGAAGACGGGGGCTCCCGACCTCGCCGCCGCCCGGACGCGACGTGCCGTTTACCAGGAAAAATCGCGTGATCTCGCGGCAGCGGAAAAGCAGCTCAGGGACCTGCTCGGCCCGTCCCGCACCCTCGAAGATCTCCGCACGGAAGGGAGCGGAGCATCCGGCGGCAGCCCCGAGGCTCCCGCCCGCAATGTCGGCGACCTCTCCGCCGAGCACGCCCGGACCGAGGCCGAGGCCAGTGCTGCGGAGCGCGAGGTGCGGTCCCTGCGCACCCGCATCGACGCCTGGACGAGAGACTACCAGTCCGCCGACGCCCTCCTCGACCTGCTCGTCGATCTGCGGGCCGATCATCAGAAAGTGAAGGGGCAGATCGAGGCGCTTCTCCCGCTCCCTGACGGATGCACCGACGCGCGGACCTTCCTCGACGAATTCCGTCGGAAAAACGACAGCCTCGATCAGCACAAGACGGCGATGAATCAGCTCCTCGTCGAAAAAGCCTCGCTCGAAGGCTCGGCCCCGGCACTCGAGCCGTCCGACGCGGCCGAGTGGCTCGCCGTGAGCACCGCCGACTTTACCCGGGCCCAACGCGAAGGCGCTGCCATTGATCGTATCCAGGGCGAGTTCGAATCTCTCCGCGCCGAGATGGACACGGGCACCCTCGATCCGTGGCTCGCCCATCTCTCCGAAGTGGTCGCACCGCTCACCCGTGATCGCTATGTCGGGATTCACCCTGACAAAGGCACCGCATCGCGCGATGACTCGGTCAGCGTCCCTTTCGACTCTCTCTCGACGGGGACCCGCGCCTGTCTCGGCCTGGCTGTCCGGCTCTCGATGGCGCGATGGTTCCTCGAAGACAGTGACGGATTCCTCGTCCTCGATGACCCGCTCGTCGATCTCGATCCCGATCGGCAGGTGGCGGCTGCGGCCATCTTAAAACACTTCGCCAAAGACAAGCAGGTCATCCTGCTCACCTGTCATCCCGGGCACGCCGCGATCCTCGAGGGGAATACGATCACTCTCTGAGATCAGCCGCCGAGCACGTCCGCACTGGCCCTGACAAGTGCGCCGACTGCGTCGCGGATCTGTGCTTCGCTCACGCAGAGTGGCGGCATCAGCACGAGGGTGTCGCGGATCGGACGGGTGAGCAGGCCATAGGCGCGGGCGCGGCGGCAGATCTTCGCGCCGGTCTCCTCGCGCCAGTCGAGGGGCTCGCCGGCGAGGGGCCCGCCCGTGGCCGCCGAGACGAGGTCGATCCCGGCGATCAGGCCGATCTGTCTCACTCCGCCGAAGTGCGGCGAGCTTTCCTTCGCCTCTTGTAGTGCTTTCGTCAGGTTCGCGATTTTGGCGGGAAGTCCGGCGATGACGTCCTCTTCCTCGAAGACCTGCAAGTTCCCGAGCGCGGCGGCACAGCCGAGCGGATTGGCGCAATAGCTGTGCCCGTAGAAAAATGTCCTCCGTTCCTCGTAGCGGCCGAGGAAGGCCTCGTAGACGGTCTCAGTCGTGAGGGTCGCGGCGAGCGGTAAATAGCCGCCGGTGAGTCCCTTTGCGAGACAGAGGAAGTCGGGGACGACGTCCTCGTGCTCGCAGGCGAAGAGGCGCCCGGTGCGGCCAAACGCGGTCATGACCTCGTCGAGGATGAGCAGCGCGCCGTTTTGATCGCACCACTCGCGGAGCCGGCGCAGCATTCCCGCCGGCCACAGTCGCATCCCCGCCGCGCCCTGGATGAGCGGTTCGATAATGACCGCACTGACCTCGCCCGCTTCGCTCTCGCTGAGGGATTCGAGGGCCTCCATCGTGGCAAAGCGCGAGACCGTGTAGCCCATCGCCGCGACGGTCCCGTTGAAAGTGCTGATGCCTCCGAGCGAGGCCGCGCCGATCGTGTCCCCGTGGTAGGCCCCCTCAAAGGCGATGAATCGGCTGCGATGAGTCTCCCCCCGCAGCTCACGGTATTGCAGCGCCATGCGGCAGGCGCACTCGATCGCCGTCGATCCGTCGTCGGTGAAAAAGACTCGTGTCAGGGTGTCGGGCGGGAAGAGACCAACCAGCTTTTCGGCGAGGCGAATGGCCGGTTCGTTCGAAAATCCCAGTGCCGAGCAATGGGCGATGCGGTCGAGCTGATCGCGGATCGCCGCATCGATCACGGGATGCCGGTGCCCGTGGACGTTCGTCCAGATCGAGCTGTTCCCGTCGAGGTATTCGTTGCCCTCGATGTCCGTGAGCACCGCCCCCCGGCCCGAGGCAATGATGAGCGGATCGACCTCCGACGCGCACCAATCCCGCATCTGTGTGAAGGGATGCCAGAGATGCGCCTTGTCGAGGCGGCGGAGGGACTTAACAGGATCCGATGGCGGGGTTGACCCCGTCTGGTCTGGTTCTTGGGAGGTCATCGGGGAGGGGGGAAGGAGAAAAAGTCGAGGCGTTTTTGGTAAAATTCTTCGCTTGTAAAAAATGCGCTTTACGCGTATTTTCTAGAACGTATTGCAATTGACCTTCGTCGAGCACGGAAATTTTGCCCGCGAAATGCAGGGTGTTTGAGGAAGATGTTTTGGAATTGATGATGCGCCTGCTGGAGCATCCCGATGCCGGGGACGTGATTCCGGGAAGCGGAGGACTGAGAAAAATTCGGGTTGCTGCCTCCGGGCGAGGGAGGCGAGGCGGAGCGAGAGTCATCTACTATTGGTTTGTTGAAGATGAGATCATTGAATTTCTCAGTGTTTATCCAAAAAATCGTAAGTCGAATGTAACGGCCGACGAAGTTAGAAAGCTTAGCCTGACTTATTCATAAAAAGTTCCGCCGCTACTTGCCAATCCCCGAAACTACTGCGTTGCGCTCCGACTTTCGTCCTCGATGTATTCCCGAATACACCTGCGGGGAAAACCGGATCGCGCCTTGTTTTTTTAAGGCTTGGCTGCGCATCGCCAAAACTCTCATGAATAAATCAGGTTAGAAGGTTGATAGAATGAAAACCAAACTTATCTCAGAAGAAAGCGCGCTCGGTTCTCCCGAAGTTTCCCGTCTCAAGGAGTTGAAGGCTGACAGTCTGGCTGGGAGATGCCGCCCTGCCCGGGTGCGAACTATCGTGAAAGGAGACGACGGAGTGATCACGATCACCGAGGTTGATCCTGAGGTTTTTCGAAAGCGTCGAGCGAGAGCTTTCGAGGCGAAAAATCGGGTGTCGAAGCTGCGCCATCAACTGGGGCATTCCCAGGCGGAGTTTGCCGACCTTCTAGGGATCCCACTTCGAACGCTGCAGGGGTGGGAGCGGGATGCCACTCGCCCTTCCGGTGCTGCGGAGACTCTGCTTGATGTCGTGGAGTTCCATCCGGAAGCGCTTGAAGCGGTACGGAAGAGGAGGGGAAAGTGTCATGGGTGACCTATCCTTCGAAGTGTCA
This sequence comes from Verrucomicrobiales bacterium, assembly GCA_041688355.1. Classification (GTDB taxonomy): domain Bacteria; phylum Verrucomicrobiota; class Verrucomicrobiia; order Verrucomicrobiales; family DEV007; genus Arctic95D-9. The sequence continues at coordinate 998 of JBDNIL010000033.1, read as the reverse complement.
ATGTGCCAGATTAAGGCTTCTCTGATGGATGCGAAAGTGAACCGGAAGACTGAGAGAATTCAGTCGCAGGACCGGATTTTTGAATTTCTGGACTTGCTGTCATCGCTGCGCTCGAAGGTAACGCCGCAGGCGAAACCCCGGGCACCGATCGTGGGCACATCGCCTGGCGATGAAGTCGATGACAAGGCCGCCAGCTTGGGAAGCGAGTGGCGTGACCGAATGAACCAAAGCGAGTTTGGTTGAAGTTTGTCGTCCTCTGTGGACGATGGACCTGAAGATCGCTTCCGCTTTCCTCGTTCACGGCGCGGTGTTTCTCACTCGGAGCCTTGGCGATTTCGAGCGAGTCCCTGCTTTAAAAATCGTAAATTGGCTGGATTGAAGGCCACCCCTCCTCACCAAGCCGCTCCCAATTGCGGTTGCGGATTCACGCGGTAGGGCATCCAGACGATGCCGACGGCTTTGGCGGTGCAGTTTTTCTTGAGCGGGGTGAGGCTGATGGTCTCGAGCTTTTCAGACATCGGGTCCATCGCGGCCTTGAGCTTCTCGATCTCTTTTTCGCAGTCCTCCTCGATCGCGTCGAGCTCGGCCTGGTAGTCGTCGACCTTTTCCTCGGCGCGGGAAACGTCGCGGCTTTCCTTCCACGAACGCGAGGCGCCGCTCATCGCCCCGCGACCCGAGGTGATGGAGATGCGTTTGCCGAGAATCGCGCCGAGGATGGTGCCGCCGATGCGCATCGCAGTGTCCATCTTGGCCGTGTTGGCCTGAGCCTTCTGTTCGGCGACGGTATCCATGGCCTTGGCGAGTCTATCCTCGACCGTCTTGACTTTCTTTTCGTAGCTCGCGCGGAGCTCTTCCACCTTTTTGTCGCGGGCCTCGTGGGCGGCGTGGACAAGACGGGCGCGGAAGTCGCCTTCGGTTTCAGAGAGATTGGACAACAGTCCGGTGAGGGGGCTCTTGAAGACGGTGCAGGTATGATTGGCGTAGAGCCAGTCGACGAG
>JBDNIL010000310.1:0-7448 GCA_041688355.1 Verrucomicrobiales bacterium | reverse complement strand
GGCGAACTGGCCGCATTGCGGATCAAAACACCGGAGAAATTCGTGGGACGCAATGCGAGTCTGAGACTTTTGGGGCGCGATGCGCCTGCGACGAGTCTTGTCGTGGATAAGGCGGCGGCAGACGGCCGGGCCCGTGCGTTGGTAAGCGGAAAGGCGGAGGATCACAAACTGCCCCTCCTGATGAGAATCCATGACGAGGCCACGGGTGAAAGCTGGGACCCGCTCATTTTGGGAAAAATTCCTCAAGACGAAACTTACCATTGGCATCAAGTTGGCAGCGGTCCTTTGAGCGGCAATTGTGTGCTTTGGTCCAATGTTTTCACACCGATCCGGCTGGGCTGGGGCGCTGAGCCGCCGCCAAGCAACGAAAGGGAGATTTGGATCTCGTTAAAGTTCACCGGTCCGACTTATGTGAAAGGTTCCACCGAGCCCGATCAGGTGTTAACCGATCAGGTGGTTGTCGTGGTGCCGGTGGTCAAGAAGCCGTGAATATACGGGGAGGGACCAAGCCCCCCCCTAAAGCGAAGGGACAGGTTAATAATCAGGTCCAGCATTTTCAATTTAACCTTTTAAACCCGAAAAATATGTGAATTAAGTAACTTGTAGCCGAATAAATAGTCTGTCCCTGCGAATTGTGGTCCCTGCGAATTTGAAACAGCCTGACTTATGAATTCATCCGCCGAACCCACCTCGGCGCTCACTCGCCGCACTTTTCTCCGCACCTCGGCAACGGCTGTCGCGGCTTGCCGCATGGCCTTAGGACAGACTTCCGCAGCCGCGGCGGACATGGCCAGGCACCTGCCCGCGCGCGTCGTTTCTGCGCCGGACATTCCTTTGCCAGCGGGCAAACGCGAGCCGTTTGGGTGGAAGACGGCGACGGCATGCCCGCCGCGCTGCAGCCGCATCTGCTCGTGCCCGGCACGGCGGACGCGATGACGGAATACTTCGTGCGGATGGATTCGCTGGCGTGCGTGCAGTCGTTTAGTTGGCAGGGAGGCTGCGTGCTCGACGGCTTGCTCGACCTCTCAGCGGTGCCGGCGCATGCGGCATTGCAGGAGGCCGCGCGCCGTCAACTCGCGCGTTTCGTCATTGATGGAAAACTGATCTATGAGAACCATGTCAGCGCGCCCAGCGACGGACGCATGTATGGCATCGAAGGCACGCTGCTCTTTGCCGCGCTAGCAAAGCTGGAGCCGCAAAGTCCCCTGCTCGAAATCGCGCTCGGCTCGTGGGCGAAAAAGCTCGACGCGGAAAACGCCATCCTCGACGGCCAGCACACCTCCAGCGAAGGTGCCTACACCGTTGGCTATCCGCTAGCGATCATCGCGCGGCTCCGCAAAGACGATGCGCTCGAAAAGCTCGCACTCACGCAACTGCGGGTGCGGCAGGCGCGGCTCTTCGACGGCAAAATGTTTTGGCGCACCAGCGAGCCGCACGAAGGCGTGGTGCAAAAAGGCAACCGCGCCTGGGCGCGCGGCATCGCGTGGCAGATGCTCGGCTTCGCCCGCACGCTGCGCGAGCTAAAGCACCGCACCGACCTCGCCGACTGCATCGCGTCCTTCCAGCAACTCGCCGCGTGGGTCCTGCCGTTTCAGCGCGCCGACGGCCTCTGGAGCGTCTTCGTCGATCAGCCGCTACTCACACCCGACACGAGCGGCAGCGCCGGCATCGCCGCCGCGCTCTCCATCGGCGCGCAGCAAGGCTGGCTCGACGCGAGTGCCAAAGCCGCCGCCGCAAAGACGCTAGCAGGTTTGCAGCCGCACCTCACGCCCGACGGCTTCCTCGGCGGCATCGCGCAGGCCAACAAAGGCGGCGAAGGACTCCAGCCCGGCACCTACCGCGTCATCTACCAAATGGGTATGGGCCTCCTGGCCCAGCTCATCGCTGCGCTGGAGACGAAGGCGTAACGCACCATCATCATAAATTCTCAGGGACAGATTGCCAAATTCGCAGGGACCAAATTCGCAGGGACAGGTTGCATTGGGAAAGCAAAAAAGCTCCGTTTTTTAAAGAAATCGTAAATTTTCGGAAGTTTTCGTAAGCACGAGAACTGGTTTTGAGACTGTCCCTGTGAAATTCGACAAGATCGACAAAGAAAAGCTCGGCAAGGTGACCCGCGCAGCCATCATCGAGAGTCAATCCGATTCCGAGGCCGCCGCGAAGCGCTTCGAGAAGGATGATGCCGACAAGGACGGCTTGCTGAACCGTCAGGAGTTCATCGGAAGCGGTAAGTAGTCCTAGCAGCCTGTGCTACTGTGCCACTGATCATGAACCAACGCCTTGCTCTTATCGCCCCAATGCTGTTTTCGCTCACCGCGCTGAAGGCCGCTGAACCCGCTCCGTTCAACACCATCCTCGGCACCCAGGCCATCGGTGGGCGGTATCACTTCACGCAGGAGGCTCCGTTGCTCGAAAGTGGGAAACTCATCGCGGAGCTTGGCTCCGGGATTATGAAGTTCTCGATCTCGCAGCAGGCTTCCTTTGGAAAAACGAAGGCGAATGTGCTGGAGCGTGATCCGAGTCTGAAAACGCTCACCGACGTCGCCGGCAAGGAGCCTGCGCATCGGGCGGTGCTGGACATGCCGTTCACGCATTTTCACATCTGGGCTTACCCCTTCACCACGCACGGCAGCGCGGGCACATTCAAGCCTGCGGAGCGCGATCTGGAGTATCGCGAGATGTATGACTTCGCCTGCCACCTGCTGCGCACTTACACTGGCACGGGCAAGAGTTTTTACCTCGGCCACTGGGAGGGCGATTGGCATTTGCGACCGCACTTTGACCCGAAGCAGCCCTTTCCCGATCAGTATGCCGATAACTTCATCGCCTGGCTGAACGTGCGCCAACAAGCCATCGACGATGCGAAGCGCGACACGAAGCATGAGCGTGTGAATGTGTGGCACTACACCGAGGTGAACCTCGTGGAGCCGTTTCTAAAAGGTGGTCAATGCCTCACCAACGACATCCTTCCGCAGGTCGATGTCGATTTCGTCAGCTACTCCTGCTACGACAGCCTCCAGCGCGTGATCCGTGATGATCTCTTCGCCACGCTCAATCACATCGAGTCCAAACTGCGCCCCAAGCCCGGCATCACCGGCAAGCGCGTTTTCATCGGCGAATACGGCTTTCCGGCGGGGCGCTACAATCCCGGGGAGCAGAACCGCAAGAGTATCGAGACCATGATCGCCGGCATCGAATGGGGGTGCCCCTTCATCCTCTATTGGGAACTCTACGACAACGAAGGCACTCCCGAAAAACCCGGCGGCTTTTGGCTGATCAACGAGAAGAACGAGAAGCAACCCGTGTGGCACACGCATCGGCGATTCTTTGAATGGGCGCGAACTCACGTTGCGGAGATCACGGCCAAGACCGGCACGCCACCTTCATCGGACGCCTTCAGGATGGACGCGGTGAATGAGCTTCGTCGTTTGGCAACTCCATGAAGCCGGGACCGGCTTCCGAACGAAACTCATCGGCGTTACAACCCACATCCCTCACAACCCTCACATGCCTTTCATGAAACACACCCTCACGCTCCTCGCCGCGCTGCTGCCGGCTCCGCTGGCCATGATGCACGCAGCCGACCCGAAACCGGCCAAGCCCAACTTCGTTGTCATTCTGATTGACGACATGGGCTACGGTGACATCGGCGCGTTTGGCTCGAAAGTGAACCGCACGCCGAATCTCGACCGTATGGCGAAGGAGGGAATGAAGCTGACGAGCTTTTATTGTGCACCGCTTTGCAGTGCGTCCCGGGCGCAGCTAATGACCGGCTGTTACGCCAAGCGGGTCGGGATCCCGGATGTCCTGTTTCCCGTCAGGGGCACCGGCCTCAGTGCGGAGGAAAAGACCATCGCGGAGCTTCTGAAACCGCAGGGCTATGCCACCATGTGCATCGGCAAATGGCACCTTGGCGACCAGCCGGAGTTTTTGCCGACAAGTCACGGGTTCGACCATTTCCTCGGCCTGCCCTACTCGAACAACATGGATGGAACCGGAAAGAAGACCGAGGGCAAGAACTTCATGCCTCCGCTGCCCCTGATGCGCGATGAGAAGGTTATCGAGGCTCCGCCCGAGCAGGATAAACTGACCCATCTCTTCACTGAGGAAGCGGTGAAGTTCATCACGGTGAACAAGGATCATCCGTTCTTCCTTTACCTGCCACACGTCGCCGTCCATGGACCGATTCAGCCCGGGGCCGCCTTTAAGGGCAAATCCAAAAACGGCGTTTATGGCGACTGGGTCGAAGAAGTGGACTGGAGCGTCGGTCGCGTGTTGGAAACCCTCAGGCAATTGAAACTCGACCAGAACACCCTGGTCCTTTTCACCAGCGACAACGGCGGAACCGGGAAGAGTTGCAGCAACGCCCCGCTGCGCGGGAAGAAAGGCAGCACTTGGGAAGGCGGCGTGCGCGTGCCGGCGATTGTGTGGTGGCCGGGCAGGATTACAGCGGGTTCCGTCAGCGACGCGGTCATGAGCGAGATGGATCTGCTGCCGACAGCGGTCGGCCTTGCGGGAGGCAACGTCCCGCCCGAGCGCAAAATCGACGGACTGGATATCTGGCCCGTGCTATCGGGGCAGAGCACGGGTTCGCCTCACGAAGCGCTGTATTACTTCCTCTGGGGTTCCCTTGAAGCCGTGCGCTCGGGGCCGTGGAAGCTCGCCATCGCAGACCAGAAGGACGCCGGTGAAGGCGGCGAAAGTCCGGGCACAGACAGTGCCGATGAAAGTGATGCCAAAAAGAACAAGGGCAAGAAAGACAAGGAATCCGTCGTTGCTTCAACGGAGACCCCGCGCCTCTACAATCTCGACAATGACATCGGTGAGACGACCGATGTCGCCGCACAACATCCTGACGTGGTGAAGCGCCTTCAGGAGTTGATCACGAAGATGGCCGCCGACCTCGGCATGGAGAAAGCAAACAAGAAGAATAGCGCTCCGGGCGTGCGCCCTGCCGGCAACGTTGACAATCCGAAGCCGCTGCTCGAGAGCGAAGGATGACCGCGTGACGGACGCGATTTGACCCCGAGGGCAAAGCCAAGTCTTGCTCCGTCAATGGCGGGGAACTGAAACTCGGCGGCGTCCTCGCCCGCCTCGACCCGGCCGGCGGCATTCCCGACAACGGTGACGGCGCCGGCCGCCATGCGAACGAGACGCGAAAGAAAAGCAAGGACCGGTGACGGCAATCCCTCGTTCAGGATAGAACGAACTCTCATCGGGGCAAGTCCGGCAACGAAATGCGCGGTCCGCAAGCCGTGAGCTTTCCCTTTGGCGAGAAAGGACTTAGCTTTCCCGCATGACGACTGTCCGGCTGCGCGCGCTGCTTTATTTCCTGCTCTCGACGGGAGCTTTCGCCGGCGTGGCAACGTCCGCCGATTTCCACGTCAGTCCGGCCGGGAACGACGCCAATCCCGGCTCCCCCGCCTCGCCCTGGCGCACGATCCAGCACGCCGCCGAGACGGTGCCGGCCGGATCGACGGTGCTGATCCGCGAGGGCGTCTACTCTGAAAAAGTCGGGATCTACGTCTCGGGAAATGCCACCGACGGCCCTATCGTGTTCAAGGCCTACCCGGGCGAGCGACCGGTCATCGACGGCACCGGACTGCCCTTTGACCCCGACAATTCCAACTCGCTCATCTCGATTTACGACCAGAGTTACCTCCGCATCGAGGGGCTCACCCTGCGGAACCTGAAGACCGCGACCCGCGACCTCGTGCCTGTCGGCATCCTCGTCGAAAACGAGTCCAGCCACATCGAGATCGTCGACAATGTCATCCACGGCATCGAGACGCAATCGTCTATCAAAACCAAATCGGCGGCATCTTCATGGGCGGCTATGACACCCAGCGGGGCATGACGAGAGACTGTCTCGTCCTCAACAATACCCTCTTTGAAAACGACACCAATGAGGACGGCAACGGCGAGATCTACCTGCAGTTCGACGTCGCGGACTGCATCATCCGCAACAATCTGATGAAGACGAACGGCCAGGGACGCCTTTTTGGAAATCCCTACACGAAGAACAGCGGCAACGACGTCGACTACCAGCTCTTTTTTGCTCCGTCAGGCGCGCAGGAATGGCAGTGGCGGGACATTTACTACACCGCCCTCGCCGCCTACCGCGGTGCTTCGGGAAATGACGCGAACAGCCTGCTCTCCGCACCCGCCTTTTCGGATGCTGGCGCCCATGACTTCCGGCTCGCGAGCGACTCTCCCGCCCGCAATGCCGGAGACCCCGCCCGCGCCATCGCCCCGGGCGAGACCGACTTGCAGGGAACGGCCCGGCTCGGGGAATCACGAATTGACCAGGGGGCACTCGAGTATCGGGCCGGCCCGTCCGGCGCGACGCTGGCGGTGACGGGAAAAGGTCAGCCGGTCAGCGGCGGTGATGACACACCCGACGCCGCCGACGGCACCGAACTCGGCGAGGTGACCTGGCGCGAAGGCTCGCTCGTGGCCGAGTTCGTCGTCACCAACGGCGGGACGGAGATCTTTCGCCCTTCGCGATTCGCATTGGAATCCGCCGGCGGCGGCGCTTTCCGCTTCGCGCGACTCTTTGCGAGTCTCCCCGCTGGTGAGTCCCGGATCGTGCGCGTCGTCTTCGATCCGGCCGCGGCCGGTGCCTTCGAAGCGGATCTGGTGATCTACGGAGCCCGCGCCGGCGGGAACACGTTTCGCTTTTCCGTCCTCGGCACCGGCATCGATCCCGATCAGTCGCCCGATCAACAGGCGGGGCTGAGTCCCTCGAGCCTCCTCGGCAATGATCTCTACAACACCACCGCGCTCGGCCAGACCGCCGCCCTGACAATGCGTAAAAAAAGAGCGGTCTGCGCCTTTCTTACCGAGAACGACGGCGCCCTCGCCGACACGATCCGGGTAACGGGGACCCGAGGAAATCGTCTCCCCAAGGTCTCCTACTACCGGCTCCTCGCGGCCGGTCGGCTCCAGGTCACCGGGGCGATTTTTTCCGGGACCGAGCAGCTCTCCCTCGCTTCTGCCGCCGGGGGGAACTACGAGTGCCGACTCGCGAAGTCGCGGCGGGCGCTGAGAAAAAAAATCCGCTCTTTCATCTCCCTTACCGCACAATCGATCCATCTCCCGGGCTCTCGCGACCGGGCGGCAGTGCGGGTGACGGGCAGGTGAGGCCCTCGGGGGGCGCGAATCCGGCCCGACTAGCCCTTTCAGGTGACTCTTTCGAGCAGCCGCGAATGCGCTATCGCGCAAAAATCACATTCGACACCCGAGCCGTAATCGGCGTAAGATCGCGGCACGGTTCGGGGACCATCGTCCCCGCCATTTCTCACCTCTATCTATCACGGCAAAACACCATGGCTGAAACGGCAACTCAATCTCAGGCGGAACTCGGAACTTCGGATAAAGCGGTCATCGAGGAGCTGCGCGCCGCTTACGCCGCGATGCGCGAGCAACTCGAACTCGTCATCGTGGGG
>JBDNIL010000309.1:0-12670 GCA_041688355.1 Verrucomicrobiales bacterium | reverse complement strand
TTTCCGACCGACAGGCGTTGATCGGGGCAGGGCCTCAGGAGGATTGATTCCCGGTCGGAAATAGCGCACAGTCAATGGGTATGGTCCTTGACTTGACCCTCCTGACTCGACATTCCCCCGCCACCCACCCATTGAAGCGATCTCTCCATCCCCTACGCCAGCTCCTCGCCATCGCGGCTTTTTTCGCGATGTCGCCCGGCAGCGGCAAGGCCAATCCCATGCAAGAGGACAAGCTCAGTGCGATCGACACGGAAATCGAGGCCTCTATCGCCAAAGGTGAGATCCCCGGGGCGGTCCTCTGGCTCGAGAGCAAAGGCGAGGTCTACCAAAAGACCTACGGTCGCCGTGTCGTGGCGCCGGGCTCCGAGGCGATGACGACGGACACGATCTTCGACGTCGCCAGCCTCACCAAAGTGATGGCGACGACGCCGGCCATTTTGAAATTGATCGAGGAGGACCGGCTCTCGCTCGATGATCCGGTTTCGAAACATGTCCCGGAATTCCTCTCGGGCGGGATTCGGACAGAGCCGACCGACCCGCTCGTCTCGGCGGAGGACAGAAAAAAGATCACCGTTCGCCACCTCATCACGCACCAGAGCGGGCTGCCGCCGGGCATTTTTCTGACCGAAGCGGACTTCTGGGGTCATGCCGAGGGAGCCCGCCGCGCCGCCACGGTGGGCCTGATCGAACGTCCCGGGACACGCTTCCGCTACAGCGACGTGAATTTCATCCTCCTCGGCGAGATCGTGAAACGGGCCTCTGGGCAGCGCCTCGATCAGTATGCCCGCGACCAGTTCTACACTCCGCTCGGAATGACGGAGACCGGCTACCTGCCGTCTGCGGCGAACTTCGGGCGTGTCGCCCCGACCACGATAATCGAGGGCTACGGACTCCTCCGCGGGCAGGTCCACGATCCCACTGCCCGCCGCATGGAAGGCGTCGCGGGGCATGCCGGGCTCTTTTCCACCGCAAAAGATGTCGCGACCTACGTGCGGCTTTTTGCCAATGGCACCGGGGCCGGCGTCCTGAGCCCTGATTCCGTGAAAATGGCGACGACGAACCAGCTCCCCGCGTCGCTCGCCGCAGAGCGTGGTCTCGGCTGGGACATCGCCTCGCCTTTTACCTACCAGCGCGGTGAGAAGTTCCCGAAAGCGGGCTTCGGCCACACCGGCTGGACCGGGACCTCGATCTGGGTAGACCCGGCCTCGGAGACTTTTGTCATCCTCCTCGCGAATCGCAATCACCCCACCGAGGCGGGCGTGATCAAGGCGCTCCGCACCAAAATCGGCACCCTCGCGGCCGAGGCCGTCGGCTACACCAAACCGGTCCCGCTCAGCGATGCGGGGCCAAACTCAGATGCGACCGGGGCGGTCATCACCGCAGCGGGAGATCCGGTCGAGATCCTCAACGGCATCGACGTGATCGAGCGGGACGGCTTCGCTGCTCTCGCGGGCATGAAGATCGGGCTGATCACGAACCACACCGGGATCAATCGCGAGCGCCGCTCGACCGTCGATCTGCTCGCCGGCGCCCCGAACGTCGAACTGGTCGCCCTGTTTTCCCCCGAGCACGGCATCCGCGGCATCATCGAGGCCGACTCGATCGACGACGAGCACGATGCCGCGACCGGCCTGCCGGTCTACAGCCTTTATAAAACCGAGGCCCGCAAGCCCACGATCGAGCAGATGAAAGGCCTCGACGCGCTCGTCTTCGACATCCAGGACATCGGCTGCCGCTTCTACACCTACGTCTCGACGATGGGCCTCGCCCTCGAGGCGGCGAAGGAGGCGGGAATCAAGTTCATCGTCCTCGACCGGGTCAATCCCATCGGCGGAGTCGTCGTCGACGGCCCTATCCGCAAGGGCGAAGGCAATGACTTCGTCGCCTTTCACGAGATCCCCGTCCAGCATGGCATGACGACAGGCGAGCTCGCCCGACTCTTCAATGCCGAGCGGAAGATCGGCGCCGACCTCACCGTCATCCCTGTCGAGGGATGGACCGCGAAGATGCGCTTCGACGAGACCGGCCTGGCCTGGGTGAATCCCTCGCCCAACATGCGCAGTCTCACCCAGGCGCTCCTCTATCCCGGCGTGGGCCTCGTCGAGTTCACCAATCTCTCGGTCGGGCGCGGTACCGCGACGCCCTTCGAACATGTCGGCGCCCCCTGGCTGCACGACGGCCGCCTCGCCCGCCAGCTCAATGACGAAGAGATCCCCGGGATCGATTTTCTCCCGACCCGCTTCACGCCCGATGCGAGCGTCTACGAGGGCGAAGACTGCGCCGGGGTGCGTTTCTTCATCACCGACCGCGACCGCATGCGGCCCCTCGATGTGGGCATCGCCCTGATGCAGGCAGTGCACGATCAGGCCGGCGATACCTTCAACCTCGAGGAAAAGGGCAACGTGCTCCTCCGCGATCCGGAGACTCTCGGCCTGATCCTGAGCGGAGCCAGCCTCGCGGAGATCCGCAGCACCTGGCAGCCGGGGCTTAATGATTTCTTGAAACGGCGCGAACCTTTCCTACTTTATCCGAGAGACTGAGCAACCACCAGATCCAGTATGGGCAGACGATCACAGGACGGGACCGACAAGGGGAGCAGCAACGACGCCTCGCGCTACTCGGCGGACAACTACGAGCGTCCCCAACTCGAGACGCCGAACGGCTCGAAGCGTGTTCTCATGCACTCCTGCTGCGCCCCCTGTGCCGCCGAGGTCATGGATGCCCTCGCCGCGTCGCAGATCGAGACGACGATTTTTTTCTACAACCCTAACATTCATCCGCGCGACGAGTACGAGATCCGCAAAGAAGAGAACATACGCTACGCGGAAAAGCTCGGCATGGCCTTTGTCGACGGGGACTACAATGCGCGCGACTGGTTCGACCGCACCAAGGGAATGGAGTGGGAGCCCGAGCGCGGCGCCCGCTGCACCGCATGCTTCGATATGCGCTTCGAAGTGACGGCCGACTACGCCGCCGAGCATGGATTTGATCTCATCTCCAGCACTCTGGGAATTTCCCGTTGGAAGAACATGGATCAGATCAACGGTTGCGGGGATCGGGCGGCGGCCCGCTACCCCGGAATGACCTACTGGACCTTCAACTGGCGAAAAGAAGGCGGCGCCCAGCGCATGATCGAGATATCGAAGCGCGAGGAATTTTACCAGCAGGAATACTGCGGCTGCGTCTACAGCCTCCGCGATACCAACGCCTGGAGGGAGTCGAAGGAACGACCGAAGATCAAGCGCCTCGTGAAGTTCTATGGGCGCGATGCGGTGGTAGAGGAGTGAGTCGGGGTAGGCGAAACAGATCCAGGCAAAAGTAGCATGGGCTTCCAGCCCATGCACCGCGCTACGACGCCGAAGGCCCTTGAAGTTTCATTCGCTTTTGCGACTCCGTATCCGCTATTTTTCCGGTCGGGGAGGCTGCATTCTCGATTCCGCGTTTTCACCGCCGAAGGCATGGGCTGGAAGCGCCATGCTACCTCCCGGCTCCTGAAAGGACCAATGGCCGAGGGAGTGGGATTATCGGCTTTGCCGATCTCTTCGAGTCGAACGGCGTTCGAACCCGATTCCCCGGTAATTGGTCTTTCCGAGGGCCGGCTTCGCTCGGCCCTCGGAAAGACCAATGGCGGAGGGAGTGGGATTATCGGCTTTGCCGATCTCTTCAATCGCTAAGGCTCGCTCCGAGTCGAACGGCGTTCGAACCCGATTCCCCGGTAATTGGTCTTTCCGAGGGCCGGCTTCGCTCGGCCCTCGGAAAGACCAATGGCGGAGGGAGTGGGATTCGAACCCACGGTAGATTGCTCTACACTCGATTTCGAATCGAGCGCCTTAAACCGGGCTCAGCCATCCCTCCATGATCGGGCGGCCCGTCTGGAGTCGCTCTGGAGAATACCTGATCTGTCGAGTCCGGGGGACAAATCGGGCGGGGGTTAGTTTCCCTGCTCATGCGCTTTTTTCAAGGGCGAAATTCGGAACGAATACTTTCCCAGCGATCTTTCAGGAGACTCACGGCCTACTCAGGGACGATGCTCGGGCAATTCGAGGGGCCGCCGCCCCGCCCGGTTCCGGATCCAATCGACGGCCCGTTTGAGGGGTTTCATCCGAATGAGCCGTATCTCAAGACGACGTTTGCCGGGAAAGTTCATAAGGAGCAATCCGATTACGAGAGTAAGAATCCCCTGCCCGGGGGTGACAAACATAATCAGACCTCCGATGACAAGAAGCAGGCCCAGAACATTCTTCAGGATCAGGAATACGAGCCTCAGCGCGGGATGCTGCTCACGGATCGCTTCTGCTCCCTCGCTGCTCTCGAGAAAGTAGTCGTACGGCATGCTCCGGATCACCATGGGAACGGCGATGGAGCTGACGATCACGGTGAGAAGAGAGAGCGCCCCTATCCAGTAGAAGAACCCTTCATGCGCTCCCACCCACTGCCATTGCTCCGAGAGCCAGTCCATGCCTCGATTCATCCGCCCGATTGCCGGGGGAATCAATCCATTTCCCGCGAGCGGGGCTCACGATGGACGGTGCTGGCAGAGGTCGGCGAGGTCACGAAAGGGCCGCCGGCGAGCGGAGCGCGATCGGTGAAGGCGACGTCGGGCATCTCGCTGGGACGACCAGCGAGCGGGAAATCTTTGCGAAGGGGGAAGTAGGGATAGCCCTCCCACATGAGGATACGTCGATGGTCGGCGAGCCCGGTGAACTCGATCCCCATCATGTCATAGATCTCACGCTCGTGCCACGCGGCGGTGGGCCAGATCTCAGAGACGGACTCGGCCTTGCTGTCCTCGGGGAGTTTGTACTTGATACGGAGGTGGTGGTGGGCACCGTTGCCGAGGGCATACAGTTCGTAAACAAGCTCCCAGCGGGGCTCAACGCCGAGATGATCGAGACTGCTCACGTCGATAAGGTAGTCGAACCCGAGCTCGTCGCGGCAGTATTTGATGATCTCTCTGGCTTTCGCCTGTTCGACGATGACGGTCTGTTCGCCACGAAACTCGACGGTATCAAGGATGGCGGCACCGAAACGTTCCCCGAGAATGGTGAGAATGGAGGTCATGACAGAGAAAAAGTGATTTGGAAACTCCGGATCAGACCGCTTTCTCAGTCTGGAAGTGGGCCACGGAGGATTCTTCTTTGGAGATCTTCTCCTGCAGGCGCATGAGTCCCTCAAGAACGGCCTCGGGACGGGGCGGACAGCCGGAGATGTAGACATCGACGGGGATGAGGTGGTCGATCCCCTGGAGAACGGCGTAGCTGCGATACATGCCGCCGGAGGAGGCACAGGCGCCCATCGCGATGCACCACTTCGGCTCGGGCATCTGGTCCCAGACCCGTTTAACGGCGAGAGCCATCTTGTAGGTGACAGTGCCGGCAACGATCATGACGTCGCTCTGGCGGGGGGAAAAGCGCATCACTTCCGCCCCGAATCGGGCAATATCGAAGCGGGATGCCCCCGATGCCATCAGCTCGATTGCACAACAGGCGAGCCCCATGGGCATGGGCCAGAGGGAGTTCTTCCGCACCCAGTTGATCGCCGCATCAGTTTTGGTGAAAATAATATTGCCCTCGATTTTGGAATCATAGGCAGCGTGTTGCTCGATCGTCTCAGGCATTTTCGTTTCTCCGGGGTGCGTCAGTTCTCAAGAGATTACGTCTCGAAAAGTCGGGAGCAAGGGAGATTGTGAAAAATTTCACAAGGGCCCGGTCAATTTTGACAAAAGCGTTCACTCCGTCTCGCTCTCCTTTTTCCAATCCAGTCGATAGAGGTCCTTGCGCCGCTGCCGGAGATTCCGAACGCTGCCGTAGCTGTGGAGGTCGGTGAGGTCGTGGAGGTCGACATCGGCGATGAGGGTGGTCTCCGTATTCGTCGTCGCCTCGGCCACGATCGCTTTGTTCGGGAAGGCGAAGTCACTCGGAGAGAAAACAGCGGATTGGGCGTACTGGATGTCCATATTCACCACCTTGGGCAAGTTCCCCACGCTCCCTGCGACGACGACGTAGCATTCGTTCTCAATGGCGCGAGCCTGGGCACAGTAGCGGACGCGGTGGTAACCCGGCGAAGTATCCGTGCAGAAGGGCACAAAAAGGATCTGTACTCCCTGATCGGCAAGAATGCGGCCCAGTTCGGGAAACTCCACATCGTAGCAGATCAGCATGGCGACTTTCCCCGCATCGGTGTCGAAGACACGAACGACATCACCGCCCACCATGCCCCAGTCTTTTTCCTCACTCGGGGTGATGTGGATTTTGAACTGCGTCTCGTAACTCCCGTCGCGGCGACAGAGATAGACGACATTGTAGAGCCGGTTGTCCTGGTAGAACGGCATGCTCCCGGTGATGATGTTGATGTTGTACTCCACCGCCTTCTGCACAAAAAACTCGCGTATTTCTTCGGTCAGACCAGCGAGCTTGCGGATCGCTCCGGCCGCCCCGTCGGCATTGAAAGGCGCCATGAGAGGAGCATTGATGTATTCCGGGAAGCAGATAAAATCGGCCTTATAGCCGCTCACCGCGTCGATGAAAAATTCGATCTGCTCGAAGAACGACTGCACGCTCGCGATGCTGCGCATTTGCAACTGCACCACCCCGAGACGGACGAAAGACCTCTGCCCGAAGCGCTGCTCCTTCGGCTGATAGTAGATATTGTTCCACTGCAGCAGGGTCGCGTAGGCCTTCGACTCGGTATCGCTGCGGAGGTAGTTGGTGAGGACTTTTTTGACGTGGAAATCGTTGCTGAGCTGGAAGGTCATGACGGGGTCATAGATCTCTTTCCGCTTCACTCCGTCGATGTATTGCCGCGGGGTGAGCTCCTTGTGCTTGCTGTAATTCGGCATGCGCCCCCCGGCAATGATGGCCCTGAGATTAAGCTGCTCGCAGACCTCTTTCCGGGCATCGTAGAGACGGCGGCCGAGTCGCAGCCCCTGATATTCCGGATCGACACAGACCTCGATCCCGTAGAGGACGTCCCCGTCAGGATCGTGGGTGGAAAAGGTGAATCCGCCGGTGATCTGATCGTAGGTGTGGCTGTCGCCGAACTTCTGGTAATCAACGATCAGAGCGAAGGCGAAGGCCACAATCTTTCCGTGATTCTCTACGCCGATTTGACCCTCGGGAAACCGTTTCAGGAGGCGAAGATAGGCCTCCTCGCTCCAACTGGAGTTGATGCGGGCGTAGAGTCCTTCGGAGATACGGCGGACATCGGCGGCATCTTCAGGTCGGAGAGGCCGCACCGCCAGTTGGTGGATGGAAGAATCGGGGGAGTCGCTCGCTGGTTCGGTCATGGGATGTCCACTTTAGCCAAAAGTTTCGATGATGCGGCGGCACACCTCTTCCACATTTGCCCGCGTGTTGAAGGCGGAGATGCGGAAGTAACCCTCGCCCGCCGCGCCGAAGCCGGAACCGGGGGTGATGACGACATTCGCTTCATTGAGCATCTTGTCGAACATGTCCCACGAGCTCAGCCGATCGGGACAGCCGACCCAGACGTAGGGTGCGTTGACTCCGCCGAAGACGTGCAAACCGATCTGGAGACAGGCTTCGCAGAGAAGTCCGGCATTGATCATGTATCCCTCGATGAGTGCGGCGACCTGCTTTTTGCCCTCTTCGGAGAAAACGGCAGCGGCCCCTTTTTGCACCGGGTAGCTCGCGCCGTTGAATTTCGTGCTGTGGCGGCGGGACCAGAGTGGGTGAATGGCCTGCTCGCTGCCATCGGCGCTGTAGCCCTTGAGCGCCTTCGGGATCACCGTGTAGGCGCAGCGGGTACCGGTGAACCCGCCGTTTTTGGAGAAGCTTCGGAACTCCATGGCGCACTCGTGGGCACCCTCGATTTCAAAAATCGACCTCGGAATTGCGGGATCCTGAATGAAGGCCTCGTAGGCGGCATCGTAGAGGATGATAGCCTTATTGGCCCGCGCGTAGGCGACCCAGGCAGTGAGCTGCTCGCGCGTCGCGGTCGCGCCGGTGGGATTATTCGGGTAGCAGAGGTAGACGAGGTCGACCTTCTGATCTGGGATCGCGGGGACGAAATCATTTGCCGCCGTGCAGGGGAGGTAGACGAGACCGGCGTAGGCCCCCTTTTCATCCGCATCGCCGGTGTTCCCGGCCATGACGTTGGTGTCCACGTAGACCGGGTAAACCGGATCAGTGATCGCGATGACGTTGTCGTGGCCGAAGATGTCGAGGATGTTGCCGGTATCGCACTTGGACCCATCGGAGACGAAGACCTCGTCGGCGGCGATGCCGAGACCGGCATACTGGTTTTCGACGATGGCCTCGCGGAGAAAGGCGTAGCCCTGCTCGGGGCCATAGCCTTTGAAGGTGCTCGCATCACCGAGTTCGTCGACGGCGGCGTGCATGGCCTGACGACAAGCTTCGGGGAGGGGCTCGGTCACGTCGCCGATACCGCAGCGAATAAGGCGTTTCGCGGCTTCGGGATTGGCCTCGTTGAAGGCGGTGACGCGGCGGGCGATCTCGGGAAAGAGGTAGCCGGCTTTGAGTTTCAGAAAGTTGTCGTTAATGCGTGCCATGGTGCCCGGGTGGTGGTTTATACTCCTGTGAATTGAAAACGAAGTCTTATAGAGGGTGAAGATGCGCTCAGAGCAACGACTTTTTACTACATCGCCTCTTTTTCTGCGGGGCCTCGTCATCGCGATTTTCCTGACAACGGGCCTCGCGAGGGCTGCCGATCGCGCTCTCATCGACGAGGGCCGGGTCTCTCTCGTCGTTCCCGACGGCTGGGAAAAGACGGAACTCAATGCCCCCGACGTCCTCGCCGGCTACGCCACGCAGGACAACCGCAGCTCGGTCTTTTTCCGCGCCATGTCGCTGGAATCCAGCGGCGGCATGCAGGACATCCTCGACGCCACGATCACGAACTACGAAGCCACTTTTAAAGTCAAAGAGGTCAGCAAAGCGAAAACCGGAGACGTCGCCGGGCCTGAACGGAAGTGGCCGGGCATCTTCACCACAGTCGAGGCTAGCGTGGTCAAAGGCGACGAGACTTTTGAGATGAAATTTTACCTCCTCGTCTTCGAGACCGGACCCCGCCTCTACCTGATGCAGGCCAGCACCACGCTCCCCGTTCGCGAAGCGCGAGAGCGGCAGATCTACGAGCTGATTCGTTCACTTGTTGCGAAGGAGTAGTCGTCGATAGCCTGGTTCGGGGGGAGCGCGCGCCGAACGGAAATCAGAGGAATTCGTTGAATTTTTCGACTGAATCGACCTGTATCGCGGCGCGGAGAAGTTGACGGAGTTCGGCCTCCTCACTGACAGCAAACACCGCTCTTTTCAGGTCTTCCGGAACATCGCCGAAGCGAATCTCAAGGGCTTCGATAACATCCTCCTGGCGACCTCTTTCCAGACCTCTTTCGAGTCCTTCCTGACGATATTGCTGGGCGAGTGTCATGGCGTTTGACCGTGTCTCCGAATCTCCTATTTTTTTAATTTTAGACTCGAAGGCACCTTTGTCAATATCGGCAGCAAGGCGGCGGCATTTGCGAGGTCACTGAAGCCGACTTTGAAAAGCTTATCGTGTGACTGGTGGACATCGTCATCGGTCATGACATTGAGACTATTGGGAATAGCGCTGGAGGAAAAGGGGAAATGCTCAATGGAAGCAAATCCGCCGCCGTAAATATTTTTGGCAAAAGATCGAAATCTCTGAGACACTACAGCATGGCGGAACGCCCCCCCATCCAGGCCACCGGCCGAATCGTCGAGGTCCTCGAAGCGGACCGCCTCTACCGTGTCGAAATGGCCAACGGCTATCGCGCCTACGCCATCGTCGAACGCAAAGGCCCCCGTCTCCCCGCAGGCGAGGCCGCCCTCGGCAAAGAAGTGCGCCTGCTTTTCTCCCCCTTCGACATGAGCAAATGCCGCCTCGCCGACTGGGGTCTCTTACCCTGAAACTGTAATCTTTCTCGCATGCCTCTCCTCGAAGTCAGAGATCTCCGCACCAGTTTCCACACCCGCGACGGCATCGTCCGGGCGGTCGACGGGATCTCCTTCGATGTCGAAGCAGGACAAACGGTCGGTATCGTGGGGGAATCCGGTTCGGGGAAGTCGGTCTGCTGCTACTCTCTCCTCCAACTCATCCCACAGCCTCCCGGACGCATCGAGGGCGGCACCGCGAAGTTCGGCGATCTCGATCTGTTGCAGCTCTCCGAGGCGCAGATGCGAAAGGTCAGAGGAAAACGCATCAGCCTGATCTTTCAGGATCCGATGACCTCGCTCAATCCCTACCTGCGCATCTCGACCCAGCTCATCGAACCCCTTCTCATTCACGAGGGTCTTTCTAAATCAGATGCCCTCGGCCGGGCCATCGCCGAGCTCGAGGCGGTCGGTATCCCCGATGCAAGGAGCCGCATTCACAGCTATCCGCACGAATTCTCCGGCGGCATGCGGCAGCGAGTCATGATCGCGATGGCGCTGATCACCCGTCCCGAGATACTCATCGCCGACGAGCCGACCACCGCTCTCGATGTCACGATCCAGCGTCAGGTCCTCGACCTCATCAAGACGAGGCAGGATGACCTCGGAACTGCCGTCATTTTCATCACTCACGATCTCGCCGTCGTCTCCGAAGTCTGCGACTACGTGAATGTGATGTATGCGGGTCGTTTTGTCGAAAGAGCGCCCGTCGAGACTCTCTTCGCCCGTCCCCGCCACGCCTACACCCGGGCCTTGCAGCGATCCATCCCCGCGATGCAGAAAAAGGGCGAGACGCTCTACACCATCCCCGGCTTGCCGCCGAATCTCGCCAACGGGGTCGCCGGTTGTGCCTTTGCCCCGAGATGCGCAGTGCACGATGGTGCCCCGGTCCACGCGACGACGCGTCCCGCCCTCGTGGAGTTGGAGAGCACGCATTGGGTGCAGGACTGCCCCGGATGTCTTGCGGGCGCAGGGCGATAGTGAAGGTGGGGCAGACATTCCTGTCTGCCAATCCCATCTGTCCCGGACGGCAGACAGGAATGTCGGCCCCACAATTCTTCCCCCTCTTTTCCGCCACTTGTCAGTTGCCGCCGCGGATCTGGAAACTATCGTCTTCTCAACGGCTTCCCATGTCCTACCTCAAACTCGAAAACCTGACCCGCCACTTCGTCCGCCGCGAAGGCTGGCCGATCCCGCGCAAGACCCTCATCCGCGCCGTCGACGGGGTCTCGCTGCAGATTGAGAAAGGCGAGATCCTCGGGCTCGTCGGGGAGAGCGGCTGCGGCAAGTCGACGCTCTCGCGACTCATCATGCAACTGCTGACGCCGACCTCGGGCAGTGTCGTGCTCGAGGGCGAGCGGCTCGCCGACCTGCCGCCGGCAGAGATCAGGAAAAGGCGCCGCGATTTCCAGATGATCTTCCAGGATCCCTACGCCTCGCTGAACCCGCGCATGACGGTCTACAGCGCACTCGCCGAGGCGATCCTGACCCGGCATCCGGAACTGAAGCGGGACCGCCCTGCCCTCGAGTCCGCCGTCGCCGCGCTGATGGGACGGGTCGGCCTCGACCCCCGCTACATCCGCAAGTACCCCCACGAGTTTTCAGGCGGCCAGCGCCAGCGCATCGCGATCGCCCGCGCCCTGGGGCCCGAGCCGAAGCTCATCCTCGCCGATGAACCGGTCTCGGCGCTCGATGTCTCGATCCAGTCCCAGATTCTCAATCTGCTCCTGCAACTGCGTGATGAGCTCGGGCTCACGATGATCTTCATCTCGCACGACCTTTCCGTGGTGCGCTACATCGCCGACCGTATCGCGGTGATGGACGAGGGAAAAATCGTCGAAGTCGGCGAGGCCGATGCCCTTTTCACCTCGCCTCAATCCGAAGTGACCCGCACGCTCCTGCAGGCGATTCCGAAGATCCGTTATCCGGCGACCGCAAGCGCCTGAACCTCTCCGGGGAAACCGCTCCGTCCCCCCATCCGGGTGAAGCCCCTGCCCTGGCCCGCATTTCTCATACCCTTTCGTCACGAGACGCTGCGAGGATCTGCTCCAGCGAGGCGCGGACCGGATTTTCCGAAGGGCTGTATGGGGACATCCTGCCCAAGGACCATTCGGTCCGGAACGAAGCGGGAGCTGGCCGCAGCAAGTCGCAGTAGAAAGGGTATGAGAAATGCGGGCTAGACCTCACGGCGCCGGCGGCCCTTTTGCAGCGACTTCGGCGAGAGCTTTGATCTTCGCCTGCTCTTTTTCTTCCAGTTCCGCGAGCGAATACTCAACCGGCTCCTTTCGTCCGGACACGAGAAAACGCACCTTCCCGTCGCGAATGATCTCGACCGGCCCGGCCTCTCCCGGCTCCGGAGCAGAAAAAGCGAGTAGTCTCGCCTCCATCGTTTTCCCTGCGGCATTCACCCACGCCTGCACCGGCGTCACCGCGATGTGCTGGACCACGACAGGGCGTGTCGTTGCCGTCGTTGCTCCCGCCATCCCCGTCGAAGACCCGGCTCCGCCATTATCGCCGAGATTGCGTTTAGTAAACTGATTCGGGTTCGCCGGGACGACCTGTGCGGAGGCCGTCACGGCGCTCCCGAAGAGGAGCCAGAGAGAGACGATGCTCGAAAACATTCCCGCATTCATGCCTGCATCGTATCGATTCCCGCGCTTCCCGTCGAAACAAAAAAGCGACGCAGATCCTTAAACCTGCGCCGCTCTTAAATTTTCCTTTTCAGGAAAGGCCGTCGC
>JBDNIL010000007.1:0-3258 GCA_041688355.1 Verrucomicrobiales bacterium | reverse complement strand
TCTCCTGCCCGTGGAGGTAGCCGTTGATGCCGACCGAAACGGGGAAATAGAATTCGGAGTCGATTCGACATCGGAATCCGAGCCTTTCCAATTTTGGGTCAACAATGACCGAGATATCGGACATCCCGTTGATGGAGATGACTGGGAAGAAGACGATGTCACAGGAGCCGAGACATCTGAGACGTCCGACATCTTCGAGCCTGGTCTAAAGTGGCGCAGAGATCTTGAAGATTTAACTCGAGTCTGGATCAATTTTAGCAGCGCAGGCGATGTCATTGACACCCAGGATGCAAATATACGCCTCTACGCGCGGATAGAGCCAACGGAAGGGAATCCTGAAGTCACTCTCTTCCAGCCCGTCGAGGATGATGGTGGAACAGAATATCTCACTGACTACGACACCGCTGAGGAACAACTCAATATATTCTATGGAGAAGAACTCTGCACGGCGGTGGATACGCCAGAGGGAAACGAGGTCCCTTCACGTGCATGGAGAGATTTGCCTGATAGCAAGATTATCCACTTCTTGTTCGAAGGTAAGTGGGCTGGGAAAGGAGAGCTAATATTCGAGTTCAGGAAGCAAGGTAACGTTCTCGCGACCATGCCGCCTGTCCATCTCGATTTGAAAGACGCCGAGGAGATGTATGAAACATGGACGGTTGGAGATGTTCCTTTCGGCGGCGTTCACGATGGCTATTTTCCTTCATCATCAGCATCGAAAACTACCGGCGGTGATTTACCAGCGCCGCAATCGGAAGAAGAGCGGGATTACTTCTTGTTTGTGCATGGGTGGAATATGTCTTCGTTTGATAAGAAGGCGTTCGCGGACACTGCGTTCAAGCGACTCTGGCATCAAGGGTTCAAAGGGCGGTTTGGAGCCTTTCGGTGGCCCACATTTTTTGCTCCGCCGTCAGGTGGGAATCCGCTAGTTCATTTTGATGAAAGCGAGTTTCGGGCGTGGAAGTCAGGAACTCCACTTGCAGGTCTGTTGTCTCAGTTGGGAGGCGAGTTTGAAGTTAGAGTTTACGCTCACAGCATGGGGAATGTGGTCGCGAGCGAAGCTCTAAGAAGTTCATCTTCCGGCACGGCCGTCCATACCTATATTTCCGCTCAGGCAGCTCTCTCGGCGCACGTCTGGGACAGCACGACCCCTGACATGACTTTCGTGAAGCAAACACCGGATGTTTACGCCCATTACTGGGAAGCGGGAGCGACTTCAGAACCTCACGAGTGGGAGAGCGAGGGACGGTCGAGTTACATGGATCCGCAATACATGCCGGGTGGGGTTCGATACATCAACCATTACAATCCGCATGACTGGGCGCTCAGCTTTTGGAGATGGCAACTCAACCAGCAGCTAAAGCCCAATAACGGATACAACTACGGGGTGCCGAACCCAAACCCAAATCCAGATCAGCGCTTTTGGAAGAATATCGGTTTTCTGGGATTGGGATATACCGATTTATCCTTCCCTGCCGATCGGTTTGAAATCTTCTCGTTTGGTGCGGAATCGCATTCGTTCGCAACAGGTCAAGAAGGAGCGACAGGAGGGGTGTTCGGCGCGAGCGTCGATCTGAACGGGGCACCATACAATTTTGGTGCAGCTCACAAGGGGCACAGTGCGCAGTTCCGTTCGACGATCCAAAAGCGTTGGAAATACTGGGAGAAAGTATTAGCCGACATGCAGATCACTACGCCATGACGAAGAAGGTCCTCATATTAATCGGAGTTGTTGTCGTTGTGCTGATGCTCGCACTTTGGATGTTCAGAGCTCCATCCGAGCAAGAAGGCGTCACGCGTCCGAGTAAGGATGTTGTGCTTCCGGAAGATAGCGATAGTGGGCAGTTGAGTGTTGTGCCCCCTCCCGCAGAAGAAGACAAATTTGCTCGTATGGCGGAAGCACTTGAAGAAGCAAATGTTCCCATTACGTTTTGGGGAGTGGTAAAAGACCAAGACGGAATCCCCCTTCCCGGAGTATCGATTGGCTATCGCGTGCAAACTGCCGGAACAGTCGACGAAAGCGGCGAACTTGTGCAACACAATCCTACAGGCATAATTGGAACAGACGAGAGGGGCGAGTTCCGGCTTACAAACAAATTCGGCATGTCCTTGATTATCGAGTCATTCGTGAAAGATGGATATTCGATGGATCCCAATCAGAGTTTGGTCTTCGGATACGCCGGAACTCCTAAAATCCACCTACCCAAGAGGAGTGATCCGCACCCGTTTGTATTGGTCGAAAGTGAATCGATGTCAGAAGTCACGGAGAATCGATTTGAATTGGTTTTGCCTTGGGACGGAAAACCTGTTCGCGTCGATATGGAAAGCGGGAAAAGAAGTGAATCGGGCGACCTAGTAGTTACGGCACACCGCGATTTAGGAAAAGCGCGGTTTGGCTGGAGAGTGTCGGTGAGCATCCGAGGGGGCGTTGTTCAACCAGCACCAGAAGGAAGAGGGTTCGTAGCTCCTGAGTCTGGATATCAGACAAGTTGGGAATGCGCGTTCCCTACGCAGAACGACGAGTGGCGGTTCGCGTATGACGATCATCTATTTTACCAAAAGGCAGGTCGCTATGGCCGACTGTCCTTGCAGATTTATGCTGACGCTGCACCAGAAGGCGTCGGCATCTACATCGATAGATATTTGAATCCAAGTGGGGGACGGTTCACCGGAGATTGATATGAAAACCCGCTGGGGAATAGCGATCCTTGGATGCGGACTGTGCCTGTTGGCCGTTCCGTTCTGTGTTTTGAAAGTTCCGATGAATGCGGCTGGCGACGGCGGTCCGAATTTTTTGCCGATATTCCAATCGATAGCTGCTGTTGGTGGAGCAGTTGTCTTTGTTCTCGTTGGTCTGGCGCTAATTTTCAATCGGAAAGCCTGATACTGACCGGACGCGCAATCCTGGCGGCGGGGTCGAAGTGCCCCAACGCGCAGGGGCAAACGACCGCTCCCGTCACGAAAATGAAATGAAAAGGGGTCGGTCCTAGAATTTAGAATTTTCTGAAAAGGGGTCGGTTCTAGAATTTAGAATTTGCGAATCTCAACACCTCACTCGTACGTCGCCCGCTGGCGCAGAACGAACGGCCACCCCGTCTGGGAGCAAGCGACCGCTCCCGTCACGCTGCCTGCGAGATGGCTTCGTTGCTCAGCCGCAGGCATCGCGCCGTCGCTCTGGCGGTGGTGGTTCGTGGGGCGGTCGCTAGTCCTCGATGCTCGCTCCGGCGGCTCGTGCCTCGCACGCCAATCGCTCCCCTC
>JBDNIL010000308.1:0-4676 GCA_041688355.1 Verrucomicrobiales bacterium | reverse complement strand
TCTTGATGTCCCTCGTAGGCACCGAAGTTTTCAAGGCGGATGTAGTCGAGGATCATCGTTCTTCCGTGTTGGTGCTTTCGGGTGAGGTTGGCTCGTGAACGATCATGGACATTTGGTCCTGCCGCTTCTTGCGAATGTCTTCCCGCTCATCGGAGATATTGCGGGCTCGTTTCAAGGCGTCTTGCTCGTCGTCGTAGAAGTGTTTGCTGAAGGTCTTCTCCATCTTCTCGAACACACCGGCCCGTCTGGCTGCGTTGCGTTGCTGGCGGGTCAAACTGAGGAGCTCCCTCGACAACTCGTAGTGGAGTCGGTCTCCATCACAGATCTCGGCCAACTGCGACATCTCCGCCGCACCGAGAACCAGATCGTCGTCGAGGACGGCGCCGGGGTAGGTTTGACCCGTCGCTTCTTTGTAAATGGACGGCAGTGTGTCTTCCAGTTCGTGTTTGTCGATCACCCAGATACGTCGAATTTCTTGAAGCTCTTCGAGCGTGATCAGATCGATGTTTTTGACGTCCGCTGGGCCGTGCTTACGAATGTGGGATTGGGCAGCAAGCAACTTTCGCAACCATTCTTCGCGGGATTGCTGAGTGTAGGGTCCCGGGATAGGTCGGCCTCCAGCCATCATTGTAACAGCACCGGTCATTCTTCTGAAGTCTCGAAGGTGGCGGTCGGTACTTTCGGGATCTCCGCTTGGATCACTGCCTCGGAAGTCTAATGCATTACGGAGATCGAGGAGGGGCATCATCCACTCCTTCTCTTCATCATTCTGGATCATGGCCGTCATCGACTTATCCTGCTCGACAAGCGTGCAAACCCAGCACCCGAATCGAGAATCTCCACACGATGGAGTCGATGAATCCACAACTAGTGGGCATTCGCCGTCGGCGGATGCGCCCGCATACATTCCAAGGAGATCACGATTATTGTAGCCCCATGGATTCTTTTGCTGCATCAGATAGAACCAAACGTCATCGTTGGTCCAATCTTCGACGGGAGAATAGACGAGAGATCCGGGCAAGCTCGAATTCGGACTTAGCCGGTCGCGGACCCTGCCCTTTTCGTGCTTTTTCATATTTGCAGCGCGCCGGGCGCTTTCCGCCTTTCGTGTCCCAAGCACGAGAATTGCTTCTCCGCTAGATTTCACGATTCCGTTAATGAACGTATTCGACGGTCTGATCTTGAGCCTCTCGGTGCACCAGCGGAACTTGTGTCGAGGTGCTGGATACCCCCGACCGATAAGGTTCACCCAAAAGGTGCTGGCTACGTCGGGAGTCAACCTGTGCGTTTTAATGGGCACGTTCTGCTCACGTGCTGCCATGCTCATTACATTAAGGGAATTGGTTACCCATGCCGCGACGACGGGGTTTTCAACCAAGGTATCGGTTGAGATCACATGGACCAATTTTTTCCGCTGCTCAGTAGGTAGTCCGGCAAGCGCGGCCCAAACTAACTGAAGTGTTGCTGTGGAGTCCTTGCCACCAGAGTAACCAAGAATCCAAGGGACTTCATCAGCAACGTAAAGTTCACGAACTTCATCGCAAAGGGAGTCGATGGTTGTTTGGAACCCGAGTTCAGTGAAGCCCGAATAACGCACCGGCTTAGGTTTATCATCCAGAGGGAGCACGATCTGGTCGGCGATGGTTTTTTTTCGTGAGGCCATGAGGAGGTCGAGGTCAATTGAGGGGAAAAATCTGAGTCAGCAAGAGATCGATTGGAAAGATGCCTGCTGGCGTCGCAATAAAGTTGTCCGGTTTCGCATCCAGAATGATGAGAGATTGATCGGTGCTCCGCCAGCCATAGAAGGCGTTCAGAATGGGTTCGAATCCGATTCCACAAAGGAATTCATCGATGGCACTTTCCGACGGATACTGCTGTTTGTTGTCGGTGGCTTCCAGCCAGGGTTGGGAAATGACGAACGAAAATCCGCCAGCGGGCTGGCCGATGATGAAGGGCCCTCCAGTGACGGGCATCCCACCTTCGAGTCGGATCTCGTCGCTAAAGATCAGATTCTGAAGATGGAGGCGATGAAGATATTCGCCGGCACTCGCCGGCCCCTTAACCCAAGTCGATCCATTCCAGGCAGGGACGAAACCAAATGATCCCGGCCACGTTCTTTTGACGGCTCTCTGGTCGGCTTCACGGAATCTGACTTCATGTTCCAAGGTATGATTGGACACGAACCGCAAAGTATCCCACGCGGAAGATGGAATCAGGCACCCTTCTTCTTCAACCCACTTTCGGAGGAATGTTTGTTCCTCCATACTTGAACTTCCTGAATCTGGTCGAGAATTTTGCTCAAGGGCGCGGGCGGCCTCTTCGCCAAGGCCCCTCGGGCCGCGACGATAGACGGATGCGGAACCTGAATTTTCTCGGATTTCATCTTCCATAGCGTGCTTGTGAATCAGACGATTGTCAAGATAGGGCTTCGGGTCATCGCCGTTTGAGATAGGCCTTTTCGATCTTCTCCTCTTCGCCCTCAAGCTTCAGTTTCAAGGCTTTCTTGATTGCATTGGTGGTGAGGATCACGTTCGTCGTGACCTTCGAAATTTTTCCTCCGATCATGGACCGGCCTTCCCAGAGTGCCGTATTTCCCCGGGACCAATCGATCTTCGAGAGAGGCGCGAGGCGCTTTTTCCAATCTTCCGGGGAGGCTTTGAGCAGTGCATTTCCCGTCTTCGCTATCGCCTGGAGAGCAATGCCGTGAGAGTGAATGAACCCTTCCCGGACCTCGCTGGCGGGCATACGGCCTTCGCGGACCTGCTCCCAGGAAGGGAAATGGGTGGCAACCGATTCCCAGAAATCCCTCGCGAGATCGGCATCGTGGGTGAGATCGCCAGTCGCGAGATCGGCGATGAGATCGGCACACGAATTGTAAAAGGCCGAGAGGGTGAAGAGCTTCCGGGAACGCTTCGCGAGGGAGGATCTTTCCATATCGACGATGTCGCGGAAGAAATCCGATTTCAGAATCACCAGCTTGGCGAGCTTCGCCTTGTCATTTCGGTGGTCGTAGAGCAATCCGAGCGACCGGCTCGGGCGGATCGCGTGCCGGTTAAGATCGGCGAACATCTGCTGACAGCGCTCCAGGCCGATATCGAGAAAGAAGACGACGGCGATGGTTTCGTGGGCGAGTTCGGGGCGTTGCTCGAGGGCCTCGATGATCGCGGCGCGCCGGTGCTGCCCGTCGTTGATGATGAATTTCGCTTCCATCGGGACCTTGAGCGTTCCGAGTTTGTCCTGACCCGCCAGTGGCTCGAAGAGAACATCGGAATCAATGGAGACGGTGAGAGCAGAGAAGACATAGTCATCCGGGTTGTCGAGGATGTAGCCCGCGATCTCCGGAATCCGCGCCTTGTTGAGAATCCGTTGAGCGCGCAGCTCGGGGGGCAATTCGTCCTCATTGAAGATCGACACTTGGCGCATCAGTCTGAGGCTCCACATCGCGACGTAATACTCACGGCGGGCCTGAATACCCCGGATGACCGGGAAAGTGAGCATGGGTTCGGTAGGGTCCATGGGCGAGTCAGAGGGTGACGAGCTCCCGATCAAAAGCGGCGCAAGCGATTTGCTCCTCCGCCATCGCGGTTCGGTAAGCCGCTTCGGCCAGGGTGATCGCTTCGGGGGATCCCGACTGCGAGGTGAGGTCGCTCAGGACTTGCTCGGCCATCAACATTTGAAATCGGGCCAACTGATGGGACATCTCGGCCTGGAAAAAGTCAGGATACTCTTCGTAGATCGCCAAGGCCTTGCGTGCTCCACTGCGGAACTGACTGGCCGACTGCCAATCGAGGGTGCTGTGAAAAACGTCTTCCCGCATAATCTTTTCGAGGATAGGGAGAAGGTCATCCGTCGCCCCGGTTGCTTTGGCAATCAGGTCAGCGTAGGGAGAACGTGTTTGGCGTTGCATTGGAGATGATTTTGGTTTCAAGTCGGATTGGTTGCGAAAAGTCCGACCTCTGTATTTCAAACATTTAATCTTGTTTGTCAAAATAAAATTGAGATAAAACATACATTCTTTTTCCATTTCCCGTGAAGCCCGTTTACCTTGACTGCAATGCGACCACTCCGCTCGACCCGGAGGTGCGAGATATTTTGTTCCGATTTCTCACCGAGGAATACGGGAACGAGGGGAGCCGCACACATGAATACGGAGCCCGGGCCAAGCAGGCAGTTCAGAAGGCCCGCGATCAGGTGGCTGCGGTCGCCGGTGCCAAGCGGGAAGAAGTTGTCTTCACAAGCGGCGCGACGGAGAGCAATAATTTGGCGATCCTGGGGCTTGCCCGATACGGCAAAGAGGCGGGGCGCACCCATCTCATCACTTCGTCCATTGAGCACAAAGCTGTCGTGGAGCCCATCGAGGCATTGGAGGAACAGGGATTTGCGGTGACGCGGCTCCGTTCAGACCGGAGCGGTCGCATCGATCCTGCTGAACTGGCTGACGCGCTTCGTTCCGAGACACTTCTCGTCTCGCTGATGCAGGCCAACAATGAGACCGGGATCCGGCAGCCGCTGGAGGAGGTCTGCGAGGTGCTGAGGGATCATTCTGCGTTTTTTCACACCGACGCCGCTCAGGGATTCGGGAAGGACATCGAAGCATTGAAGAACCCGCGCATCGACCTGATCAGCATCAGTGGTCACAAGCTCTTTGCGCCAAAGGGGATTGGTGCCCTGATTCT
>JBDNIL010000307.1:0-6396 GCA_041688355.1 Verrucomicrobiales bacterium | reverse complement strand
GCCTAACTTCGCGGCGCAAAGCAAGGGAGTATATCTGTATCGTGCGCGGCCTATGATCCAGCTGCGAGTCGTCGGGCATTTCCTCCCCCTCACGGCAGGGGCACTCCGTGCTTTTGCCAGAATGCCTGGAGATCGGCGCGGGAGCCGTTGAAGACATTTCGCTCCACCGGCCGGTCGAGGTCGCCGAAGTAGGCGGGGTAACGATGGGCACCGTGGCTGTAGACTTTCGCCTGAGAGCGGCCGCCGCTCCACTCGACACCACCATACTGCCAGATCGCCCAGTCGGGCCAGACATTGTATTGTTTCGCCAGCACGTCGGGATGGCCGGGGATGGGGAATTGCGGATACTTGGGATCGTAGCCCTTGTCGTGGGAGTAGAGGGCGATCCAGTAGGGCATGCGGCGCAGTTTTGCTTTGGTGGCCTCGTCAGCTCCGCTGAGGAGGAGCTTGAGATGGCCGCTGTTCTCGAGGTAGGCGACGGGGACGACACCGGTGCGGCTCTCGACGCGGTCCATGAAGCGAAGGATGTCCGACATCCGCGACTGAGCGTCGAAGTCGCCGACGAGGAGGAGGGACGGGGCGGTCCAATCACGGCTGCGGGCGAGAGCGAGGGCACGGTCGATGAACTGGTCGGCCTGGACGACAGCATCGAGGTGATTCTGGAGACGGTAGTAGACGCCCGGCAGCATCCCGGTGCGGTCGGCGGCGGTGAGAAAGTTCGCGCATTTGGTGTCAAGATTGCCTCCCTTGCCGGCCCGGGCGATGAGGGCGGCAGACCCGTTTGCGCTCAGAGCGGAGAGGTCGTGTTCGGTAAAGGCGCGGCCCTCGCGCTGCTTTTCCTTGGGATCGTAGGCCGAGACGTTGATGATCTGCGGCATCTGTCCCGGCGCGACCGCCGCCGGTGAAGAAGGCGTGGCCGGGTCCACGGGGGTGCGGCACTGCGACAGGGTCAGGGCAAGCGCGGCGAGAGAAAGGATGAGAAAGGAGCGGCGGATCATCGGGGGGAAGATCGCATGAATTTGCTGAAAGGATAGAAGCGGATCAGCCCCGGTGGCGACGTGGACGATACCCCTGCGAAAGAGTTGGCGTGAGAGATGAGGCGCTGTTTTTTCGGAATCTTCGTGACTTCATGCAGGCTGCGGACGACCTTCCGGCACCCGCACATGCCTCCGAAAATCGATCATCCCGCTCTCGTCGATCTACTCAGGCGCGCTTACTCCGGTGAGCGGGCGGCTGCGTTTGCCTACATCGGCCATGCGGGCTCGCTACGCCGACGCGAGGCAGAGAGAGAGGCGGTGCGGCAGATCGAGGAGGACGAGTGGGAACACCGGTGCCAGGTCAGGCGACTGATGGATCAGTATGAGATCGATCCTTCACGCTGGTATGAGCTGAAATTTTACCTCATCGGGAAAATCGTCGGACTGAGCTGTTATGTGATCGGTCGCTTCATGCCCTATTTCTTCGCGGGAAAGCTGGAGAGCGGAAATGTCTGCGAGTATTTCATCATGATGCACCGCTTTCACGAGCTCGACATCACCGACCACGACGAGGTGCTGCATGAGATGGGGGTGAAGGAAAAAGAGCACGAGGTCTTTTTTCAGAAGATGATTGAGAGCGAACCCTGGTTGCCTCTCTTCGAGCGAATTTTTCACTGGGGACCCGACACGATCGCCAACGACGTCGATCTCGAGGCGCTGAAACCGGTGCCTGAATCGAAGAGCTATTGTCGCACGCGGGGGAAAGGATGAAAGTCCTCCCGTCCGGTCCCGACGCAGCATCAGGCGCGACGTTTGCGGAACCGGCGGACGACAAATCCGCCGAGAGCGAGACCGAGCAGGGCGAGGGTCCCGGGCTCGGGAATGGCGGAGAGGGTGATGGTGTTGGTGCCGTAATCCAGAACGAAGCTGTTCCCGCCGATGGTGTAGATCCCGGAGGTATCGTAGTTGGCGAAGGTGCCGATTCAGCTGGTGTAGGTCGCGAGAGTATAGATCTCATCGCCGTTGAAGGTTCCGCTGAGACCGAAGGTAAGGGTCGAGTTGGTTCCGATCGTGAGGGCACCGGCAAGGATCGCGTCGGAACTCTCCGTGACACCCTGGACGAGATCGACGAGCCAGATGCTACCGTCGCCGAAGCTGAGGTCGTTGCCATTAAAGTCGAGGGTCCCGATGGAACCGGTCGTGGCGAGAGGCCCAGTGCTGAGGGTGCCGTTGACGGTGGTGTCCCCGCCGATGGTGCCATCGCCCCCGAGGGTGGCTCCGGTAGTGACGGTGACGGCTCCGGTGGCGGCGGCATTGTCGCCATTCACAATTAGGGTCCCGGCGCTGACGATGGTCTCGCCGCTGTAGCTATTGGTTCCGGTGAGGATCCAGGTGCCGGGGTTGTCGATCTTGCTGAGTCCGCCGCTCCCGATGATCCCCCCGCTGATCGTGCCGGTGCCGCGTCCGCGGAGGTAGAGCCGGTGCGCATCGAGATCCATTCCTCCCGAGAGGGTGACACGGTCGCCCGCCGCAGTGTCGCCCACGGGGGAGCCGGCGGAAATCGTGGCCGCTCCGGTGAGGCGGAAGTCGTTCGCGTGGGTCGTGGTGCCACCGAAGGTAAAAGCGCTCGGGGTGCCGGGGAAGGTCGAGATCCAGGTGGTCTGGTTGCCGCCCTGGAGTGTCACCTCGCCGCTGCCAAGGGCTCCGCTCGCAGTGACGGTGAAAAGATTCCAGGCTCCGTTGACCCCGCTATTTGAACTCCACTGGGTGCCGCCGGTGTAATTGTTTGTGCTGTTGGTCAGGGTGACGCCGCCGGCGCCGCCGGTAGGATCGTAGATGAGCTTGCCGGCACCGGTGATCTGGCCGCCCACAGTCGTTCCGAAAGTGGAAGCTCGGAAGGTCAGGGAAGTGGCGTCGATCAGCACCGCCGAGGTGACGTTCACCCCGCCTACGTAGTTGGTCTCGAAGATCGGCTGGGTGGCGCCGTCCGCGACAAAACGCAGGGTGCCGCCAGTGAGATTGCTGGTGACGCTGGCAGTGGTATTATCCCAGTCGACGCGGTTGAGGGTGAGGATTGATCCGGTGCCGAGGGTGAGAGCGGGCGCGGTCGTGGCGACTGCCGCATTGAGGTTGCGGATAGTCTCGCTCTGGCCGTTGAGATTCCAGATGCCTCCGTTGAGGAAGACGGTGGCGTTGTCGGCGATCTGATCGGCGGCGCCGAGGCGCAGGGTGGCCCCGGTGTTGACCTGGATGTCGTTGCTGCCGGCGACCCCGTCCCCGGCGATGGCATTGCCGGCCGCGTTGTTCAGTTCGAGGATTCCGGCGTTGACGGAGGTGAGGCCGTTGTAGGTGTTGGCTCCGGTGAGGACGAGGGTGCCGGTGCCCACTTTCCGGAGGGCTCCCCCGCCACTGATGACATTACCCACGGTGAGCACAGTCGAGGCATCAGCCCCGAAGTTGCCGCCGCCGCTGCCGAGCAGGATACCCCGGGTAGCATCGTTGATCGTGAAACTCGCGGCTGCAGTGAGAGTGGCCGCGGCCCCGTCGAGGGTGAGATGCCCGGCGGTGAAGGTCGCAGGCGCGGTGCCGAGATTGGCTTCCTCACTGAGGCGGAGCGTGCCGTCGGTGATCGTGGTCGTGCCGGTGAAGGTATTCGCCGCCGTCAGGCTCGTCGTGCCGCTGCCCGATTGCGTCAGAGAACCGGTCCCGGCGAGGACGCTTTGTATAGTGACATTGCCTGAACCGGAGGCGACGACTCCGATCCCGATCGTGAGGGTCTGACCGGCGGCGGAGCTAAGGGTGTAGTCGGTCCCCGTCGTGTTGCTAAAGGTTGCGCTGCCCACGGTGACGTTCGCTTGCAGCACCGGCGTGAGATTCAACGCACCGTCGGCAAAGACGACATCATCTCCATTTTGGAAGAGGGTGTCTTTGGGATTGTTCCAGTTCGCAGTCGTGCCGACGTCCCAGAAGGAGGGGTTCGTGGCATCTCCGCCGATCCAGGTGTTGGTGACGTAGCCGATGTCGATGACGATGGCGTCGAGGCCATTGTCGGAGAATCCGCCCGCCCCGCGGACGCCGGCGGTGTGGGTGCCGAGGGTGAAGCGGTTCACGTCGCCGGTGAATCCGCCGGCGCCGTAGGTGAGAACTTTTACCGGAGCGGCTCCGACCGGGGATCCGGTTATATTAATCGTAAACCCGCCGACATTGAGAGCCGTGACGGTGAGGCTGCCTCCGCCGGTAGCGCCGAGCGCGGTGGTGGTCGCGGCATCGATCTCGAGGCTGTGAGTGCTGCCCTGGAAAACGACGCTGCCGACGGTGCTGCCCTCGCCGCCGAGATTCGCTCCGCTCGCTACGGTGATGCTCGAGAGATTGGTGCCCCCGATGACGAGGCTGCCGGCGCTGACCGTCGTCGTGCCGAGGTAGGTATTACTGCCCGCGAGAATGAGGGTGCCGCTGCCGACCTTGGTGAAATTGTTATGGAAGGGCCCCTGCAGCACCCCGGAGAAGGTGGTGCTCTGGTTGTTCGAGCCGACACTGAGGTGAGAGAGGGCGAGGTCGAGATTGGCGCTGCCTTTGAGCCCGCCCAGGTTGTAAGTGGTGCCTTCGGCGAGGGTGAAGTTGGCGCTTTGCAGCCCCGCGTCGCCGGTGTCGAGAGTGCTGTTTTGCAGGGCGTTGGCATTCGCGAGAACGATCATGCCGCCCTCGATGCGAGTGTCACCGGAGAAGGCGTTGGCACTAATGAGGTTGAGGGTGCCATTCCCCACCTTGGTCAGGCCACCGGTGGCGGTGAGGTTTCCGCTGAAGGTCGTGGTCTCGTGATTGCCCCCGAGACGCAACGAGTTGGCGCCGAGGGCGACGGTGTCATTGCCGGCGAGACCGCCGAGACGATAAGTGTTCGCGCCCGCGACGGTGAAGGTGACGTTCCCGGCCGTGGCGGAGGTGAGGGTGCTGTTTTGCAGGGCATCGATATGACCGAGCGCAAGAACGCCGGCGTTGGCAAAGGTCGCGCCCGTGAAGGTGTTTGCCGCGTTCAGGGCGAGGGTGCCCGGCCCCGGACTGGTGAGATTGCCGGGACCGGTCATGACATTCGCGACGGTCAGGGTAAATCCGCTGTTGACCGAGATCGTCCCGCCCGCCGCCGCGAGGGTGACGCCGCGGTTGGTATCGTCGATGCTGAAGGAGGCGGTGGCGTTGAGAGCGCCTCCCGCAAGAGTGAGTTGGTCGGTGGTGAAAGCGAGGGGATTGTTGCCGAGGTTTTGTTCGCTGGTGATCCGCAGGGTGCCTCCGCCGATACTGGTGCGCCCGGTGTAGGTATTCGTCCCTGTGAGGGCGAGGATACCGGGGCCGGAGCTGGTGACCTCGACGACGCCGGTGCCGTTGTCCGCCACGGTGGAGTTGACCGTTAGCAGGTTGGTCGCATGGTTGCCGGTCAGGTAAATCGTGCCGGCGGTGTCATCTGCGCCTCCGGCGGTAAGGATGCCGTCATTGGCGGCGGCCCCGACATTCAGGGCTCCGGCATTGCTCGCGACCATGATGCCGCCCGCCGCGCCGAGGCGCAGGACGTCGGTGGTCCCGGGATCGTAGGTCGCGGTGCCGGTCGCACTTTGCAGCAGGGTATTGATATCGGTGGTTCCGGACGCAGCGGGCGTGACGCTGCCGCTTGCGCCGCCCTCGATGAGGCGAACGTTGGTAGCGGCGGCGGCGGCGATCGTGCCTCCGAGACGATTCACGTCGGTGTAACCGGCCAGCGCATCGATGTTGCCACCGGCCGCATTGGTGCTGTTGATTGCCCAGTTATTCCCCACTCTCGCCCAACCGCCGAGGATCCCGCCGGTGCCGTTGAGAGTGCTGGTGGTGATGCCATTGGTGGCGCTTTGCGTTCCGGTGGGCAGGGTGAAGTTCACGGTGGCCCCGACGTTGGCGGTGATCGCACCGAGATTCAGGACGGTGCCGTCCGAGCCGCTCGCGGGAATGGTGACAGTCACGTTGGAAGCACCGGGATTGAGGACGAGGCCCGCAAAGGTCTGCGAGGTCGTGAAGCTGTTGGCAGTGGCGGCAATGGCGGTGCCCGAACCGGTCCCGGCAGGGACGGCATCGATGATAAACTGCGTGGCATTGAGGACGCTGACGACAAAAGCGCCCGCAGGGATGTTGGTGCCCGTAACGAGTTGCCCGGGCGCAAGGCCGGCCGTCGAGGCAACGATGATGAGCGGCTGGTTCGCACTCCAATTACCGGCAGACAGCGCGGTGGCAGTCCCGTTGTTCCGACCGGTGAGCTGGAAGGTCCCGCCGCCCAGGGTCAACGGGGCCGATGCCGGGAGATAATCGCTCACCGCTCCGGCCCCGCTCTGGGAGGCGGTAGCGCGGCCGAAGTTCAGGTTCAGCGTGCCTCCGTTTACCGTGAAATTCCCCGTCGTGG
>JBDNIL010000306.1:0-3670 GCA_041688355.1 Verrucomicrobiales bacterium | reverse complement strand
CGATCACGCTGCGGATGTCCGCGAAGAGCGTTGCGTGCTCTTCCGTTCGGAACGTGCCGCTTATCTTCTCACGGATCTTCATCATGCGGATGTCGCGCTCGGCCTGATTGTTGTCGAAAGGCACGCCATCATACTCGAAAAACCCCATGATCTCCTCGTAACGATCTTCCAAACGGATGAGCAGATTGAGCGCCTTGCCGCGCTTGACCGGTCCCCGTCGCTTCGGTGTCGGCGGAGGCTCGGTGTTAAT
Source organism: Verrucomicrobiales bacterium (assembly GCA_041688355.1). Taxonomy (GTDB): domain Bacteria; phylum Verrucomicrobiota; class Verrucomicrobiia; order Verrucomicrobiales; family DEV007; genus Arctic95D-9. Next base: position 3,420 of record JBDNIL010000306.1, on the reverse strand, counting down.
CGCCAGGCCCGCCAACACGATCTCGCTGTAGCGGTTTCGGATGCTCCGACGGGTCTGGTCGCCGATGACTCGCCTGGCCTGCGGCCCGCAGTCGTTTTCGCGTTCTCGAAGCTTTTTGGCTTTCAGGAGCAACTTGATCATGTCTTTGGCCCAGGGCTGATCCATCTCCTCGTGCAGGTAGGTGCGCTTGCCTCAAGGGCGCATGAAAGAGGTCGGCGAAGATTTCCAAGAGCCGCAGGTAGGGAACCAGTTGGTAGGCACCCAGGTAGAGGGCGGTGGCGCGCACTCGCTCCCCATAACTGCACCGTAGCGGCGACTCCTTCGGGAAAGGCGGCGGTAACCGCGGTGCCGCACTCGCGGCAGCGCCGATTCCGCGAACCGCGAACGCCGGCGCTTGGGGCTCGACGTATCGCTTCCGTTCACACTTCTGGTGCTTCAGCGGGAGGGCGATGCCGTGCTAACCCACGACGCCCCGAAGCAATGGCGGGATCCCGTCGCAGTCGTCACGGCGGCGGTTACTGCGGCGGAGCGGACCGGGGGGTTCGTTGTCATCAAACCCCATCCACAATCGAACGCCGCCTTCCCGCTTCCCGAGATTGGTACGAATCACCGCCTGCTCCTCGGGGGAAAATCCGGACCGGAGAACGATCTCGCACTCGCGTGGTGGATGAGCCGCGCCCAGAACGTCGTAACGGTCAACAGCACCTGCCACTTCCAATCTCTCGCCCTCGGTGTTCCGACCGCCTGTCTCGGACGGGGATGGTTTTCAGAGAACCACGTTGTTCTCGAGACGGACTCGATGGAGGAGGCACTGTTGAACCGGACGAGGTGCGACGGCGGTCCGTATCTGACACACCTGCTGTCGCGGCAACTCCGACGTGTCGAATACGCCGATCCGGTGAAGCTCGGGGAACTCATTGATTGGGTGCTCGGAGGGGAGGTGATTCTGGCCGACGTGAATCGAAATACAGATCAGGCATATCGTGCTCGTGCTGGTGCGAAAGAGGCCAAGGTGAGAGAAGGTGCCTCGGCCACCGAATGACTACAACGATGGAAAAGACAACCCCGGCCGTAAACCCGGCCTTCACTTTGGATGCTTCGTGGCTCGCATGGATCACCGAGAATAGCCGCCTTGGCGTGGCCGAAAAGGAGATGATCACCGCGATGATGGCGCGCGGCTGTCCGGAAGGCGAGGCGTCGGTCTTAGTCCGAGCCTTCTCGATTCACGCTGGCGTGTCAAAGATAGGTTCTACCCGGCTCGAAAAGACAAAATGGCTTCTGGAGTCCCTGCGAAACCTGCAAGGATCGGGTGGCTTTGATCCGTGCTCAGAGCGAGGCTCGATCAATGCATCCGAGTTCTTCGATTCGTTTCATTCCCGAAATTTTCCGGTCGTCTACCGTGCAGGACTCTCACCAGCCAATCTGTCCAACCACCTCTCTTGGAGTCGCCTCGAAACGGATTTCAGCGACCTTGAGGTCGAAGTGCAGGAGGGCCGATCCTCCCGCGCCGATTACGAACGATCCTCAAACGAACTCAAATCCCGAGCCCGGCTCGCCGACTTTCTTCAGCGCGCCCAATCCGCCGGAGAATCCAACGACTTCTACATGACGGCAAATAACAGCTCGGCCAACGCCGCTCTGATTGAGGCGGCGATAAAACCCGAGTCCGTTTGCCCCGAACTCCTTGACGGCAACAAAGCGCACGGCCACGTCTTCCTGTGGATCGGTCCGTGCGGCACCTTCACACCGGCCCACCATGACCTCACCAACAACCTCTTCCTCCAAGCTCACGGCTCGAAAGAGTTCCGTCTTGCTTCCAGCCTCGCCCTGCTCGACCTCGACAACGACCGGCATTGCTACCTCGCTTCCAGTCTCTCTGATAACGACGAGAGGCGCAGAGTAGAGGGGTTGGAGCCACTCTCCTTCACCGTGACGCTGGAGGCGGGTGATGTGCTCTTCATTCCGCTCGGGTGGTGGCACGAAGTGCGCGGTCTCAGTCCGTCGATTTCTTTGTCTGCAACGAACTTTCGGGCGCGGAATGATTTCTACCAGACCTACGAATTTTTCGGAGGACTGAAATAATGATTCGCAATCACAGCGGGGGCGGTGCTGGTAGGCGGTCGGATGGATGTCCAACCAAGACGGCCCGGGGTAGCCGCTTTTTTTCAACGACGCTCCAGTGGGATGACGCGGATGTCGACGATCTTCACCTCGTCGACCGGCCCGTCGATCCACCAGGTCACCGCGTAACCCGCCACGAGTGACACCTCGAAACGGCGCGTCGTCTCCGGATCAACCACGACGAAGTCACCGCCCGTATGCGCGGAATGGGCGAGATCCCGGATGAAGCGATCCAGCGTTTGACGCGCCTTCCCGGATCGGGGAAGCGAATCGAGGCACTCGAGATGGACGAACACTTTGTAGTCGCGCGGCATGGTCAGCTCGCTTCGATCTCTACCCACCGAGGGGTCGAGTCCACTTCGGTGCGTCGCCGTATCGACTTCCAATATTCGGCGTCCCGTTCCAAATCGAGTTTCACCAAATAGGAGGTGAGTTCGCGCCGCTCCTCCACGGACATCGCTTCGACCTTGGCCCTCAATTCTTCGGAGATCATGGGTTAAGACTAGCTTATTTCCATGGCTGACTCAAGACCTTTGCACAATCCGCAGGGGAAATCCGCAGGGGACAAGCCCCGAAGATTTGGAAGTTCGATGCGAGGTGGCCGAAATGAAACACCGGTGCCCCAGGGTCAACAGGAGACGACCGTCGCTCCGCGAAATGCGCGAGCCGGGCGAGTGCCTCGGGCGAAGTGGGCAGCCCGGTGGCGCAAAAAACGGTCTCGTGCAAATGGGAGGAGCACTCGATCCTTTCAAGTTTCCGCTCGCCTATGATCTCCAGAAAGTCGGAGTGGCCGTGGCAGGGGAGAGGGAGAGGGAGAGGGAGAGGGGTCAGGGCAACGGGGTCAGGGACGGAAATAAGGCGGTTTTTCGATGTCTAGTGGCATCCCAGCGTTAGTGGTAGGGACGGTTCGACGAACCGTCCGCCGAAGCCTGTGAGCCCGCCGAACACGGACGCCCCGGCGGTGCGTCCCTACCGGAACAATCCGGTGGCCGATGATTGGGCGGCGGCAAATTTTCCCTATTTCCGTGCCATTCGGGTCAGGGAACGAATTCCGGGCAACGTAACAGTTTAGCCCATTTCACCCCGCCCTTGGTGCCGCCGGGAAGAGCAACGGGGTCAGGAGCAGGCAACGGGGTTAGGGAACGAATTCCGGGCAACGTAACAGTTTAGCCGATTTCACCCCGCCCTCGCCGCCGCCGGGAAGAGCATCCCGTGGGCCGTTTCGGGTGCTTCGGTGAGCAGTGCCTCGAAGATATCAAGCGCGGAACACCCGCGTATTTTTGCGGTCTCGACGATGCT
>JBDNIL010000305.1:0-3062 GCA_041688355.1 Verrucomicrobiales bacterium | reverse complement strand
TCGGCTTTGCCTTCAGCCTCCCCGGCCCCCTGAGTTTCACCCCGGCCCTGGAAGCCGCCTCGGCGAGCGCGAGCGTCCGGATCATCAAAAAGCTGAAGAAGCAGGTCAAGACCCTGAAACGCCAGCTCGCGGCGGCGAGGGCGGTGCCGCCGCTGCCGCCGACACCCGCGCCCTTCATCGAGATGGTGACGGTAGGCAATCCGGGGAATGCGGTTGATCCATCGGACGGGGATAGTTTCACCGACGGCACGCAGAATTTCGGAGCGGTGCCCTACGAATATTCGATCGGCAAGTACGAGGTGACCCTGGAGCAATACACAGCCTTTCTGAACGCGGTGGCAGAGACGGACGTCTTCTCCCTCTACAACGCGAACATGGCGACCGATCTGAACATCGCCGGGATCGCGCAGAGCGGGAGTTCGGGCAGCTTCGTCTACAGCGTGATCGGGACGGGGACCAGGCCGGTGACGTATGTGAGCTGGTTCGACGCGGCACGTTTCTGCAACTGGCTGCACAACGGTCGGCCGACGGGGGCGCAGGACGCGGCGACGACGGAGAACGGGGCCTATCCGCTCAACGGAGCGACCAGCGGAGGGCTGACGATCACGCGAAACCCCGGGGCGAAATACTGGATCCCGAGCGATGACGAATGGTACAAGGCGGCGTATCACGATCCCAGGGCCTCATCGGCCGGGGGGCCTCCCGGGGATGACTTCTACTGGCTCTATCCGACGGGGAGCGACACGGCCCCGACGGCTGAGGTTCCGCCCGGCGGAGCGAATTCAGCCAACTTCAGTTCGGTGGTCAATGCCTTGACCCTGGTCGGCGCCTACACCGGCAGCGCGGGTTTATACGGGACCTTCGACCAGGGAGGGAACGTGTTAGAGTGGAACGACACGGTGATCAGCGGTTCGTTTCGGGGGCTGCGGGGCGGCTCGTGGGACTACTTCGAGGACTTCCTGCGTTCCTCCTTCCGGGTCTTCGACGACCCCGTCGGCGAGTTCAGCAACATCGGTTTCCGCGTGGCAAGTCCCTGAACCCTCTACTCTTTTCCCCTCTTACCCTTTATGACTCCGCCGGAGGCGGGGAAATTTTTTTGGAAATTCGGAAGAGGGTATGAGGTATGTCTGAACCACCCGTGTTGCTCTCGAAGTGGTATGAATACACGAAATGGGTAATCTCCCGGGTGGACCAGTTCCCGAAGAATCAGCGATTCATCCTCGGGCAGCGGCTGGTCGACACGAGCCTCGACATCCAGGAATGCCTCATCGAAGGAGCCTACTCGCGGGGAATCAAAAAACGGGACCAGCTCTCCACCGCCAACCGCAAAATCGAGGTGCTGCGCTGGCTCATCCGCATGGCCCACGAGCGGGAGCTGCTGACGGCGCGCCAGTTCGCCTTTTCCTGCGAGCAGATGAGCGAATGCGGCCGGATGCTGGGTGGCTGGATCCGGCAGGCGGGTGGAACGGATGAAGCGGCATAAACAGCTCTTCGAACAGGTCTGCTCCTTCGAGAACCTCCTCGCTGCGGCACGCAAGGCTTGGCTGGGGAAACGCGCCCGTCCATCGGCGGCAGCCTTCTATGCGCGATTCGAGGACGAAGTCGTCGCGCTGAGGTCCGAACTGCTCGGCGGCACCTACGAACACGGGGCCTATCACTATTTCCAGATCCATGATCCGAAGGAGCGCACCGTCGCGGCGGCGCCGTTCCGGGACCGGGTCGTGCATCACGCTCTCGTCCGGGTGCTCGAGCCCATCTTCGAGAAACGCTTCATCGAGGACTCGTACGCCTGCCGCGCCGGGAAAGGCACCCACGCGGCGATGCGGCGGGCCCATCAGTTCACGAAGGCCTGGCCCTATGCCCTCAAGTGCGACATCGCCCGCTATTTTCCCTCGATGGATCACGAGATCCTGATTGGACAAATCGAGCGGGTCGTGGCCGATCGTGCCGTACTCGAACTCGTCGCGACGATCCTAGCGAGCCATCGCGATGCGTTAGAGCAAGTCTGGGAACCCGGCGGCGATCTCTTCGCGGTGCGCGAGCGGACACGGGGCCTGCCGATCGGCAACCTGACAAGCCAGTTTTTTGCCAACATTTACCTTAATCCGCTCGACCATTTCGTGAAGCACGATCTCAAGGTGCGCGGCTACGTCCGCTACGTGGACGATTTCCTCCTTTTCGGAAAGGATCGCGCCGAGCTGAGGGAACACGGTCGGGCGGTCCGCGAGAAAGTCGGGCAATTGCGCCTGACGATCCACCCGGACAAATACCGCCTTCTACCAACCGCTTGCGGGGTCGATTTCGTCGGCTTTGTCTGCTACCCCGACGGGCGACGAAAGCTCCGCCGGGACCGTGCCGGTTTCAGGGACTACCCGTTGGTCCAGCGCGTTTCGGCAGCGATGCCGGGGAGGGCAAATAATCGGCGACCGGCCGCGGTGAGTAGGGAGGCGCGCTGCGGCGGGCGGACCGAAAGGCGCGGCCGGTTATTTTATTCTCCGCCCTCACAGCTTAAAAAACACCACCGCATACGCCGTCGCCTCGATCTCCTCGACGCGCATTCTCCTGTCCCGCGTGTCCTCGCCCCAGGGTTCCGCATAGATGACACTGTTGGTCGCCGGACTGTACCCTGTCACGACCGAGGCATGAGAGGGTAAGCCCCGCTCTCCCTTCGCCGGCAGTTTCGCCAACTCCTCCGGCGTCAAGGCAGGCGGCGCGAGCGTCGCGTCCTTTCCCCTCGCCGTCGCGAACTGCCGATGGGCCTTTTCCCGCTCGCTCGCGACGCGTCGCCACACGATCACCGGCAGGCCCGCCTCGAGGGAGCGCAGCACCTTGTCGCGATCAAAGCTCGGCACGATGCTCGTGCGCATCCCCAACTCCTCGCCCACGGCGCGGTAGAGACCGACGAGATCGCTTCCGCCCGCGCTGCCGGTGTTTTCAAAGCCGGCACTGCCCGCGAGATCGACCGGCGAGGCGCGCAGGCCGAGGTAGCGCGAGGCCATCGCGAGGGAATGGATCGCACAAAACGGGGTCTCACCCTGGACAAAGAGGGGGATGCCCTGCAC
>JBDNIL010000304.1:0-3699 GCA_041688355.1 Verrucomicrobiales bacterium | reverse complement strand
GTCCGATGGGTCCGCTCTTCGGGCTCGTAGACGAGGCCATTTTTCCAGAGCAGAGAGCCGTCTTTGCGGTCAAAGCACATCAGGTTGCGCGTCTTCTCGGCAGTGACCGGCTGGGTCACGTAGACCTTCGAACCGTGAACGACAGGGGTCGAGTTTCCGGACTCTGGCAAATCGATGCGCCAGCGGACGTTTTTCTCTTTTCCCCACTCGATTGGGAAAGATTCATTCGTGACGCGGCCGGAACCGAGCCCGTCCCCTCGCCAGGCGGGCCACGAATCGGCATAAAGGGTGGAGACGGAAAAAGCGACGACGGCGAACGGGAGGACAGGTAGTTTCATCTCGGAGAGAACTCTACGCTGCCGTACCGTTCCCCATCAAGTGAATCCGGCCCACTGATTGCGCCATGCCCGGCTCTCAGGGCAGCGGAAACCCGGCGAGCTTTTCAGCGATTCCGGCGGCGCGCTTGCGACCTTCGTCATCGAGGTTGGCGAGGTCGTAGATGAAACGCTTGCCGCCCTTTTCGAACATGCCTTTGTCTTCCTTTACCGCGACGAGCTTCGCATACATGGACTGCCCGTCGGTGTTCTTCCATTCCTGCTCCTGCCCCCAGAGAGGCTTCGCCATCGTCAGCAGGGGAATCTCCTTCGCCGCGATCGCGAGATCGTAGGTGTAGGACTGGCGCTTGTGGGCCACGATCTCGATGGGGGCGCCTTCCCCCTGGGGGATGTTCGTGGGCAGGTCTTTGACGATGACGAGCCCGTTCGTGAGGACGCGAGCCCCATTCTTGAACTCGGGCCCGGTATGCTCTTCCTCCAGATCGATCTGGATGATGACTCCGTCGGGGGTGACCTGAAAGACGGTGCCCTTCACATAGTGCGCATCGTAGAGCGCATTCTCGAGAGCCCCGGCGAACTTCGCCTTCACCGCCGAGAGTTGGGGGGCGGAAGTATCAGCCCAGAGCAGGGTGACATGGGAGCCGTCCTCTGCTTTGTAGATGACTCCGTCGCGCGAGACATCGGCCATCTCGGCGTTCGGATAGTCGGTGCCCGCCACCGTGATCTTCTCCCCCGCAAGCACCGGCGGGGAGGACAGGACGAAAAGAAGGAGGAAGAGCGGGAGAGCGGGAAGAAATCTCATCAGAGATAAAGCGTTTTGTCAGGATCGTATTCCGGGGCGTGCTTGATCGGCCACCCCAGGCTGCGAGCTTATTCGTTCTCACTCCGCCGCTGCCGGGGTAGCGAATCCCCCGACGGACTCCGCCGCCGATGCCGGGCGCAGGTGCTTGTTCTGCACGATCCCCTCAGTTCCGTTGGAGAGCCGCACCGAGGCCCACTGCTCGCCGGGCTTGGTCATCAGGACGACCGACCCAGCCGGCAGGGCACGCACTTCGGACTGCATCTGATTCTCCCCGTAAACCATGAACTGCGCCGTGCTGGCGACCACGTAGTAACTGGAACCGGCGCTGTTCACCGTCGTCATCGTCGGGACATTGCCTCCGCCACCGGGGGACTTGCTGATGGAGGGCAGTGAAGGCAACGACAGATTCGGCTTGGGAATCGAGAAGCCCCGCGTCTTTTCGACCGTCTGCCCGGGCAACTCCACCGACGAAGAGGTTGATGCGGGGGCTACCATGCCGGGCGAAGCAGAGGCAAAAGAGTCTCCTCCGACGGAACTCGAAGACGCGTAGTTCCCGCTCAGGCGCGTGCCAATGGCTGCGTCGCTCGCAGCTCCCTCGGGGAAAAGGCCGGCGTCGACTTTCCCGACATTCTGCACCGGTTTTTTCTTCCCGAAACCAAAGAAGCCACCGCCACCACCGCTACTACTGGAACTGCTCATTGGGACGAGAGAGCTGTGATCGTCGTCATCGCCCGACTGCAATTTGGAAAAAAGGCCCGGCTTCTTTTTCTCCGTCTCGGGGATCTGGTCAGAGAAGGAAACTGTCTGCGGTTGCCCGGGCAGCCTGTCGGCCGATGCAGGAGTCTCCCGCTGGTTGACCGGGGAACGCCCATCGACGAGTGCTGCGCCCGAGATCATCGGCACCACGCCCGGTTTCAGAGGCGCACTCGCCTGCACCGGTGACGGAGCGGATCCGGAGCCGGCCGTGCGGGCAAAAGAGGGCTCACTCGTGTCGCTCGGGGCCGGGGCGCTACTCACCGGGGCCGGGTCACTACCACCACCACCCATAAACGGCAGCCGGGGCGGACGGATCCCGCTGAGGAAGCTGCCTCCCGAATCCGAATCGCCACCTTTCCGAAAAAGGCCAAATCCCTTTTTCTCAGTGCTCGCGTCGGACCGCGCCGCTGCCAGTTCTTCTTCCTCAATCAGCGACATCAGGAAAGCATCGGGAACATTCCGCTCCACCCGAACACCGCCACCCTCGGTTTTCCACGTCGACATGTCATTGGCCGAGACCTTGTTAAACGAAGCCGCGGCGCGCTCAAACTTGAGGCGCTCTGTCATCGACTCCTTGATTGACTTTTTTTCCCGGGCGCTCTGCAGGGCGGCGGCCTGATTGCGCTGCTCGATAGACTGGTCGGCCGAGCGCGCCATCAGCGCGGCGGCGGCTTCTCCCTGGGCCCCCTGAGCAGAGGTGCGCACCTGCATCATCTCAGCCTGCTGGCCGGTCACTCCATTGGGCAAGCCGCGCGTCATCCCCGCCGCTGCCGCCGGATCGACCGGATAAGTCGACGCATCGGGAGCCTGGGCACGGAGCACGTCCGGTGCCGGCACCCCGAAGAAGCAGAGACCCGCGAGGATCATGCGCGGCAGTCCGCCAGCGCCGCGCGAGCGAGTCTCTGGCGGGGCACTGGTGGGGGGGAAATGGGATCTGGACATGACTTTCGAAAAAGAAGATCGATAAATTTTGGCGCTGAAAAGGATCAAAGCCGGCTCCTGACCGCGGTATTTTAACACTATTCCCCCCGCCTGAGGAGTGGTTTCGAGATTAAATTTTAAAAATTGTGGACGACCTGACCGGGATCACCCCTTTCTAACGCATTTGCGTTTACACACCTTAGAGAATTTGATACGATTCCTCTGTGCTGAGAATTCACCTTTGGGCTCATTCCTGCCGCAGAAGTTGTCACTGCGGCATCAGCAGGCGAAGCGGGGTCCCTTGCCGGGTCCGCGCAGACCTGCGGTGTGGAGAGAGGCCCTTACCCGAGTAATAACCCCTCTGAGATCAGATAAAACCCATGAAATCGCTCCCCCTTTGGTCCTTCGCATTCGCCTTCGCCGCCTCCCTCTCACTGCCCTCCGCCCACGCCCAGGGCACGGTGCAGAGCAAATACAATGAGGGCGTCGTCCTCTACAACGCCGGAAAATACGGCGAAGCGCTCATGGTTTTCGAAGAAGTCCTCGCCCAGAAGCCCGACTTCATCTACGCCCGGAATTACTCCGCAAAAGCCAAGAGCATGATAGCCAAGGGGGCCGGTCCGAAAAACGACCTCGAGGGCAAGCTCGCCCGCATCATCGTGCCGGAGATCAATTTCGCGAATGCGCCCCTCGGCGACGTCCTCGACTATCTCTCCGCCCGCGCCACTGAGATCTCAGGCGGGTCGGTCGTGGCGAACTTCATCTACAAAGGCACTCCCGAGCAGCGACAGAACACCCTCATCACCCTCTCTCTTCGCAGCGTCCCCCTCACCGAAGCGATCAAGTATGTCGTCCAGTTGAGCAACTCAAAGATCAAGTATGAAG
>JBDNIL010000303.1:0-8491 GCA_041688355.1 Verrucomicrobiales bacterium | reverse complement strand
GTTGCTATAACCGGCCACCCAGACCACGGGATCGGCGATCTCTTTTTGCAAACGCAGCGAATAATCAACCACGACCTCGCCGCCCAGAGCGACGAGGGTGAGATCTGAGCCGAGCCGTATCACCTGAACGGGGTATGGGTAATCGACCGGCAGCTCCCGGCCGGCATCGAGTTCGTCGAGGAGATATTTCGCCAGCGTGGCATCGAGCTTATCGGCCGAGGTGGCACGCGCCTCCAGTTCCGGTCGAGTCGGCAGCGTCTCGAACTTCAGCGGTACCTCCCTCATCGCCGCCCGGATCGCGCCGCCGAGCACGCGGGGCGGAGTCTCGAGGGCACTCTCCACCGCGAGGGCGAGACTGCGGCCATGGGACTCCGCATACTCGAGCTGGCGACGCGGATAGGGATTCTGGTCGCCGCTGCATCCGTTCATGAACAGGGCGGTCGCTCCGGGATGGGCGTCCTCGATCATTCCCTGAGCGTAGCCGGCGTAGTCTCCGTTGAATTTCTGATGCCCCATCGTCGTGCAGTGACACGCATAGCCGAAGACGAGGGCGCGGGTGCTCTGGTCGGCCGCCGCCTTCACATGCAGCACGGGGACACGATGATCGACCGGACCATCGGGATTTGGTGCGTTGCTGAATCCGCCCTTGCCGTCGGGACGTCTCCGGTTCATCGCGAACCCGCAGCGCGAATGCACGTATTCCGCCCCGGCACCAGACTGATTCGCGAGGGCCTCCCCGACAAGCCTGGTGAAGGTGGCTTCGAGAAAGTCGCAGTATTGCTTCGCCTCACGCTCGCGACGCTCAAAGTCGTCCGTGTTCATGGTGCGCCATACCCGCATCTCGGGACCGCAGTGCGTATGGGAGACATTGATGAGAAGCCGCTCCGGCGGGATGCCGTGAAGTGAGGCCACCTGCGCCGCCGTCGCGAGGCGAACGCTGCGGGGCACACTCACGATATCGGCCGTGAGGATGGCAACGCGCCCGCCGTCCCCGTCGTCGAGGACGAGAGCCTTGGCAAAAAGATCCATGTCCGCGCCTTCGGCAGGAGCGGTTCTAGAGGCGTAGCCGGCCATCCACATGAGCGTCTCCGGCGTGATCACCGCCGAGGCAGTCCCCGCCATCCATCGGGAAGTTTCTCCCTGACCGCGCGCGAACGGGACACACAATGCAGTGAGGAGGAAAAGGGCGGCGAACAATCGGTCTTTCATAGTCGTTACGGAGTATTCGGTCTCGACCACAGAATACGGGCGACGAAGGTAGCCCCCTCGGCTCCGCGGGCTTTGGAGTCCTTCATGAACATGCCCTCTGATACGGTGACCCAGGATTCGTTTTCATTGATCGCGGCGGCACCGAAGTTGCCCATCTCGGCGCCGCGCTCCGGCACGACGACTTTTTCGCTGGATCGGATGACATGCAGAGCCTCCTGATCGACCCGAGCCATGAAGAGCGGGGCCCGGTGCCGGACGATGTGGTCGTTGTCGGCCCCGCGGCGGGTGTAGACGAGAAAGAGCCCGTCCCGGTGCGCGAGCCAGTGCTGCTGCGTATTGTAGCTGCCTAGTTCGCCTCCGTCGTCGAAGAGCCAGGGCTTCGGATCGGCGAACTGGAGCCCATCGTCACTGACACTCACATAACCACCCAGGTCGTTGCGCAGGGTCAGGAAATACCGCCCTCCGAAGGCGATCAGGGATGGTTCGTAGAGTCCGCGGGCGACATCGAGGGCTAGGAGGTTTCCGTTCTTTACAAAGCGCAGCGTCTCGCCGTCGAAGCGGCACTCGGCCACGGTCGTGCGGAAAGGTTCCTTCGTGCTAGTGGAGACATAGAGCGGCACGAGGAGAGAACCATCGGGTTTCACGACCCACTGGGCACAGGCGTTGCGGGCAAAGTTGAAATGCTCGTCTGCGGGGAGGTCGAGAAGCCGCCAGGGAGTCCACTTTTCTGTCTTCGGATCGTAGACGGCGTAGACCGTCTGATGGGCGCGCTTCACGTCTTCGAGCTGCTTGCCGGCCGGGCTGTAGCGGACCTGAGCCCCGATCGCGAGCAGCTTGCCACTTTTCTCATGCCATCCGGGAGTGACGTCGGCGACGCTGACGGTCACGCCATCGGGCAGGGTTTTCCAGTCGAGTTCCGGTGTCAGGATCGGTCCGGTCCAGGGACCGTCAATGCCGTCACGGGTCATGAAATGGAGACCCGAATAGTAGTCCGATACCTTGAGATGCTTTTGGATCGTCATCATCACCATCGGTGCCTCCCCCGCCCCGCCGGGAATCACCGCCGCGCGGGGATGGAACCAGAGGAAGTCCCCGTCGTCGTGTTTCATGACCGTCTCCAACTTCACGGTGAAGTCGGGAGGGTCGGCGGCGGAGAGGCCACGCAGTCCCGCGACGCTGAAAAGCAAAACGATAAGGGAAAGACGGCTCATTTCGCGGCTGTCGCAGGGGCTTTGAGATGGGCGAGCAGATACTCCAGGATCGTGGCATGCTTCACATCCGTCGCACCCGGGTAGAAGAGTTCGCAACTGACTCCATTGGCCTGACAATGCTCCTGAAGTTTCACCCCGAAGTTTGCTGTGTGGGTCGGATCCTTCTGCTCCTGTCCCATGGCCGGTGGCGCTGAGTAATACAGATAAACCGGCGGATCATCTTTGCTCACCAGAGCGTAGGGCGAATACTCTGCGATCCACGGCAGGATCGTCTCGCGCTTCGCGAGAAATTCGTCGAACTGCGAGAGCTTCGTCGCCGGATCCCCGCTAAAGCCGAAGGCGTGCCCGCCGTAGCTGCTGTTCGGGGTCCACTCCTTCATCTGCGCGGGATCGAGGGTGGTCTGGGCACCTGAGACGGCGGCGAAGAGGGGACGCGACGATTCGCGGGCCACGGCATCCTCGCTCTTCGGATCGGCGAGGTCATCGTGAAAAGCGAGCCAGAGGGACGAGCAGGCCCCGGCTGAACCTCCACTGGCACCGATGCGGGTCTTGTCGATGTTCCACTCGGCTGCCTTGCTGCGAAGGAACTGGAGGGCGCGCGCCGCGTCGTGGAGCGGGCCTTTGACCGGAGGAGTTACGCCGTCGGCGGTGGCTTCATTAATGAATCGATATTCGATCGTCGCGACCGAGATTCCTTCTTTGAGCAGGGCGGGCAGGAGCGGTGGAAGTCCGCTGAGCCGCCCGCCACCCTGCCACCCGCCGCCGTGAATGAAAAAGAGCACCGGCGTCGCTTTGTCGGCCTCGGCCTGCCAGAAGTGCATGAGCTGCTTGGGATGGGGACCGTAGGCGACATCATAGTGCGTGGGGTTCGGGAGGAGCGGATTCGCGGCAAGGAAAGTCTTCGCCTCGGCCTCCCCGATCTCGCGGAGGAAGACATTTCGCCAGCGGATCTCCCCTCCGTGCGTCTGGAGCATGAGCGGTCCCGTCGCGGGAAAGGGTAACGCTTTGTCAGGGTAATTCTCAAATGGCGCCCCATCGACGACGAGGCGGTTATTTAACGTCACCCAGGTGCGCGCGCCGACCTGTCTGATCTTGAAAGTGTTCCACTGCCCCATTGGCTTGTCGACATTCATGATCGGGTCGCGGCCGAGCGTCTTCACGGTGTTGTTAAAGAGTCCGCCCGATCCGAGATGGGGACGGCGGTCAGGCTTCTCCGGATTGAAGACCTGGCTGTTGTCCCAGATCTGCACCTGCGGCATGCCTCGCAGGTAGATGCCACTGTCGGCACCAGCGACGGTCTTGTATTCGAGGAGGAGTTCATAGTCCCCGAAGTTTTCCTCTGTCGCCGCGTAAGGGCCAGTGCCGCTGTTGACCAGTTCTCCGTTTTCGATGGTCCAGTGATTCGCGAAATCGGCCCGCTGGGCCTTGAGGTTCTCGGCGAGCTTCTCGCCCTCGAGCTTGGCGCTGCTGTGAGGATTCCACCCGTACCAGCCAGTGAGGTCTTTGCCGTTGAAGATCGCGCGGAATCCGGCGGGCGGGGCGGGCTGGTCCGCGCGGGTGGAGTGGGCGGAAACGCCGAGAATCGCCGCGATCAAGAGAGTCGGAGTTAGCGCAAAAAGGGTAGGGTTCATGGAGAGCATCGTAGCGATTTCCAGCCCAAGGTCGAGGAGCGGATGCGCCGGAGTCGCGCCAGTAGCGCCAGACGCGTCTTCCGGACGACCTCATCGCATCGCCCGCCGAGCCGCCTTCCTTTCCCCATGCTCGAAGGCGTCGGCGAAGTCAGTGTCCTCGATATACTTCTCGGTCTCAGAATTTTGGAATCTGAAGGTTCTTCTCAAGCGCAAAATACCAGGAAAAGTAGCATGGGCATCCTGCCCATGCATGTCAGAATGACGCTAAAGTGTTTTGAGAATGCACTCGCTCTCACGCCCCCGACCACCGCATCTTTCCACAGTCTCCTCAGCTTTTATCGTTCGAAGTTTTCTCCGCCGAAAGGCATGGGCAGGATGCCCATGCTACCTCCCTCTATACATTTGATCTGGGCTATTTCCAATTTTGGAAATCCGAAATCATGGAGCCGAGGAGGATATCAGGCACGAATCGTCGCTGGCGGCGTCGGCGACTCCACCGAATACTTCCCCGAACCCAAGCACAAATAGCGCCATCGCATAGGCACCCATGCTACCGCCGGATCCCCCTTTTCGATCTCCACGTCCGGAGCCTGCTCAGATCTCCGACTCCGCCGGCACGACGAAGGGCGCGCGATACTCGCGACCGAGGAGTCCATCGGCTTCGGGATCGCCGAGGAACCGTTCCGTCTCTCCGTCGAGACGAAGATGGCGCCCGAGCCTCATCGGTGTCTTCGCCAGATCGACCCCGGCTTCAGCGAGGTAATATCGGGTCCGCTCGAGGGTCTCGCGTTGCTCATCATGAGCCTCGATCGCCTCGAGTGCGGTCGCGATCTCATCAACAGACGCGGTTTTGCCCAGGCGATAGGAAATGTTCGCGAGATGACAAAGCGACGAGGACTGGTGGCCTTCGAGGATGTCGGCCTTGAGGTCCTCGTGCTTCCGGCTCCGCACCGCCTCGAGGAAGTTCGCAAAATGGTTCACTGACTTGCCTTCAAAGGCCTTGATCAGGTTCCCCTCGGGATCATAGAGCCCCGTCTCGGCGATAATGCCTTCACTGCCGTAGAAAAACCACATCGCCTTGATCACCGGATGAAACGGAGCCGTCTTCAAGCCGCGCGTTTCGGAAACGATCGTCTTGTCGCCAAAGTCGAAGATTCCAACCTGCGAACTCGGTGTCTCGGCGACATCGGTGTATCCTAACCGACCACCATAACTCACGACACTGCGCCCGAGGCCGGTCACGCCGAGCCCCCATCGACAGATGTCGAGCGAGTGGACATTGCTATTGCCGATATCGCCGTTGCCGGTGTCCCACATCCAGTGCCAGTCATAGTGCAGGCGCGGCCGCGTGAGATTCGTGAGCGGGGCGGGGCCGGCCCAGAGATCGTAGTCACAGCGAGGCGGGATGACACACTCGGTCGGCCCCCCGATGGAGCCGCGTCCACCGTAGATGATGCTGCGGGCCAGCTTCACCTCGCCGAGCTTTCCCTCGTGCATGTATTTCACGGCCTCCGCGAGAGCGCCCCGGGAGCGGTTCTGAGTGCCCGTCTGGCAGATGCGCCCGAGTTTGCGCGCCGCCTGGACGATGCGGCGGCCTTCCTCCACATTCTGACTCACGGGTTTTTCCACATAGGCGTCCTTGCCCGCCTGCATCGCCCAGATCGCGGCGAGAGCGTGCCAGTGATTCGGCGTTGCGATGAAGACAGCATCGACCGATTTGTCCTCGAGGATGACGCGCAGATCCTGCACCTTTTTCGGCATGGGTCGCTTCAGCTCGCCCGAGAGCAGCGCGCCGACCTCGTCTGCCCGATCGAGATCGGGATCGCAGACGTAGGCGATGTCGCAGTCCGCGAGCCGCGAAAGTTCGCGGGCATGGGCCTTGCCCCGAATCCCGCAGCCAATGATCGCGACGGTGAGCTTTTCGGCCGGGCTGACCGGGGCAGCTTTCTCCTGCCCGAAAAGCGGGAGGGGCAGCGCGGCGGCGGCGGCGGCCATAACGGAATCTTCGAAAAAGCGGCGGCGAGTGAGGTTTTTCATGCGGTAGTGTCGGAGACTATCACGAAGGACCTCAATAGATCGATGGCGGGATCGTGTCCCGGCACGTTACCGGATGGAGACGCGTCAGAGGACTCAAACGCAGGGAAATCTCAGCTTGTCGTCGTGATTCGCAGCCTTTAGAATGACACTCAATGAAGATTTACGCGATCCTACATACGGCCGAAGAAGGCGGTTTCGGGGCGGAAGTTCCACCGTTGCCACGATGAGTGAGACAAGGCGACAGCCTAACAGAAGGGAGGCTGTTAGGTCAGTGTGCGCTTTGGAGTGGGTTCCCTGGCGATGTTTCCCGATCATCTCGCGGGAGGGGTCATAGAGGCTGTTGGGGGGAAGACGAAGCCCTGGACAGCGCCGGTGGGTGGGTGGATCGCGGGTGTTGTAGGCGCGGTGGGTCGGCCGTAGGTTGAAGATTGGTCCTGCCCCCGACGCTGACCCCGACGCCTGACACCGCCGCCGGGGGTGTTCCGCGATTGAGATCTTCGAGGCACTGCTCACCAAGTCGCCCGAAGTAGCTCATGAGATGCTCTTCCCGGCAGTGGCAAGAACCGGATGAAATGGGCTAAACGGTTACGTGAGCGCGGTTTCAAATACGGAATTCGTTCCCTGGCTCCCGGCTCCCATTTCTTTGGCATATCAACGTCAAAGGCCACTCGCTCGATACGGGGAGCGCGGCCACGAGTGGAGAATACGGAATCGAGTCAGGAAAGTCAATCGACTCATGGCGTGTATCGTGTTGAGTGTGCCGATTTGTTCTCGCGGCTGTGAATCTCGTCCCTCCGACGTCCGATCGGGAGTTGTCGTCGAAAATCAACGGTGTAGAAAAGTTCCCCCTAAAAAGTCGCGTAGACATGCCGTAGCCGTGCCACTGCGTTCTCCCACGAGGTCTCGCGGTAGACGAAGTTCCTCAACCAGCGGATGAATTTCAAGGTCCGCACGGTGAAGCGCTGGAGCGCGGTGGCGACGAAGTTCGCCCCGCTTTTCTCGGCCTCCTCTTTTCGCTCGGCTTTGCGTTTTCGTTCGGGCGCATTGTCGATCCCCTCCACTCTGCGGAGTTCCTCTTCCAGCAAAAGCATCAGGTTGTGGGTGAGGCAGAGGAACAAGGCCTGGGTTGATTTCGCGGTCGGGCTGCTCCCCCATGCCTTTTTTTCCACGAGCTTGCTTTTGAGTTCATCGAACACCTTTTCAACATCCCAACGCTGCTTGTAGATGAGGGCAAGGATCCCCGGGGGGAGGGTCATTTCCGTCGTGAGGTAGACGTAGGTCGTCTCGTCTATCGGATCGATGTAGGTGATGCGCCGCAACATTGCGCGGGGCGGCCTACCGCCAGCACCGCCTCCCGGGCCGACGTATTCGTCGGAGACAACCCCGGCGTTGCGAGGGTCTTCGCGATCGAAAGAACGGTGGCCGCTCCGGATCAGCTTTATGTTCTCTTTTTCCCGGGAGATGAAATAGAGTCCGGAGGAGCGTTTCACTTTATGCCACCAGTTGAAGTCGATTCCCGCCTTGTCCCAGGCAACGATCACTTTCGTCCCTTTGGGTTGGCCACCGCGCAGAACATCGACAGGGAGACGCTTCATCGCGTGCATGTCGTGTTCCCGTTTGCGATTTCCGCTCTGGTCTGTCCCAGTAAAAATTCCTGGTACCAGGTTATCTATTGAGAAACCGCCGGTCAATCGCCCCTTTCGCATTCGTTCGGTTCGCTTCCCCGAGCCTGCTACACTTCGGTTAACGCTTTCGACAGGGCTGAGCAATCGTGGAACGAACCGTTCCACTCGCACTCCACCGTCGAGACGCACTTTCGCCATGGGCCTCCACGCCCTTCAACGCTCCCGCCGACATGGCCGGGACTTCAGCAAAGGCTTAACACGCTCTACCCGCCACGCTTCACTCGGAGAGCTCGGTCTGAACCGGAGGCTCTCCCATCAGGTCATTTTTCAGGTCGCGTAAGACACAGAGCCCTTCCCAATTGGCTTCACGCATGGGTCGCGCCCCGGTGGTGCGCTTCAGTCCGAATCGTTCGCGGTGGCGCGAAAAGACTCTCTCGACAAAGGCGGCGCTGCCGAACACTCCTCCGTCGATGAGGTAGCGCAACCGATAGCGGAGGATCTGTTTCAACGGCCGCTTCCCGGCCCGCGCCACTTCGGCCTCCACGTCCTCCGGCGTAAATCCCCGCCCCGGCGGCGTTGAACTCTCCGAGCTTTCCGGATCTGCTCTACTGAATCGGTCTCTGAAGAAGTTGGTTCAATACGGTTTTCGTTCCCTGCCCCCTTTTTGATTTTCGTTCCATGACCCCTTTTTCCTGACCCATTTTTCCGGATCTGCTCTACTGAATCGGTCTCTGAAGAAGTTGGTTCAATACGGTTTTCGTTCCCTGACCCCTTTTCC
>JBDNIL010000302.1:0-3912 GCA_041688355.1 Verrucomicrobiales bacterium | reverse complement strand
CCGAGGGCGGTATAGGTGCGGTCGATCTCGTAGTGGATGGGCGGGGTTTCGGGATCGGGCTGGAGGGTGACTGCTTCTTTCGTGACCTGCCCACGAATGTCGTAGGTGAACTCGCGGCTGCCGGTGGCGTCGGTTACTTTGGCGAGGCGAGCGTCGGGATCGTAGGCGTAGGTCACTTCGGTGCCATCGGTCGCGGTGGACTTGGCAAGTTGGAGGGTGGATGCGTCGTAAGAATACGACGTAGCTATTTTGCTTTTAGCTTTTTTGCTATTTAGCTTTCCAGAATCGGAAGCAACCGGATTCGGGTTCTGGCCTGAAGCTAAACCGCTACCCGCTAAATCGCTACCCGCTCCTTCCCGCGCCCAAACGCGGGAAGACAACTGCCCAAACTCGTTGTAAGCGTAAGCAGTTCCGTGACCGTCGGCGTATTCCTTTTTCAACAACCCGCCGGTGGCTTCCTCGTAGATCCACGTGGTTTTCGCGCCTTTGTCCTCGACGTGGGCCGGATCGCCGTCGGGGGTGGTCTGAAAGGTGCGCACCGCCACCCTTTCCCCGTACACATTATATTCGTAGAGCAGCGGCTGCACGCTATCCCCCCAGACGCCGCGCTGTTCTCCGCGGGCGGTGTAGGCGACATGCTGCTCTTTGCCGTCGGCGTTGACGGTGTAGGCGAGTCGCCCGGCGGCGGAATGTTCGGCCGGGTAATAGGCGTAGCGCGTCGCGCGGTTCTCGGGATCGATCTCGGCGATGAGGCGTCCGGTCTCGGGATCGTAGACGCTCTTGCTCTCACCGGTGCGGGGATCGCGGACGGAGATACGCCGGCCCAGGGCGTCGTAGGCGAGGTGGTGTTCGCAGCAGATCTCGCCGTCGAGGCCCTTGCGCTCGGCGACGCTGGTCACAACGCCCCCCTTGCTGGTCTGCACCGTGACGAGACCTTTCGGATCCGCCGACAGACTGGTGACGAGGCCACTCTCGCGGTGGCGATAGGTGAAGCTGCGGGAGACGAGATTTTCGGTTTTCCCGGCGGCGTTTTCGCCTGCGGACGGCTGAATGGTGACATTTTCGGCCACGAGCACGCCGAGGGCGGGATCACGCGGATGGACCGCCCCGAGTCCGGTGAGGCGGCGACGCTGCTCGGAGACGAGAGAGGGTTGACCCTTCAACTCAAGAGGGTAAGTCCACTGGCGGGAGACCTCCCACCAGGCTCCGGCAATTTCTTCAAAGCGGCGCTCGGTTTTGGAGAGACGGTCTTTTCCGGGAACGAGCTGGTCGTCGCCATCGAGATCCTGCCCGCTCAGGAGCGGCTCGCCGGTCCCGGGGTCGTAGGACTGGAGGGTGATGGGGCCGAGCGGATGGAAGGTGCTCCCTTTTTCGTCATCGGCACCGACAGACGGTCGGACCCATCCGGCCTGGGTCGCAACGACACGACCCTTGTCGTCATAGAACGGAGCGATTGTGGCTTTTGGAAAGTCACGAAATGTTACTTGACCCTGAATCTTCCTTACGCTCGACGTCCTCTGCTTTTTCACCTGAGTTGAGAAATGTTGCATGTCTCCCTACCGCCCTGCCACGCCGTTCTTGGAGCTTGGACAGCCCACGGCGAAACTCACTAACTATTCCATTTGAATCGCCCACCTCACAAGAGTATTTTATCACATATTTAGAATAAGGTTTGACTGTCCAATATACAAATAATGCAAATATCGTAAAAAAAATAAAATACGAGAACCATCGCATCCTCATTTTCCTATCATCAATAACATACATCGCATGAGCAAACGTGAGCCCTGTAGGCACAATTAATAAAAAAACGAAAACCTTGATAATAATTAAGAATATGTTTAAAATTTCCATGGCTATCTGTAACAAATCTACGCTGGTGGAAATTCTGATGATTTCGCACACGCAAGGCTCTCACAATAGATCTCCGCAGCCTTATCCCGTGCATCAGACATTTCCCCTGATACCCAAACATTTATACCTGTTGCTAACGCTGCATCAGCTAATGTTGCAATCGAAATAACAACACCTGGAAGCCCGCCAGCTAATAAGCCAACAGCCGATGCTACGATTTCGATAGCGACACGCCCCGCATTTGGCAGCCAGAGATCTACATAATAAGTTCTCAATAGATTTCCCATGCACAACTCACACTGCTCTTCCAACTTTCCATATCCTCCATCATCGCCACAGCTAGAGTAATCTGAAGGTTTCATCCCAGTATATTCCCTCGCGGCAGCTTTAATTGCTTGCACTATTGTCCCGAAGATCGGGAACACCTCCAAAAACAAACCAAATCGATCAAATTCCCCAACCCCATCATTCCCCACAAACCCATACAAGTTCACCCCGCCGCTCTCCTCAATCGGATCACGACTCACCCAGCGCCCGTTCTGGGCATCATACCACCGATAGCCATAATACAACCACCCCGTCCCCTCCTCCACCGGTTTCGTGCTGAATCGCCACTCGTTCTCCGCGGCTTCTGCTCCCGCCATCTCCGTCACATTCCCGAACGGATCATAGGCGTAGGCGGCGACGGGTTTTCCGTTCGTGTCAACGAGCTGCCCGATGTTCCCGTTCGCATCGTAGGTCGGGAACCGGGTTTCAAGTGTAAGGTTTAAAGTTTGAAGTTGGGCTCCGCCCGGTTTGTCCGCGGCTGGGTTGACCTTGGTGATCGCGAGCAAGGCTCCTACGCCGCCGGCACCCTGAAGCGAACCGCTCAAGTCCCTTCCCCACGTGTAATAGCGGACAGAGTCCGCCTCTTCACCCGTGACTCCTAACCCGTGACCCGTGACGACCGACAGGTCCGCCACCACATTCCAGTCGTCGTAGAGGTAGTAGGAAGTTCTTTGTTCCTCGTTCTTCGTTCCTGGTTGTTTGGTTTCGACGCGCACCGTGCGCCGGCTCTGATAATCGTAGACGTAATCGAGACGCAGGCTGCCGTCTTTGGCGTCGACGCGGACGAGGTTGTTGTCCGCGTTCCAGGTGTAGGTGTTTCGGGCGTCTTCCAGGAGATTGCCGTCCGGGTCGTGGGGGACCGCTGAGTCACGCTGATCTTCGCTGATTTTTTCGTACTGATTCAGGGCGTTGGTTTTGTAGCTGGTTTTGGACTTTTGACCTGCGACCTCTGCAGCAAAGCTTCTTCGGTTCCCGATACCATCGTAGTCGTAGTCGAACTTCTGCCGGATTTCTTCGCCGGAGAGGTAAACGGCTCCCGTCACTTCGCTGCGGTCGTTGTAGGCGACTGCGACTGTGTTCTCGCCGAGCTTGAGCATCGCAAAAGCGTCGCCGCCCTGGCTGATCGCTTCACGGCGACCGAGGACGTCGTTGGCGTAGACGTAGGAGGAAAGAGTGCTTGGTTCCTCATGCTTAGTGCCTGGTTCGGATTCAGCGGCTGGTGCCGGGTTGGGGGCAGCGGAAACCTTGGTGAGCGAGCGGTCGGCGGGTGGCGATTCCGGCGTTCCTGCACGGGCCATTGGCAGGATGCCGATGCTACTTTTTGCCCGATTCACGACGCCCGTCACGAGATTACGATGCGGTTCGTAACTGGTTTCAACTTCATGGGCTGGTCCGGTCATCTTGGTGAGCAACATGGGATTGTTTGCATCATACCCGTAGACGAACTCCCCGGCGAGACTTTTTACGGTGGCGAGCTGATTGTGCTGATTCCACGCGTATTCGATGCGGTGGTCGAGGGCGCGACCGGCGGGCGGACGCTTCGTCGAAGCGTCCCTACCGGCGCTGGTGAGGTGAACGGTTTCTGGTTGACCGAGGGCGGTATAGGTGCGGTCGATCTCGTAGTGGATGGGCGGGGTTTCGGGATCGGGCTGGAGGGTGACTGCTTCTTTCGTGACCTGCCCACGAATGTCGTAGGTGAACTCGCGGCTGCCGGTGGCGTCGGTTACTTTG
>JBDNIL010000301.1:0-15539 GCA_041688355.1 Verrucomicrobiales bacterium | reverse complement strand
CGTTCATCGGAGCGAGGCTGTCGCGAATCGCGAGACAGCAGACCGCCGCCTCGACCGCGCCGGCGGCGGCGATGAGGTGGCCCATGGAACTTTTCGTCGAACTCACCCGCACCTCGTCGATGCGCCCGGCGAAGACGGCCTTGAGCGCGGCGCACTCGCTGCGGTCGTTCATCTGCGTGGAGGTGCCGTGGGCATTCACGTAGTCGATCTCGGCGGCGGTGATCCCGGCATCGCCGAGGGCCTGCTCGATCGCCTGGATCGGTCCGTTCCCGTCGGGCGGAGAATCGGTGATACGGTAGCAACTGAGGGAGTTGCCGTCACCGGCGAGTTCGGCGTAGATCGTCGCACCGCGGGCCGTGGCCTTGTCCCAGTCTTCCAGCACGAGGAATCCGGCTCCTTCGCCGAGGACAAAACCGTTGCGGGTCGCATCAAAAGGACGGCTCGCCCCGGTTGGGTTGTCATTGTCCGTCGAGAGCGCGCCGAGGAGGCAGAATCCCGAGATGCCCGTGGGATTGATCATGGAATCGAAGCCGCCCGCGAGCATGTAGTCGCATTGGCCGCGCCGCATCACCTTCAGCGCGGTGCCGATCGCCTGACCGCCCGAGGCGCAGGCGGTGTGGACCGAGGTCGCGTATCCGCGGATGCCGAATTGCTTCGTCAGAAGCGCCTGTCCGGCGTTGGCCTGCCATCGGCAGAAATTAACCACATTCCCCGGAAAATCAGGATCAATGAGTCCGTCGGCATTGAACTCCCCATCGGGCGCGGCATGGTCGTGTACGACGGTGAGGTCCTCGTAGCCGACCGAGAGCATCCCTGCCCCGACGGCGAGACCCCAGCGATGCGAATCGGCTTCCGTCGGCGCGATGCCGGCATCGGAGAGTGCCTCGGCGGCGGCGGCGAGGGCGAAGCGATGGGATCGCGAGGCATACTTCAGCAACTTGCGATTCGGGACCGCTCTCTCGGCGTCGAAGCCTTTCACCTCGGCGCTGAAGGTGGTGGAAAATCCGCTCGCGTCAAAACTCTGGGTCGGGGCGGCCCCGTTCTTCCCCGCGAGGAGCCCGGCCCAGGTCTCGGCAGCGGTGTTCCCGACGGGGGTGACCATGCCGATTCCGGTCACGGCGATTCTGCGTTTTTCGATCTTGGCCATCACGGGATGCGGGAGAGCAGGATTCGGGCACTGCTGGTTAAACGTTTTCCTTTGCGAGTTTCCACAATAACACGGACGCGGTCGCCGTCATGTTCGGTTATCGACGCTTTGAGGTCGAGGATTTCTCCGGGGGCCATGAAGGAGCGGATCTTCACGTCCGTCATCTCCTGCGGGGTCCAGCGTGTGCCTGCCCCGGCCCGTTCAACGGCGAGGTCGATGGCAAAACCGAGGTTCAGGTTCATCAGGAGCGTGCCGGGAAAGACCGGACGCCGGGGGAAATGGTCTCCGAAAAAAGGCGCGCTTTCCGGAATGGCGAAGCTGCCCTCGGCGGTCTCGCCGGGAATTCCCCCCGCTTTTTCCGCCGCAAAACACGGCACCCCACCGAAGGCACCGGGCGTCGCTCCGGTCGACCTGAGGAGACGATAGCGCTCTCTCATCGCCCCGGGTTCGTCGAAATCGACGAGCGGCACCATGGGCCCGAGGCAGTCGTGGAGCCGCACGACCGGCTCTCCATTTACCCGGGCGATCCCGTCATAGCCGACCGCTTCGTCGTCAGCTTTCACGAGAATGGCCTCGAGCTCGAGGGTGTCACCCGGCTTGACCGTTCCGGGGAACTCGACCCGCCCCGCGATCCCGGCGACGGGGCGCACCGTGAAGTCCACCACCGCCATCGAGGACCAGGCCGCGAGCTGGCCGATGGACTCGGCCACGAGCGAGAGCGGAAAGGCGGTGATCCCGGCGGGAATGTGGTAGGACCCGGTGATGTGCTTCCCAGTCTCATCCCCGTGAATCCTGTCCACAAAGGAGAAGGCGCGGAAATGATCGGTCATCAGCGTGGGGAAAAATCAGAGATCACGGCGGGTCGTTTCGCGGCCCCGCCTCTCTCGAGGGTGGCCTCTCAGGCACCGGCCTGCTGCTCACGGATGACCATCTTGCAGAAGGTCTCGGTCGTGAAGAGCTTCGGAATCTCGGCGGCTTTGAGCGGTGTCTTGATGCGATCGGCGGGGACTTCGCTGAGGTAGCCGCGGAGCTTCTCCACCCCGGCGTCGGTGACGATCCCGCCCTGCTCGAACTCCTCTTCGCTCAGTTCACCGCGGGCTTCCTCGATGGCCTTGCCGCGGGGAATCTTCACTTTGAACTCTCTCTCGAGCCGGAAAACGATATCGAGAAAGTCGATCGACTCGGCGTCGAGGTCGTTGATCAGGGAAGAATCGGGCTGCACTTCCACTTCATCACAGCCGAGGGCGTCGGCGATGATTTCGGCCACCTTCGGGTAGATGGCCATGATGTCATCCTTGCTGATGTCTTGAATACTCATGTCTGTTACATTTTAAAACCGCCGTCCACGCTCAGGACCTGCCCGGTGATGTAGTTCGCCAGGTCGGAACTGAGAAACCAGACGGCGTTCGCAATTTCGGAGGGCAGACCATAGCGCTTCAAAACGATATTGGAAATAATTTCCTCACCGGCCAAATCCCGGACTCCTTTGGACATTTCCGTCTCGATCACGCCCGGGGCGACGGCATTGACGCGGATCCCGCGACGCCCCACTTCCACCGCGAGGGCCTTGGTGAAAGAATTGATCGCCCCCTTGCTCGCGGCGTAGTTTGTCTGTCCGCGCCCGCCTTTGTCGGCCGAGACGGAGCTGATATTGATGATGCGGCCGTAGCGCTTCGACATCATAAAAGGGACCGCCGCGCGGCAGAAGTGAAAGACGCCCTCGATATTGGTCGAGAAGACCTCGCGGAGGTCGTCGTCCTCGAGCATGGGCAGGAGATTGTCGCGGATGACCCCGGCGTTGTTGACGAGGACATCGAGCGTGCCGACCCGATCGACGAGAGCCTCGACACACAGTCGGGCGGCCTCGCTGTCGCGGGCATCGACCTTCACCGCCGTGATCTTCAGCCCGGGATTGGCCGAGACGACCTCGTTCGCCGCCGCTTCGTTGCCGAGATAGGTAAAAGTCACGTCCATGCCCGCTCCGGCGAGGCGCTCGACGATGGCGCGCCCGATCCCGCGGCTGCCGCCGGTGACGAGGGCATTGCGACCGGCGAGACCGGCGTCGGGGGTGGCGGTCGGCTCGCTCATCCGGAAATCGCGTAGCCTCCGTCTACAAAGAGAGTGTGTCCCGTGATCATCGCCGCCTCGGGCAGACAGAGCAGGTAGATCGCATCGGCGACCTGTTCGGGCGAGAGCGTCGGCCCCAGCGGGGTGCGGGTCTCGTATTCCGCGAGGAGCTGTTCGCGATTGGGGAAATGCTTCAGCGCATCGGTGTCGACGACGCCGGCGCTGACACAATTGACCCGAATTCCCTGCGGACCGAGCTCCTGGGCGAGACCCCTGGCGAGCGCCTCGAGGGCGGCCTTGGAGGCGCCGATAAAAGTGTAATTCGGAATGGCCCGCTCGGACCCGAGACTCGTCAGGCCGATGATGGACCCGCCCGCGCTCATCATCGGGACCGCATTCTGCGCGAGGGTATTGAGCGCGAGGGCGTTTGTCTCCATGCAGCGGCGGAAATGCTTCAGACCCATCTCCAGTGCCGGCTTCAGCACCCCGAGAGCGGCGTTGCTGATCACGAAATCGACGCGGTCGAACTCCTTTTTGAACTCGACGAAGGCCTCCTCGACGCTCCCGGGATTGGCGACATCCGCCTGAACAGCGAGAGCCTTGCGCCCCATTCCACGAATGAGATTGCAGACCACCTCGGACTCCTCGTGGCTGTTATAATAGAGGATCGCGACATCGCAGCCCGCCGTGGCGAGTTTCAGCGCGGTGGCGCGGCCGATCCCCCGGGATCCACCGGAGATGAAGGCTACTTTTCCTGAAAGCGGTTCAGACATGGCAAAAAATGGGCAAAAAACGGCTCCGGGGCCGCAGGAGGGCTAACCTATAGCGACTCGAAGCGACCCGTCAAGCAGGGCGAATCGCTGATTTCCCTCCCCTCCCCCGGCGAAGCACGGGAGAGTTTACTTCCCGTAATCCGCGCCACCGAGGCTTTTCAGGACGGAACCCTGCCACTCGCGCAGGCTTTTCTGGAGGCCCTCCGCCACTTCGCTCTTTTCCCCGATGAGATCCGTCGTCTCGCCGGGATCGTCGAGCAGGTCAAAGAGTTCCTTTTTCTCCCCGCCGCCCTTTTTCTCCCGCAGGACGAGTTTGTAACGGCGATCGATCACCGCCCGGGCGCCGCCGTAATCCGCTTCCGAGACGGGGGGATGGCGGAAATTGGTGAAATTCCGCGTCGCGATGCCGTTGGCGATTTTCACCAGCGGCGTTGTGCCCTTTTGCAGTTCGGGATCGATGTAGGGTTCGAGATTCATCGATTTCAGGCGGTTCGCCGGATATTCCCAGAAAAAGAGCGGGGTCGGCCGCTCCTCCCCGCCGCCGTCGATGAGAGACATCAGGTCGACGCCGTCGAGGGGCCGGTCGGGAAGCGCTTGCTTTGTGATCGCGCAGACCGTCGGCAGGAGATCACTCGTCGAGGCGCGCAGCCGGCTCACAACCGGCTTCGGGAATCGGGCCGGCCACTCGATCAGGCCGGGCACGAGGATCCCGCCCTCGTAGACCTCGCTTTTCACACCCCGATGCGGGAACCCGAGCGCCCCGTCTGCCGAGGTCCCGTTGTCGCCGCAGTAGAAAACGAGCGTATTTTCCCGCAGGCCATTCTCGGCGAGATAGGTTCGCAGCGTGCCGATGGCGCGGTCCATCGCCGTGATCTCCGCGTAGCGCTCGCGCAGGACCTCGCCCTGGGGACGTTCGACCTGCGCCCCGGTTTCATTCGAGGTGAGCTTCACCATTTTGTCCGGATACTTCGCGGGGAGCTCATCATAGAGCGCGAGATCCGCCGGCAGACCACTGTAGGGCTCGTGCGGCGAGCCAAACCAGACGACACCGAAAAAGGATTTTCCCTGCCCCCGCGAGCGCTCGATGAACTTGACTGTTTCACCGATGAGCACCTCAGAACTCTCGCCGGGGAAAACCTCAGGCGGACCGCCGTTGCGGGAAAACGCAGGATTCATCTCGAAAAAATTGTCATGGGAGAGCCATTCGTGGAAGCCCATCGCGCCCGGACTCACCGGCGATTCCGCCTTGACCGCCCCGACATGCCATTTCCCAAAATGACCGCAGTGGTAGCCCGCTTTTCCCAGGATCGCCGCCGTTGTGATCTCCTCGGGCCGGAACGACCAACCCGGCGTGAAAGTGCCCATGCGATTCGGATGCCGCCCCGTCAGGAAACTCGCCCGCGTCGGCGAACAACTCGGATGCGCCGCGTAAAACTGCTCGAGCCGCAGACCCGTCGCCGCCATTTCATCGAGCACCGGCGTCTTCAGATACGGATGCCCATTGTAGCCCGTCTCCTCCCAACCATGGTCGTCCCCCATCATCAGAATGATGTTCGGAGGCTCGGCGGAAAAGGCAGCGGACACGCCGAGGAGCGCGATTGCGAAGAGGGAGGCTTTCATGTTGCACATCGAATCGCGTTTGCAGGATGAGGTCAAGGCTCGCGTTTCCACTTCAGCTTCGCGACCCAGATGCGGTTATCGGCCCCACGGGCGACGAGGGGGGCGGTATCGTGAGCTTTCGGGCCCGGGCCCTGCATCCACTCGGTCACGGTGACCCAGGTTTCCTCTGCGCTCACTTCCGTGACACCGAAATTTCCCAGCCTCGCCCCGTTTTCGGGGACGAGAATCTGCTCGCTGGCCCGCACGACGCGGAGCGTCTCCGGATCGACCCTCGCAATGAAAAGCGGTGCCCGGTGGCGGAAGACATGATCATTCCCCGCCCCTCGCCGGGTGTAGACGAGGAAAAGTGTCTCTCGGTGCGCCACCCAGTGCTGCTGCGTGTTGTAATTCCCGAGATCCGACCCGTCATCAAATCGCCAGGGAACGGGCTCGGAGAACTGCTGGCCGTCCTCGCTCACCGAGACATAACCGTGATCGTCGTTGCGCATCGTCAGGAAAAAGCGGTCACCGTGACGCACCAGCGACGGCTCGTAGAGGCCCCGTTTTACCGAAATCGTCAGCTCGCTGCCGT
Source organism: Verrucomicrobiales bacterium (assembly GCA_041688355.1). Lineage (GTDB taxonomy): Bacteria > Verrucomicrobiota > Verrucomicrobiia > Verrucomicrobiales > DEV007 > Arctic95D-9. Next base: position 9,361 of record JBDNIL010000301.1, on the reverse strand, counting down.
GCCCGAGATACCTGAGCGCCGTCCCGTCGAAGCCGCAGCGCAGCACCGTCGTGGAATAGGCCTCGGCGTCGCGGATCTTGAAATTGATCGGCAGCAGGATCGTGCCATCCTCGAGATCGACCCGCTGCACACAACCGGCCCCGGCGTTTTCAAACTTCGGATCGTCCGGCATCGCGAGGATCTGCCACGGCGACCAACTTGCTGCAGCAGGATCGTAGACCGCGTAGGCGGTGCTCCGGGGGCGGACTTTCATTACCGCACCGTCCTCGTAGACAACGGTATGCCCGATCCCGAGGAGCCTGCCCGAGGCCGCGTGCCACTCCGGCCAGAAGTCGCTCACCGCGATCTCGAGATCCTCGTGCCCTCCCCAGGGGAAGGGCTTCCGGGCAAAGGATGCGTGCTCCTGCGGCGGAGTCCACGTCTTGCCGAGATCCTTGCTGCGCATCGTGTTGAGGGCGAAAAAGACATCTGAGCCACTCAGTTGGAGGCGCTGAAGAGTCATGACCACCAAGGGCTCCTTCGCCGGGATCACCCCGGCCCGTGCGTGAACCCAGCAAAACGTTTCGTCAAACCCCTGCCCCGCGACCGACAACTCGATCTCATAGAGCGGATCCGCCGCCTGCACCAGAGGAACCTGAAAGAGCGCGCAAAAGAGAAAGAACCATCGCATCGTGCCATGAAATCACGCTGCAGAGCGCTGCGCCATCCGAATCCGACCGCAGTTGCGCCAGCACCACCTTCCCGGCATGCGCCAAACAATTCCTGTCGCTGCCGCGACAGGAATTGTCCGCGATATTCCCGGAGAACTCCCGCATAGCCCCGACTCGCTTGCCATCCATTAAAAGCGGGACAGGCAGCCAGGCCGATCGACGATCTTTTTCCTTGGCCCGCCGCTTCTCTCTCCCTAGTCTCACGAAGATGAAACTCCATGCCTCCATCCCCTCCGCAGCCCTCGCGATCCTCGCCCTCGCCGCCCTTTTCTCCGTCGTCCGGCCTTCCCCCGTCAGCGCCGCCACGCCGCCGAACATCGTCTTCATCCTCGTCGATGACATGGGCTACGGCGACCTCGGGTGTACCGGTGCCGAGGACATCCGCACCCCCCACATCGATCGCATCGCCGCCTCAGGGGTGCAGCTCACCGACTTCTACGCGAACGCGCCCGTCTGCACCCCGACGCGGGCCGGTTTCATGACCGGTCGCTGGCAGCAGCGGCTCGGGATCGAGTTCGCCTTCGGCTACCAGGTCGAGCAGCAGGTTCTCGTCGACGGCAAGTGGGTGCCCGAACCCGACTTCCACGCCCTCGGCCTGCCCCTCAAGGCCAAGACCCTCGCGAACTATCTCAAAGAGCTCGACTACGCCACCGGCGCCTTCGGCAAATGGCATCTCGGCTACAAAGATGTCTACAATCCCGTCAACCGCGGCTTCGATGAATACTTCGGCGAACTCCTCGGCCATGCCGACTTCTACAAGCACACCTATTTCGACGGCACCTACGCCCTGCGCGACGGGCTCGAGCCGGTGAAGATGGAGGGCCGTTACTTCACGGATCTCGTCAACGAACGCGCGGCGCAGTTCGTCGCCAAGTCGGCGGGCAAGCCCTTCTTCCTCTACGTCCCACACCTCGCTGTCCACGCCCCTTTCCAGGCCCCCGATGCGCCAGAGACCCCTTTCGTGACGAGAGAATCCATGCTCACCGGTAGCCGCGAGATCTACAAGGCGATGCTCGAGCGCGTCGACGACGGCGTCGGCTTGATCTACGCCGAGCTGGAAAAAGCGGACCTCATCGAGAACACTCTCTTCGTCTTCTCCAGCGACAACGGCGGCGAACGCTGGGCGAGCAACCGGCCCTTTTTCCACCACAAAGCCACCCTCTGGGAGGGCGGCATCCGCGTCCCCTGCCTCATGAGCTGGCCCGCCGTCCTGCCGAAAGGGAAAAAATCCGCCCAGGCCGGTATCACGATGGACCTCACCGCGACCTTTCTGAAAGCGGCCGGCGGCACCCTGCCGGGGGACCGGCCCTTCGACGGCATCGACCTGATCCCCCGCCTCACCGGAGAGCTGCCCATCCTTGAGCGCACCTTCTACTGGCGCATGGACCGCACCAACCGCAAGATGAAGGCGATCCGCCACGGGAAATACAAATACCTCGACGACGGCGGCACGATGGACCTGCTCTTCGACCTCGGGAGCGATCCCGGCGAGCGCGTCAATCTCCACTATCGCCACCCCGAAGTCAGCGCCGATCTCAAGGCGAAGCTCAAAGCATGGGAGGCCGAGATGGACGCGAGCGACTACGACATGCAGGTGCGGTGACTTTTTTTCTAAATCATCCCCCGACCCTTCCCGCGCCGTATTGCATTTACCGCTCCGGGCACGAAAATCGGTTTGTGATTTTAGTATCGGAGTCCTTATTGCGCGGATTCATGAGCGAACACATCAGACTTCACATCCCCGGACCGGTCGAGGTATCACCCGCGACCTACGAGGCCATCGCGGCCCCCATGATCGGGCATCGTAGCAACGACTTCGTTGCCCTCTACGACTCGATCCAGCCCCGTCTTCAGGAGCTGATGGGCACAAAACAGCCCGTTTTTCTCTCCACCTCCTCTGCCTGGGGCGTGATGGAGGGTGCGATCCGCAACCTCGTCATCAAAAAGGCGCTCTGCTGCTGCTCGGGCGCGTTTTCCGACAAATGGGTCGATGTCGCCCGTCGCTGTGGCAAAGAGGCCGAGGCGCTCCAGTTCGAGTGGGGCGTGCCCGTCGATCCCGCCTTGATCGATGCGAAGCTCGCCACCGGTGAATTTGACGTCGTCACTTTCATCCACAACGAGACCTCCACCGGCGTGATGAACCCGCTCGCCGAAGTCGCTGCCGTGGTGAACAAATACGACGACGTCCTCCTCGTCACCGACACCGTCTCGAGCTTCACCGTCGTCCCCATCGAGGTCGACAAAATGGGCATCGACGTGCTCCTCACCGGTAGCCAGAAAGCCCTCGCCCTGCCTCCCGGACTCGCCGTCTTCTCCGTCTCGGACCGTGCCTTCGCCCGCGCCGCGAAGATCAATGACCGCGGCTATTACTTCGACTTCCTCGAGTTCAAAGCCAACCACGAGAACTCTATGACCCCAAGCACCCCGTGTATCGCCACGATCTACGGGCTCAAGCACCAGCTCGATGTCATCTTCGCCGAAGGCGTTCAGAACCGCTTCGCCCGCCATGAGAAGCTCAACGACATGGTTCACGCCTGGATCCGCGAGAATGGCTTCGAGTTCTTCGCTCCCGAGGGCTTCCGCTCCAAGTCGCTCACCTGTATCCGCAACAACCGGGATATCGACGTGGCCAAACTGGGCCAGATCATGCGCAAGGACCACGCCCTCGCGATCGACGGCGGCTACGGCAAGATCAAGGGCAAGACCTTCCGCCTTTCCAACATGGGCGACGAGACCGAGGCCACGATTCAAAATCTGCTCGATGCTCTCGACGACTCCCTGACAAAGCTGTAGCATCGGCATCCTGCCGATGCCTTCGACGGGGATAGGGCCGACAGGCGCTTTAAAATCCGTATGCTCCACCGGGCCTTTCTCCCACACCGCTCGGCCTGCTGCGGTCCCGCCCGGAAACCCACGCTACGCCCTCGATGAAAATCACCCGAAACCGCTTCCTCTTTCCTCGGGATCCCGGACGTGTCGCGGTGAAAATCTGTGGCATCACCCGCGCCGACGAGGCTCTCGCCATCGTCGAGGCGGGGGCCGATGCTCTCGGGATCAACTTCTGGCCGCAGTCGAAGCGCTTCATTGCACTGGACGAGGCCACCCCCTGGCTGCGCGATCTCGCCGGCACTGTGCCCCGCGTCGCCGTGACAGTGAACGCGTCAGACGAGGAATTGCGCGCCATCCTCGATAGCGGCGTGATCGACTGGATCCAGCTCCACGGCGACGAAACACCTGACAGGGTCAGTTCCCTGACCCAAAAGGGTGTGCCCGTCTTCAAAGCGCTCGGAGTGCGCGACCGGGCCATGCTCGATGCTGCCGGGGCCTACGATTCACCGACCCTGCTCCTCGATGCCTATGCTCCGAACGAATACGGCGGCAGCGGCGAGACGATGGACTGGTCGCTGGGAGCAGCGGCCGTGCGACAATGGCCGGATCGGCAGATCGTCCTCGCGGGCGGGCTCACGCCCGAGAACGTGGCCGAAGCCGTGAGGCAGGTGCGTCCTGCCGGCGTCGATGTCGCCAGTGGCGTGGAGATCAGTCCCGGTCGCAAGGATCTGGAAAAGGTGCGGGCGTTTATCGCGGCAGTGAGAGCTGCCAGCTGATCGCCCGGCAGCGAAACCCGGCTTCGCAGATTGTAGCCGGTCTCTCCGAGGCCGGATTGGATTTGCGAACAACATTGCTTGGCGTGGATGTCCCTGATCCTCCGATAGCCCATCCCGGCCTCGAAGAGGCCAGCTACAAAACCAAGCTACGGCCGGACGGGCAGCAAACCGGCTTTTTTCTTTTCCTCGAACTCCGCCCTGGCATCGGTGAGATACGGATTCGGCGGGAGCAAATTTCCGGGAATGGGCGCACGGCGGAAGGCTTCGTCGGGTCCGTAGTTTTCCGCGAGATAGGTCACGATCTTTTTCTCGGTCTCGGGGTCGAGGGGCCAGAGACCGGGCGAGCCCTGCATCCAGCGGATCGTGTCGGTCCAGGTCGATGCGGTCCCCTTTTGCCTCAGGTACTGTTGGGGCGAATGACAAACGGTGCAGTGAGCCATGACGAGCTCCCAGTTCTCCGCTTTTTTCATACCGGTCACGGGATCGACGGGGATTTCGGCAACCGGTTCCGCCGCTCTCAGGAGGACGGCGGGAAGGACGGCAAACAAGACTAACAAACGGCTACTCATGATCACTCCGGTGTGTTTCAGACGGCCTGCACGGCGATGCGGTGGCAGGCATTGTTGAGGTAACCTTTGGGATTCCATCCGGGCACGAGCATGGGCTGGCTTTTGCCCTCGCTGTCGACGGCGCGGACCCAGATCTCGTAGTAGCCCTTTTTCGGGAAGGTCAGCTCGGCGTTCCACCGCTGCCAGGCGAGACGGTTGGCTGGCTTTTTCAGGTCGGCGGTCTGCCAGGTGGTCCCGAAGTCGATCGAAACGTGGACTTCTTTCACCTCGAGATCACCGGCCCAGGCCTGACCGCGGCAGGCGAAGGTCTCCCCAAGCGGATGCGTCACTCCCGATTTGGGAAAGGTGACGAGGGACTTCACGGGCATGGATTCGATGATGGCCATGTCCTCCTCGGGCACCTTGGTTCCGGGGGCGACGGGGTACTTCGGCACCTTGTAGGAATCTCCCCCCATCTTCTCACCATCGTGGACGCGGGCGCGCACGTCGATCTTCGTGAGCCACTTGCCCGAGACCGAGGCGGGCCATCCGCCCGCGACGAGGCGGAGGGGATATCCATTCTGCAAGGGGATGTCGCTCCCGTTCATGGCAAAGGCGATGAGGGTCTCATCTTCGAGGGCCTTGCGCATAGGCACACCGCGCGAGATCGGTTCTTTTTTCGGATCGCCAGAGAGGTGGGTGTCGGCCCCGTGGTAGCCGATGTAGACCGCATTTCCCCTGATCCAGCAGTGCTCAAGGACATCGCGCAGGCGAACTCCGGTCCACTCGGAACATCCGACGGCACCTACGGTCCACTGGTTGCCGTGGGCGGGTGGATTGAATTCACTGCGCCCGTTGCCGCCGCACTCGAGCTGGAGCCTGTAGGTGTGGTGGGGGAAATTCGCCTTCAGCTCGGGCAGGGTGAACTTCGCGGGCCGCTCGCAGGATTCGCCGGCGATCTCAAGGGTCCACGTTTTCGGATCGATGGTCTCGCGGGCGGGGGCATGGCCGTTGTTGCGGACAAAAAGATGTTTTGCCGGGGTAATCTCATCGTCGAGGAGATGCGGGGGAGTTTCCGCATTGATGGGCCGGTCGTTCAGCACGATGAGCCCCTCCTTCCCCTCGATCTGGAAAGGCGTCGGTGACTGGGCGAAGGCCGCAGGGATGAGCCCGGCCGGCATGCGGTCCCAGAAAACGATCTCACTACCAATGGCGGCGGTCATCGTGGCGAGACCGGCGCGTTTGAAAAAGCCACGACGCGAGAGCGGATCTGTTTTACGCCCCCAGAGGAGCAACTCCGCCTGCTCGGGATCGGCGGAATAGAGTTCGTGCAGGCCTCGGGCGCCGCGGGCTGGAGTCGTTTCGCCACTCATGGGAGCACGATACCAGTGGAAGGCGGACCGCGGCAAGCACCCTCACGGCGTATTGCCGCCTCTCAACCCTCCAGCGTCCCCTCGATCACGCCGAGCTTCGATTCCGCGCGGAGCTTGGAGAAGAGCGCGCTGCCTTCGTCCTCTCCACGCAGGAGTCCCTGATAAGTGCGGATCGTCTCGATGGCGTCGTTTTTTCCCTCCTCAAGCAACTCGACACGGAAGCGGCGCAGACCAGCCTCGCCGAGGGCGCTGAAGAAACGGGCTCCGCTCTGGGCGCGGCCGTTAAAGAGTGTATTGCGACAGCCCACGTCGGCGGTGAGGCGATGGAGTTGCCCCACGCGGTCACGCAGGTGGACCTCGTGCTTATCACAAGGTCGCCCGCAGTTCGTGGCATCGGTCCCCTCGGAGAGGAAGGCGCAGAAGACACAGTGCTCCATATGAAACATCGGCATGTGCTGATGCAGGGTGATCTCGAACCACTCGGGCGGCGCGCCGGCGAGAAGATCGAGAACCTGAGAGATGTTGAGGTCGTAGGAAATCGTGAGATTTTCAAAGCCCTCATCCATCAGAAGACGCGCGCTGATCGGGTTCGCCACGTTGAGGGAAAAATCGCCGATCATCGCGATGTCGGCATGATGCCGAAAATGCCCGATCCCGCCCAGATTGCGCACGAGAACTCCGTCGGGCCTGGCGTTTTCGACGACCCGGAAGAGCCCACTCTCGCCTGCCTTTTGAATGCGCGGGGTGGCGAGATAGATCCGGGTCGCGGGAGCCGCCTCGCGCACCCGGGCGACGAGATCGCGGTAACGGCGCACGTCCTCGAGATCGACGTAGACCGTCTCCAATCCGCACTCGAGAGCGGCATCGACTTGCGCTTCGGTGCGGCAGAGGACACGCAGCTCCATCGCGCCGGGCTCGCCCGACGAAGGCGCGGGCAGCAGATCAGAGACGCTCACACCGGTGGCGCGCCGTTTTTCGTAGCGGTCGTTCCCCGCTTCGTCGAGCTGCTCGACGAGCGAACGCCGAAGCCGATTGAGCTCACTCACCGGAACCATGACTTCGCCTGACAGATGTACCTCGAGCGAGTCCAGAGCATAGACGGTGCCGCCGAGTCTGGCGAGCTGCTGCTCGAGAAACTCGGTGGTGAGGGGACGGTTTGCAGCGACTTCAAGCGGGATCGCCGAGCAGACCTCGGCACCACTCTCACGGTCCCGCAGTTTCAAAGGAGCGCCCGCTTTGCCGCTCACGATCCAGTCTACCCGCTTCGTCCGGGTCGGGAGATGCTCGCGTTTGTAGCTGCTCTGAATGGTGGCATTGAGGGCTGGATCGTCGGTCTTCCAGATGCGATGGCCTTCCCTGATCTTCGAGAAGTCGATCTTGCCGTGCTTGAGGAAAAATCGTTGCCCTATCACCTCGTAGACTCGCCCACCCTGCTCACGATCGGTGTTGCCACCGGTGTCGAAGACGATGCCGTCCCCATTTTTCAATTCGGCGTCCCCGGCGTCCGCCTCGAACTCGATCCAGTCGGTCCCGATCGTGCTGATCCGACCCACGTAGGCGCCTCGCTTTTTGCCGAAGCGGGCGTGGACGAGCTCCTGATTGTTGATCCCGTTGAGCCAGCCGGTCGAGAGACCGCGCGAAAAAACCATTTCGAGGGCGTAACGATCCTCTTCGGATGCAACGGTCCCGGCACCGGCCTCGGCCGCGTCGATGGCTTTGCGATAGACGCGCGTCACCGCCGCGACATACTCGGGCGTCTTGAGGCGGCCTTCGATTTTAAAACTCGTCACGCCGAGTCGGATCAATTCGGGGATCTGGTCGATCCCGGCGAGATCCTGCGGCGAGAGCAGGTATCGCTGATCGCCCATCTCGCGAGTCACGCCGTCGACGACGAGTTCGTAGGGCATGCGGCAGGCCTGGGCACATTCGCCGCGGTTCGCGCTGCGCTGGCCGAGGGACTCACTGGTGAGACACTGACCCGAATAGGCGACACAGAGCGCACCGTGGACGAAGGTCTCGATCTCGACGGCGTCGGGCTCGGTCGCATGGAAAAGCCGGATCTCCCGCATCGAGTTTTCCCTCGCGATGACGGCCCGGTCGAGGGTGAGCAGCCCGTGGGCAAAAGCGAGCGCCTCGGGCGAAGTGATCGTCATCTGGGTCGAGGCGTGGAGATGCAGGTCGGGAACCATAGACCGCGCCATCGAAGCCAGCCCGAGATCCTGCACGATGATGGCATCGACGCCGCAAGCACTGAGGTGGCGCAACTGCTCCGCCGCGTCCTCGAGTTCGGACGGGAAGATGAGCGTATTAAATGCGACAAATCCCCGCACCCCGTGTCGGTGGAGGAACTGCATCAGATCCGGGAGATCCTCGGGCGTGAAGTTGTCGGCCCGAATCCGTGCGTTGAAGCGGGGCATGCCGAAGTAGATCGCATCGGCCCCGTTCGCCACGGCGGCGCGCGCGCACTCCCAGTTGCCTGCGGGCGCAAGTAGTTCGGTGGAGGATTTCGGCATCGCCGAAGGTAGCACGGTCGATCTTATTCTCCTCCGGAAAGTTCACACCCCGCGCTCCTCCGCGCCTCACGTTCCTGTTGTGGTCATGCCTCGTCGAGTCTCCCGACCGCGAGGGCGATCCGACGCTAAATCCGGCCCATCAACGCGAGAACAATCAGGATGATGAGGATAAGACCGAGTCCACCAGTAGGTCCGTAGCCCCATTTACGGCTGTGGGGCCAGGCGGGGAAAACGCCAATGAGAAGGAGAATTAAGACAACGAGGAGTACAGTGCTCATAATCGTATAAGTCCACTCTGATCGCCATTTTTTCCATAGGGACTAACCCTACCACAGACGTCCTCGCGACAAAAAGCGGCCGTTTACAAAGCTCCTAAATCCCATTCGTCAAATTCGTTCCATTCGTGGTTCCAAATCCCATTCGACGGGCAACCGTCTGATCGTTGCCGAGTTCGGTGTAGAACCACGAATGAAACGAAGGGAACGAATTTTGACGGAGATTCTCGCTAGCCGTTGGAGTGCCTGCTTCAGAGACTGTCGGGAAATTGAAATTGGGGTCTCACGCCCGATTTCAAAATTTTTTCCCATCTGTGCCCATCTGTGCCCATCTGTG
>JBDNIL010000300.1:0-1915 GCA_041688355.1 Verrucomicrobiales bacterium | reverse complement strand
CGCAGTCGCTTTGGCATTCCGTTTCAGTTTCTGCTTTTCAGTCGTCGAGTCTTCGATGTCGATTTCCCGCCGGAAAAAGTCGATCGCCGTCGCGGCTACCCGGCTGGTGTCGTAATAGGCGTAACCGCCGATCGCGACCGCCCCGACCAGCGGAACATATTTTGTGATCGCTTTGGCAATGACCTTTTGGGTGACTTGGACACCAACTTTCTTCAAAACCGCCTGCATTGTCCGCAGGGCTACCTTCCGAACCATCATCCGCTCTCCGACACGAACCACCAGATCGCGAGTCAGCATCGCCGCCCCATGTCGAAAAAGGCAGAAGACCATGGCTTCCTTTGTGAGGATCGCTGTCTTCCCGTAGGCTGCGGCGATGTCGGCTACCATCTGCTTCTGGATGCTCCAAACGGCCATCAGATCTGGCAAGATCGTTATCATCCCCAATGGTCCCGGCGGTAATGCGAGCGTCCCCGAAACCCCAGCGGCGTTGCGGGCTGCCTTCGTTGCGATCGCACGGGCTCGACTGTCCGGCTTATCACTTTCCTTCACGTCCGATTTCGGTATGTGGGAAACGAGATTGAGGAGCAATCGCTGGATCACACGCGGATCTGATTCCGGGGATTTGTCGGCCGAAGGAGCCAATAAGGATTTTTTTTTCATAGTGGGACTGCGCTTTCTTGGGCAGGCAGCGAAAAATAAGATTCACACGGGTTTCGGACTCCTGCAATCATCAGTGACGAGTTTACGCCATTGGGGTTGAAATGAATCCAGGGCATTTTCGGGGTGCGCTTTACATGACGCTCCTCAGATCACAGAACGCGTTGCCGTGACCGTCGCGTCGAAAGGTGCCGCGAATCTTTTCGCTGACCTTCACCATGCGCGGATCGCGTTCGGTTTTATTGTTGTGGTAGGGATCGTAGCCGCGCGCGAAACCAAATGACTCCAGGCGCAATCGCAGGGAAGTGGGGATCACACAAACCCATGGCCTCTCATCCCGCCGCCCGCATCCGCATCCCCGAGTCTGCCATACTCGAACTCGAAGGGGGTGAAAAAAGAAATGACTCTTCTACAGAAATTCAGCCTGGTAGCGACCACGAACGATGAATTTCAAAAATCACACCGCCGATCCCCCGCAGGTGGCACTTTGTTGAGCAACTGCGGAGAGGATAGGGTCGCGGTCTCGGCGGTGATCGCACGCTGGCCCTGCCGGGAGGCTTCTCGGGATTTCCCTAATCCGGTTTTTCAGGCTATGTTGCGAGGCGTCTTGGATTTGCCTCCCGCGACGTCACTCTTATGGAAAGTCCCGCAGAACGGAAATGGACAACATTACGAAAGATCGCCTCACCGCCTGAGAAGTCTCCCGGTGAAGTGAGCCCTCTGTCTTTGCCGGATCTGCCGGATCCGGACGCGGAAGCGATTGACTCAGAACCGGCACCGGTCGGCGAGGAAGAGCCAGCCCATACCCCCGTCGAGATCACGGAAGAGGTCCCGCTCGGGTCCGCCGTGTCGGTGCCGCCGGCAGCGGTGAGGGAGCCGGCAGCCGGTCCCGTCGAAGTCCTCATCGCGCATCCTGTCGCCTCGACCGCCCGCCTCATCCGCGAGACGCTCGAGAACTTCACTGATTGTCGTGTCGTCACCACGGCCGATCCTCTCCGGGCCTTCGAACTGGCCCTGCAAAAACGCTTTGGTCTCTTTCTCTTTGCGATGCAGACCGGCGAGCTGAGCGGGCCGATGCTCTACGAACTCATTTCCAAAGCCTGCACCGCCGGTCGCGGTCCGCGGCTCCTTGCCCCGGCCGTGATCTTCGTGCGGGAAAAAGACGATCCGCATCTACCGGACGTGCTCACCCGCGACGTCCGTATCAAGGATGTCCTCCACAAGCCCATCCGCATCGAGCGCCTTCTCGAAGCGGTCG
>JBDNIL010000032.1:0-6371 GCA_041688355.1 Verrucomicrobiales bacterium | reverse complement strand
TCTCGGGATGAACGGGTCAGAACGTAGCGGAACTCGTGAGAGTTTCGGCGGCAGCAGCCACCCTTCGAATCGCCTCACTTCACCCGCAGATCGAGGCACTTCAGTTGATCCTGACCGCGCATCACGAGTCGGCCATCGGCGAGCGCCATGGGCGACCAGTATTTAAAATCGGGCATCTTGATGACATCACGACCGGCCGCGACCTGCTTGGCGATCTGCTCGTCGACCTCGGCTTTTTTGCCGAAGACATCGGTGACGGCGACTTCCTCGTAACCTTTGGGCGAGGGCTTGACGGCGCGCAGGTAGCCGACCTCGCCGTCCTGAATGAGGAGATGCCCGTCGACGAGGATCATGTTGCCGCGGCCCATGAATGGCTTGTCTCCCGTCTGCCAGATCGTTTTGCCATCGAAATCGAGACACATGAGACCACCTGTCTTGCGGGCTTCGCCGTTGTGGTTGGCGTTTTCATTGGCGAGCAGGTAGAGGTGGTCGCCGATGACGAAGGGCGGGTGAACCTGGGTGCCCTGCGGCAGCGCGAAGACTTTCTCGACCTTCCATTCCTCGCCACTTTTGGTGACGCGCACCATGCAACTGCCGTCGCCGTAGCCGCCGGTGAGAAAGACGAGTTCCTCGGTGACCTTGGTCGGGAAAGGGATGGGGATGCTGTTGAAATAAGCGTCTGTCTTCCAGAGCACCTTACCGGTGGAGGGCTCGACGCTGATGGTGGTGCCGAGTTTGAGCTCGCCTTCACGTTTCGTCGCGACGAAGACGGCTTGCTCGACGCCGTGGAGCGTGATCACCGCCGGGTTCGAGTGGGAATCACCGAAACCTTCGGTACGCCAGAGTGCTTTCCCGGTCTTGCTGTCAAGACCGATCAGTCCGGTCTCGGCGGCCATCGCAGGCACGATGAGGACATCACCCACTTTCACGACACTTTGAGCCCAGCCCCACTTGGGAGGCTCGGCTCCGTATTGATCCTGAATCGAGACGACCCAGTCTGCTTTGTGGGTCTTGCGATCCACGCGAAAGACCTGGCCGAAGCCGCCGATAAAGTAGACCGCATCGTCCTCGACGAGGGGGACGCCGCGACTGCCGGGAAAAGGCAGCTTGCCGGGGAAGTCGTAGGAGTAGCTCCATTTTTCAGACCCATCCTCGAGGGAGAGGCAGAGCAGAACATCACTGGCGTCGTCGCGCCGGTCGATGAGGAAGACTTCGCCCCCGGCAATCGCGGCGCCGCCGAAGCCTTCGCTGAGCGACTTTTCCCAGGCGAGAGGCGGGGCATCTACTTTCCAATTGGTGAGGTTCAGACCTTTCTCCCCGGAGATCCCCGCGCGGGTCGGACCCTGGAACTGCGGCCAGTCGGCGGCGAAGACGGTGGTGCAGGCAGTGAAAAGGAGGAGTGAGAGGAGGGATGGCAAAATTTTCATCGGGTGGGAAGATGCCAAAACGGTGACCGGGAAGCAATGCCGCAATCGTGGGATACGAGTGAAATGCCGACTACCGAGTTTCTACTCCGAAGAGGCGGACGGCGCGGTCCCGGCCGTCGGTGGCGAGGAGGCGGCCGTCGGGGCTGATCGTGAGGGAGCGCCTCAATCCTTCGAACTCTTCGGATCGAGCGCGTCGCGCAAGCCGTCACCCAGGAAGTTGAGGCTGAAAAGGGTCATCCCGAAAACGATGGCCGGGTAGACGAGCAGGCTCGGGTCGCTCGCCATGCGGTCGGCACCTTCTTTGATAAGAGAACCCCAGCTCGCATCGGGCGGCTGCACCCCGAGACCGAGGAAGCTGAGGATGGCCTCGAGCCGCATCACCGCGGGCACGGTGAGGGTGGTGTAAATGATGACGGGTCCGACCGTGTTCGGGATGAGATGGCGACGGATGATATGCCAGTTCGAGAGCCCGAGGCTGCGGGCGGCGTCGACGAACTCCTGACCCTTGAGCGATTGCACCTGCCCGCGCACGATGCGCGACATCGTGAGCCACTCGACCGCGCCGATGCAGACGAAGAGGAGCCAAAGCTGGTTCCCGAAGTAAGTCGTGAGGATGATCACGATGATCATGAAGGGCAGGGCGTAGAGGATGTCGACGATGCGCATCATGACCGCGTCGGTTCGTCCTCCGACGAAGCCGGAGGTGGCTCCGTAAACGACGCCGATGGTCAGCGAAACGATCGTGGCGAGGAAGCCGACCGCGAGGGAGACGCGCCCGCCATAGAGCATTCGGGAAAAGATGTCGCGCCCGAGGTGATCGCTGCCGAGCAGGTAGTAGACCTCCGCCCCCTCCATCGAGGTGGCCGACGAAAAGGCCGGCATGGATTGGAGATCCGGATGGGTCACGTTGGGATCGGGGATCCCGGGCGCGAGCGGAAGGAAAAAGCAAAGGATCACGACCGCGATGAAGAACCAGAGGCTCGCCATCGCGAGGTGATTCTTTTTCAATCTGTACCAGGCATCGCGGCCGAGGGAGCTGCCTTTTTCGGCAGCAACTGGCTGTGCGGTAGCATGGGCATCCTGCCCATGCATAGTCAGCGGAGAGTTGGAGAGTTCTGAAGACATTCGGGACTTCGGGGAGTCGGATCGCGGGGCGGTTGAGGTGTTGCTACTTGTTGCTACGGGTTCTCGGGTCGAGCCAGCCCTGGAGGATATCGACGAGGAAGTTCATGACGAGGATGAGGACGGCGAAGACCGTCACGGTGCCGTTGATGAGCCAGTAGTCGCGGTTTGTCGCGGCTTTGATGAAATGTTGTCCCAGCCCGGGCAGGCCGAAGACGGTCTCGACAACGAAGGAGCCCCCGATGAGCCCGGCGAGGGCGGGTCCGAGGTAGGCGACGACGGGGGTGATGCCGCCGCGAAAGGCGTGTTTAAAAAGCACCTTGCCCGGCGGGACGCCCTTGGCCCGGGCGGTGCGGATGAAGTCCTGGCTCAGGACGTCGAGCATGCTGCCGCGGGTGAGCCGGGCGATGTAGGCCGAGTAGTAGAGCCCGAGCGTGAGCGCACCGAGCACCCAGGCCGAGCTGTTCTCCCACAGGGCGACGTCGAACCACCCTAACTTTAGCCCCAAGATTTCCCCGAGGAGGGGCGCGATGACGAAGGTCGGGAGACAGATCCCGAGCATCGTGAAAGCCATCAGGGAATAATCGACCGCGGTGTTGCGGTTCGCGGCGGCGAAGACTCCGACCGGCACGCCGACGAGGAGGGCGATGACGAGTCCGCTGATTCCGAGCATGAAGGAGACGGGAAATCCCTCGGCGATGACCTCGTTGACAGTGAATCCTTTGTTCCCGAGCGAGGGCCCGAGATCGCCACGGACGAGGCGGCCGAGGTAGAGGCCATACTGGACGGGGAGCGGCTTGTCGAAGCCGTAGTTCCGCTTCATCTGCTCGATGAGATGCTCGGGCACCGCTTTCTCGTCGAGGAAAGGTCCCCCCGGGGCGAGGCGGGCGAGGAAGAAGGTGATCGTGATGATGCAGAGCAGCGCGAAGAGCGACTGCACGAAGCGGGAGACGACGTAGCGCAGCGTTTCCATTACTGCGCGCCCTCCTTCACGGTCTTCGACGATTGCAGGTCGATGTGTTTGTAGGGATGATTGTCGAGCAGGAGCGGATTCCAGTTCTTCACATCGGGATGGAGCAGGTAGACGCGGGTGTACCAGTAGAGCGGGAGCACGGGGACCTGATCGAGAAGGATGCTCTCGGCCTCGGCGAGTTTCGCGTAGCGCTGCGCGGGGTCGCTGAGGAGGGAACTCTCGCGCAGGAGCCTGTCGTAGTCGGGGTTCGACCAGCCGGTGTTGTTGTTTGAATCACCGGTGACCCACATCCCGAGGAAGGTCGTGGGATCGACGTAGTCCCCGATCCATCCGGCCCGCGCGACGTCGTAGTTGATGTCGAGCACGGTTTGCTGGAAGACCTTCCACTCCTGATTCTCGATCTTCACGTTTTTGATCCCGAGAGTCTTTTTCCACATGTCCTGGATCGCGACGGCGACGGACTTGTGCGCCTCGGAGGTATTGAGGATAATCGTGAACTCCGGCACATCGGCGCCGCTCGCGTAGCCGGCTTTTTCCAGATACTCGAGTGCTTTGTCAGGGTCGTAGTGGATCACGTCGGGCGGATGATAACCGTCTTCCGAAGGCGGAGTGAAGGCGTAGGCCGGCTGCTGTCCGCCGCGGGTGACATATTTCACGATGACTTCCTGATTGACCGAGTAGGCGAGGGCGCGGCGGAAGTCGGCATTGTCGGTCGGTGCCTGGGTGACGTTGCAGCGGTAGAAATAAGAGCCGTTGTAGGTCTCGATGCGGAGAGGGGTGTTCTCCATCTTCTTGTAGTCCTCGATCAGATTCTCGGGGGTCGTGTAGGTGTAGTGGATGAGGCCGTTGCGGAAGGCTTTCTCCTCGGTGAAATTGTTGTCGATGGGGTAAAAATTGATCCCGTTGGGCTTCACGTTCGCGGCGTCCCAGTAGTGGGGATTGCGCCGCACTTTGATCTGGGCATTGATGCGCCAGTCGGTGAGCATGAAGGCACCGTTGCTGATCTGATTGCCCGGCTTCTGCCACTCGGTGTAGGAGTCGGTCATGGCGCCGAACTTCTCGATGTTGCCCCGATGGACGGGGAGCCAGGTGGTGTGCTTGACGACATCGGGGAAGTAAGGAGCGGGACGATCGAGGGTGCAGAGGAGTTCGAAGTCGTTCACCGCTTTGACCCCGACCCGGGCGAAGTCGTCGATTTCCCCTTTGTTAAAGGCCTCGCCATTTTTCAGGAAATAGAGCATCGAGGCATAGGGCGCGGCCATCTTCGGATGGAGGATGCGGTGAAAGGAATAGACAAAATCGTGGGCGGTGACGGGATCGCCGTTCGACCACTTCGCGTTCTTTCGAAGGAAAAAGCGCCATTCGGAAAAGTCCGCGTTTGCCTCCCATCGCTCGGCCACGCCGGGTTCGTGGAGCATGTCGTTTTCGGGATGGTAGGTGACG
This sequence comes from Verrucomicrobiales bacterium, assembly GCA_041688355.1. GTDB lineage: Bacteria > Verrucomicrobiota > Verrucomicrobiia > Verrucomicrobiales > DEV007 > Arctic95D-9. The sequence goes on along the minus strand of JBDNIL010000032.1, from coordinate 1,406 downwards.
AGCCCCTCGAAGGTCGAGCGGAGGATGTTGGCGTCACCCACCGATGAGACGATGTGCGGATCGAGCGCCTTGGGTTCGCCGCCGTTGCCGAGGAGGAGGATCTTCTCCCGCGTCGCGATATCGACCTTGGACTCGTCGCGGCAGGAACTCACCGAAAACAGCAGCGCGACGATGAGGAATCCGCGCAGACTGAAGAGGGTCAGGTCGGGGAGGTAACCCTCTCGGGTCGGCTGGGGGAACGGTCGGGGCATTGGCTCCGGTAGTGTTTGCCGGAATGGGCGGGGATTCAATCTTGAATTCTGACTTTGCTCCCGCCTCAAAAGATTCTATGCTCGTCCCACACAACGATGAAAACCTGGCACTACGCGACTTCAAGCAACGAACAAATTCAAGTGAGCGAGGCGGAGATCCCGGCGCTCATTGCCAATGGCACGATCGCTCCGCAGACGCGGGTTTGGAGTTCGGGCATGGCGAACTGGGCGGGGGCGCACGAGATGCTGCCGGCGCTCTTCGGCGGCGATCCGGCTTCGTCGGGGCCGCCGGCGATCCCGCAGAGCGCCCCGCCGATGGGGCGGCGCTCGCATGAGATCGACTTCGAGATCTTCGGCGACGACATGCAGATCGTCGAAGTGGAGCTCGATCCGGGCGAGACGGTCATCGCCGAGGCGGGCGCGATGAACTACATGGAGGACGACATCACCTTTGTCGCGAAGATGGGCGACGGGTCGAATCCGGGCGAGGGCGTCATGGGCAAGCTCCTCTCGGTCGGGAAACGTGCGCTCACGGGGGAGTCGATCTTCATGACCCACTTCACGCACTCGGGCAGCAGTCGGAAGCGTCGCGTCGCATTTGCGGCTCCTTTCCCGGGCAAAATCATCCCCATCGATCTGTCGAAAATGGGGGGAGAGATCACCTGTCAGAAGGACTCTTTCCTCTGCGCGGCCTACGGCACCCAGGTGACGATCGCGTTTAACCGCAAGCTCGGGACCGGCTTTTTCGGCGGCGAGGGATTCATCCTGCAAAAGCTAAAGGGCGATGGAAAAGCCTTTGTCCACGCTGGCGGGACGATCGTGGAGCGCGAGTTGAAGGGCGAAAAGCTGCGGGTCGACACGGGCTGCATCGTCGCTTTTTCCCCGGGCATTGAGTATAATATCGAGCGGGCGGGGAATCTGAAGTCGATGTTCTTCGGCGGGGAGGGTCTCTTCCTCGCGACCCTGAGCGGGCACGGCCACGTCTGGCTGCAGAGTCTGCCCTTTTCCCGCCTCGCGGACCGCATCATTCGCTCGGCTCCATCGACGGGCGGCAGCTCCCAGGGCGAGGGCAGTGTCCTCGGCGGGATCGGGCGTATGCTCGACGGGAATTGAACCCGCTCACCCCTGAGCGGTGAGGCGCGCCGTCTCGACGGT
>JBDNIL010000299.1:0-5179 GCA_041688355.1 Verrucomicrobiales bacterium | reverse complement strand
TTCTGCTCGTCGTAGATTTTGCCGAAGACCTCACGCATGATCCGGTCGGCCCCGGCCGTGCGGGAAAAGAGCATCGCGGTGTGCACGACCTGCAATTGGCCGGGCGAGAGACCGGTGAGGTCCTCGTACCACCGCTGGAGGTCTCCCTCGTTCTGCCGGATGAGCTGGCTGATAAAAGCGATCAGGGCGGGACGGGCGTGCTCGTTGTCGAGAGTGCCATCGCCGGCCCAGTCCTTCATCCGCGTGACGAACTGTTCGGGAGTGGGGTTCTCGTAGTAAAACTCGAGCCAGTCTTTCTCCGGGGGATCCGCCGGGGCATCCTGAGACTGCAACGCAACGGCTCCGCAAAACAGGGCCGGAGCGAGGAAAAGAACCGCGAAGAGGAAATATCGGGACATATTCATAGAGAATCACAGATGGGGACTTACTTACCAGCGCTATTGTTCATTTTCCGCTTGAAAATTCCTCAAAACGGATAGATTCCCCCTCACCATGGCGAAATTGAGTTGGATCACCCGAAACGCGCGCAAGCAGCGCACCGTAAACAAGTATGCGAAGCTTCGTGCCAAGCTGAAGGCAGAGAAAGACTATGATGGTCTGACCATGCTTCCCCGCGACGCGAGCCCGACTCGTCTCGTCAATCGTTGTGAAGTGACCGGTCGTCGACGTGGTTACCTCCGTCGTTTCCGCATGTCACGTATCACCTTCCGCGAAATGGCCTCCAACGGGATGATCCCCGGAGTGACCAAGTCGAGCTGGTAAATCGCGACTTTTCACGGGCCGTCTCACACGGCAGTCGAGAGCGGGGTCTGATGACTCCGCTTTTTTCGTTTGCGCGACCCTCGCTTCTTCCGCAGGTGCAAAACCCCGCTAATCAGTTGCAAAACAGGTCCCGAGCGGAGAAGTTTCCCCATGCCTCTCTACGAATACATCACAAGCGATCTCGAGAAAGGCTGCCGCATTTGCAAGAAAGGCTTCGAGATCCGGCGCCCGCTCACACGGCCGGCGCTGGAGGCGTGTCCGCTCTGTCGCAATCCGGTGAAAAAGCTCGTCTCCCGGGGCATCACCTCGCCGAAGATCACAAAACCGCTCTCGGTCAGTGATGCTAAGAAAGCGGGCTTCACCGTGCTCGAAAAGCGCGATGAAGGCACCTACGAGAAACTCTAGACCGACGCTCCCCGCCCTTATGGCGCCGCTTTCGGGACGATCGTCAGTTCGCCGTTCTCGATGCGGATGTCTTCGATCCTCTCGACCATCGCGGCGATCTCGGGGTCTTTGCCGGCGTCTTCGAAGAGATTCTGTTTGCTGAACTCGGTCATGAACTGGCTCGGAATCTCAGCCCCGTTCACTTCGAGCCCCTCGATGTAGAGCGCTGGCCGCCCGGCCGCCATCCCCAGCGAGAAGGTCGCCACGCCATTGAAATATCTCCCTTTCACCGCCTCGGCAAGAAAGGGCACGGGGATCTCGATATCGTCGAGATTCAGGCTGACCTGGCTGCGCAGGGTGCTCTCCTCCACCGTCACGCTCGCCCGATCCGCGAGCGCTTTGAAGGACGGGTGATGCTGGATCAGCGCATTGATATCCTGCCCCGAGAGGACGAGCGGCACCGGGGTCGCCCCTGCCGCGAGGCCAGCCTGGAAAGCGCTGAACTTCGCGACGGACTGCTCGATCTCAGCCGGCGACAGCTGCAGCATCTCGATCTTGACCGGTTCGGTCGCGGTGTAGCCACCGATCAAGTCGGTCGCCTGGGTCTTAACCCAACCGGAGAGAAAGTATCCGACGATCGCGAGGATCAGGAGCAGCCCGAGGCAGCCGCAACCGCAGCCGAAGAACCATTTCCGACCCGAGCCCGACTTGGGAGCATCGGGCTGGAACTGAGGTTGCTGTTGCAGACCCTGGTAGGGATTCGGCGAAGGCTGCGGCGTCAGCGGAGGAGGAACGTCGTTCATGGAGAAAATTGTAATTTACGATTAGCAGTGACTATACCATTTCACGCGGAGTTCCCAAGAAAATTAAGCGTCACGGGCCACAGGCAGGCAGGCCCCCACTCATCCCGTCGCGAGGTGACGGGGCATGATCAGTTCAACGAGCTGTGCCGCGGTCCACTCCACAAGACCCCAGTGTTCTTCCCCGAATTCCAGGCGGGCCACGGCCAAGGTCGGGAAGTCGGTGACATCTCCGTCACCCGAAAAGGCATTCACGGCCTCATGCATGCCCGGGTTGTGCCCGAAGATCATCACCGTCCCGGCAGACTCGTCGAGTTGCTGGACGATCCGCAGAATGACAGCGGGTGGGGCGAGGTAGAGACCGGGCACCTCAAGGATGTCTTCCGACGAGTAGCCCATTGCCCCTGCGATCATCTGAGCGGTCGTCGCCGCCCGCACGGCCGTGCTTGAGACAACGAGATCGGGTTTCACCCCCCGTTGCATCAGCGCGGCGGCCATGTGCGGAGCGTCACGCAACCCGCGCTCGTTGAGAGGTCTGTCGTGATCGGTCAGCCCGGGATGATCCCAGTCGGATTTTCCGTGCCGGATGAGGAGAAGTTGTTTCATGTTGTGCGCGGAGAAATGGTTCGCCCCACCGAGAGGAGTCTATTCGTCTCGAAAGTTCAACGTCTCTTTTTGATTTTCTCTCGTGACAGTCCCCGATTTCGTCAAATCGCGGGTGCGGTCCCGGCGTTGCCCGTTTTCTCAATGAGGGCGGCGATCATTCTCACTTCCTCCTTATCCGCCACGATTGGGAGCGCGACCTCGGCCCGTTCCAGGGCGAAAGCATGATGGCGAGTCGCCGAGGGAGTGGGAGTCGTCATGGGACCAAGGTCTTGTCTTGGATTTCTCCAGTCAGCATCGAGCGTGGATCGCCTCCCTGCAAGCTTCTGCGGCAATCCTAAGAGAGGACTTGTCTGCGCCAATTCGTCATCTTGACAGAAGGCGTCCACCTCGCCAAGCTCATGTTAGACTATCCAACTGTATTCCCATGTCGAAATCAGCTTTTCTGTTGCACTCCGTCACCCTCGCGCTTCTTCTTTCCAGCTCCGCGCTGAGGGCGGATAACTGGCCCAATTGGCGGGGACCGCATTTCAACGGTTCTTCGACCGAGACCGGCTTCCCCGCAGTCTTCTCCCCGACCGAAGGCCTCGCCTGGAAAACGGACCTCCCCGGCGAAGGTGCCTCGACCCCCGCCGTGTGGGACGACGCCGTCTTCCTGACCGCCGTCGATGAGAAGGAAGACGCGGTCGTCGGGATCCGGATCAGCGCAAAAACCGGTGAGATCGTCTGGTCAGTGCCCTTCGGCAAAGGCGTGCGCATCGACGAGCGCAGCACCTATGCGGGCGCCTCGCCCGTCACCGACGGAAAAACGGTCTGGTTCTTCAGCGGCAACGGCGACCTCGCCGCCTACGACTTCGAGGGCAAGCAACTCTGGCATCGCGACATCGAGACCGACTACGGCGACTTCGCCTTTCAATGGACCTTTTCCAGCTCTCCCCAGCTCTACGACGGTCTCCTCTACCTGCAAGTGCTCCAGCGCGACGTCCCTGTGAATGGACGCGGTCGCACCGACGGCCCGATCGAGTCCTACCTGCTCGCCTTGGATCCCGCCACCGGCGAGACGAAGTGGAAACACATCCGCCCCAATGATGCCGTGCAGGAGTCAAAGGAAGCATTTTCCACTCCCATTCCCATCATGCACGACGGTCGTCCCGAACTTGTCATCTCCGGCGGTGACTGCCTCACCGGCCACGATCCCGCAACCGGCAAAGAGCTGTGGCGCTGGAGCACTTACAATCCCGGCAAGATCGGTCACTGGCGCCTCGTCCCCTCCCCCGTCTATGGTCAGGGTGTCTTCCTCGTCTGTGCGCCCAAGGGAGACCCGGTCTACGGCATCAAGGCGGGCGGGAACGGCAATCTCTTCGACACGTCAAAACTCTGGATGAGCGAAGGCAAAGAAATGACCTCCGACGTGCCGACGCCACTCTTCTACGACGGGTATTTCTACATCCTCAACGACCGCAACAAGTTCCTCAACTGCGTTCACCCGGTCTCCGGTAATGTCGTCTGGAGCAAAGCGATCGACGCCAAGACCAAGCTGGAAGCCTCGCCCACCGGCGTCGACGGCAAGATCTACCTCATCAGCCACCTCGGCGAAGTCTTCGTCTACAGCGCCGGCGTCGCGGGCGGGGAATTGCTCAACGCGACGAACTTCGGCACGTCGCAGAGCGTGAACATCCGCGCCTCCATCGTCCCGGCCAACAAGACCCTCTACATCCGCACCGACAACGTGCTCTACGCGGTAAGGAAGTGATCACCCGAACCGCAGCGCCTTGTCGCGCATGCGGCGCATCGACCACTCCGTCGTGTAGTCCTCGAGCCGCTCCAGCGGCACCCAGGCGAGATCGTGAGACTCTTCCGAGACGATGAAGTCCCCGCCACCCGTGTCGCGGACGAGGAAACGCACGTCGTAGTGAAAATGCGCCGGGTCCTCCTTCCTCGCAGGAATGCCGTGGATATCGAGATCAAAAATCCCCGACTCCACCGGGAGCAGCGAAGTCAGCCCCGTCTCCTCGAGACATTCCTGCATCGCCACCGCGAGGACATCGCTGTTCCCGTCCGCATGCCCGCCCGGCTGCAGCCAGAGATTGAGTTTACGGTGATGTGTCAGGAGCGTTTTCTCCCCGCTTTGATCGAGAATCCAGGCCGAGCCTGTGACATGCCCCTCGGCGAGACTGCGCTCGAAGCAGAGCGGATTCCGCGTCACGAAATCCCGAAAACGCAGCGTCGTGTCGCCCTCGGCGGGGTGCCGCATCAGATAATGTTCGAGGAGAGAGAGGAGCGACTGGCGATGCATGATTAGCGGGCCGACGACTAAAGCCCCGATTCGCCCCCTTGTCGAGCGGAGGCCCGCCGGGCACCGATCACTTGAAGTAGCGCTTCAGCACCGCCTGCTCATCCGGTCGCAGCGTCTCGCGCGAGACCGCATCTCCGCCCTGTCCCGTCGAACTGACCCCGCCACCCGTCCTTGGCCCGGTCGCAGACTCATCGAGCTCGCGTTCCGTCTCGCCCAGTCCGAGGACTTCGCCTATCGCTGCGCGCGAGAAATCCTCATTCTTGACCTTCTCAATGTTATTCGTGCCGAGATCGTCTTCCGTGTCCCCGAAAAAGAGCGGCGCATCGCCACGCCC
>JBDNIL010000298.1:0-5024 GCA_041688355.1 Verrucomicrobiales bacterium | reverse complement strand
TTGACTCACTTGGTCGAATCAGGCGATTCTACAGCGTGAGGCCTCTCATCGTCCCCTACCTCCCCCTGAACCCCCTCCTTCCCCGGCCTAAGGGTGCCAAGGATGCGGAAGGGATGAAAAGCAAATTCCTAGCAGTAACAGGCGGCCCATTGCGCGGTGGCAAATTCTCACAATGGGAAGGTGGCTCGCGCGAACCCATCATTGCCTGGTGGCCCGGCAAAATCGCGCCCGGCACTTCCTGTGACACGATCGCGAGCGAAATGGATGTGTTGCCAACCTTCGTTAAACTGGCGGGAGGGGAGGTGTCCAAAGAACGGAAGATTGATGGGAAAGACATCTGGCCACTTCTGTCAGGCCAAAACAAGACTTCGCCTCATGAATCTCTGTATTATTGGGCCGGATTGGAACTCGGAGCCGTTCGTTCCGGTGAGTGGAAGCTGCTGCTTCGCGAGCAAAAGGTAATCGAAGTCCATGGTCAAAAGCCCAAGGGCGAAAAGAAAGACAAGCGGGATAAAAATCAGAAACCAGATCGCAACTTCACTCCACAGCTCTTTAACTTATCTCAGGACATCGGAGAAACGACGGATGTCGCTGCTGCGCATCCGGGCGTGGTCAAACGCCTGATGGAGTTCGTTGCAGAAATGGCACCCGACCTCGGTGTGAGGGGCAACAAAGCGCTAGGCATTCGCCCAGCCGGTCATGTCGATCATCCTAAGCCCCTACTTTTGCGAGAAGGCAGGGAGTATGACTGATACGCTCTGAAAAACAATTCATCCCGATGAAAGCAAAACCCATGAAACACCTCCTCACAGTTTTCACCGCGCTTCTGCTCGCTCTGCGCACACCGCTGGCCTCACTCCACGCCGCCGACCTCGCGTTGTCCACGAATGGCAGGATCAACTTTCAGATACTAACCTTCGCCTTCGCCCTCCTGACGGTTCCGTTGCGCGCGCAGACGGACGCCGATTTCCAGAAGACGATTCAGCCGCTCTTGTCGGAGTTTTGCATGGACTGTCATGACAACTCGACGGCGAAGGGCAAGCTGTCGTTAGAGGCGATTGATCCGAAGGTAGCGGGGGCGGATTTGGAGAAGTGGCGCATTCTTGCGGAGCGTATTCGCTTTCATGACATGCCGCCGGAGAAGACCGAAGAGAAACCTAGCGATGCGCAGCGTGCGGTGATTGTGGACTGGATTCGTCGGCAGTTGCTCGTCACGCAGCAGTCGGGCTATGCGGCAGATGAGAGGTTTGGTCAGCCGGAATACGGCAACTATGTGGATCACGCAGCGTTGTTCGCTGAGCCTGCGGGGCCGGTGATTCCAGGGCCGCCGCGTTTGTGGCGGATGCGTCCGGCGATTTATGAGAGGCATCCGGCGGGGACCAAGGGCATGACGCGAAAGCTGAACCTTTCCGACCCGCTGCCGATGACGGGAGGCAGTGAGTTCACGGACTATGCGTCGCGTTACTTTGTGGATGAACCGAGCACGGAGATGCTGATGGCGAATGCTGAGAAAGTGGTGCCGGAACAGGCGAAGGCCTTGATCGAGTCGCTCGGTGATTTGGATAAGGCACCGCAGAGCGAGGCGCTCTCGGCGGCGATTCGCAAGGCTTTCGAGCTGTTCCTTCAGCGTGCGGCGACGGATGAGGAGGTGCAGCGGCATTTTGGATTCTATGATGCGGTGGCGAAGACCAGCGGTCACCGGCTCGCGGTGAATCGCCTCTTGATGACGATCGTCTTGAAGCCGGAGGCGCTGTATCGTGAGGAACTCGGCGAAGGTGCGCCTGATGAGCATGGGCGCGTTCGTTTGTCGCCGCTGGAGATGGCCAGGGCGCTGTCGTTTGCGCTCGGCGATACTTTGGATGGGAAGATGCTCGCGGCTGCGGCTTCCGGGAAACTAACGACTCGCGAGCAGATGCGAAAGTTGATCGAGTTTCGCTTTGCCGAGCCTTTAAAGAAAGGTGCGGAAACCACGCGCATCCCGCAGTTTTTCCAGGAGTTCTTTCATTACCCGAATGCGGCCGAGGTCTTCAAGGACCGCCCCAAGCCGGGCTATTTCCTGCCACACTTGTTGATCGCGGATCTGGAGCGGCTGATTCTGCATCATGTAGAGCAGGACCGTGACGTGTTGTTTCATCTGCTGACCACGGACGAATACTTCGTCGATTTCGCCATCTTCGCGCCGACGGGACAGCCCTATCAGCCGAGCATGCAGCAGGCGAGCAATGGGAACAATCCGGTGACGAGCGATCCGGAATACGCCACGCTGTATGGCCTGCCGCGTGATTGGATGTGGACGGCCAAGCAGCCTATCGCGTTGCCTAAAGGTCAGCGTGCGGGACTGCTCACGCATCCGGCCTGGCTTGCGGCGTGGAGTGGAAATTTCGACAATCATCCGGTGCAGCGCGGCATTTGGATTCGCACGCATTTGCTGGGTGGCACCATTCCGAATGTGCCGATCTGCGTGGATGCCCAGGTACCCGAGGGCGAGGGCAAACAATTTCGCGAGCGGCTTGTGGCAGTGACTTCGGCCGCGGATTGCCGGCGTTGTCACAAGAAGATGGACCCGCTGGGCCTGCCCTTTGAGCAATACGATCACTACGGGCGCTACCGCCGAACCGAGCTGGGCCGTCCCGTGGAAACGAACGGCGCGATCACGTTTGTGGAAGACGATGCGCTCATCGGTCCTGTCACTGGTGCCGCCGACATGATGCAACGGCTCGCCAAGTCGCAGCACGTCGAGCAGGTCTTCGTGCGCTACGCCTTTCGCTTCTTCCTCGGACGAAATGAGACGCTCGGCGACGCCGGAACACTGCAAGCCGCGCACAAGGCCTATCGCGACAACGGCGGCAGTTTCAAGGCGATGGTGACTTCGTTGCTGCTGTCCGATTCGTTCCTGCTGCGCAAGGTCGCGACTAACTCAAACTAACACTCACGATGAATCCACATCTCATCTCTCGTCGCACTTTTTTCCGAGGTGCATCACTTGGCGTTGGCGGCGTATTCTTCGCGCCGTTTTTGCGGCAGTTGGAGGCGGCGACTGATGGCTTGGTGCGTCCGGCTCGCGTGCTGTTTTTCATTCAAGGCAATGGCTTGTATCCCGGCCAGATTCAGCCGGTAGGCATCGAGCATCCTGAACAGCCGGACAAACTCGAAGACCGTCCGTTGCTCGGTCATCAGTTCGCGCCGTCCGTCGCGCCGTTGGAGCCGTTTGCGAATCGCATGACGATTCTGCACGGGCTTTCGGGTCGTGTTTCGCTTGGCAATCATGGCACCGGCATGGGCGCGCTGGGTTGTTTCCCCGGGCCGAAGGGAACGCTGCTGGAGACGGTGGATGCAGCATTGGCGAAGAAGTTACAGGGTATCTTCTTCCATGTCGGGCTGGGCGTGGAGACTTCGCCGGAACGCACCACGATTTACAATGTGTCCGTTCGCTCAAAAGGTCTCGCTTTGCCTACGCAATGCAGCCCACTCATCGCGCATCGCTCGCTGTTTTCGGTCGCGGGCGGTGCGGATTCGCGCAAGGAGTTCGATGCGAACACGCAGTTGATGGACTTCCTCGCCGAGGATGTGAAGCGCATGAAGTCGCGGCTAAATGCCGAGGAAAAGCTGAAGCTCGACCCGTATGTGAATGCCTTCGAGTCACTGAGCAAACGCCAGTCGTCGCTGGTGAGAATCCAGGACCGCACCAAGGCCGCTACGCCGAAAGTGACTGAGATGTATGGCACCGAAAGCTATGCTTTCCAACGCATGGAAGCGCAGTTCGAGATCGCCGCGAGCGCCATGATCGCAGGGCTGACTAATGTGGTCACGGTCTCGTCCGGTGCTGGCGATGGTAAAGTCGGCGTGGACTTTGACGGCAGCGAACTCGGCCTCGATGCCGGTCCGGTGCCTTCGCATCCAATCGGCCATGAAATGTCGATTCAGGACACCCCGGCCACCGAACTGCATTGCCGCATTCGGCTTCACCATTGCGAAAAGCTGGCGGGCTTCATCAAGAAGCTGGAGTCCATCCCCGAAGGCAATGGCACGATGATGGATAACACCTTGATCGTCTATCTCTCCGACGCCGCTGATCGTCACCACGCGCAAGCCTACGAGTGGCCCGTGATCCTCATCGGGGATCTGGGCGGCCGACTGCGCACTCGGAACCGCTACCTGCGATTTCCCTGGTATGGCAAACCTGGCCACCGCACGATAGCCAACCTATACACCGCGTTCCTTCATGCAGCAGGCGATCGCCGCGAACGCTTCGGCCTGCCTGATCTCGCGCTTAAGGACCTGGACCAGAGCGGACCCCTCACGGAGATCCTCGCATGAAGTTGGTTTTGCTCATCCTCATGCTCAGCGACGCGTTGTTTGCCGAAGAAGCTTTCAAGCTTGGAACCAAAGCCGGCGAGCAATGGGTGGCACCCGATGGCAGCATCTACTGCTGGTGCCCGCCGACGAATAAGCAGCCGGGATTCTGGATCGGCAAATACGAGGTCACGCAAAGCAAATGGCAGGGCAAGAAAGCCGTCGCCTCAGAGATACCGAACCTTCCCGTGACGAACTTATCTATCAAAGAACTGCGCGCCGTGCTAACCAAGCTCAACGAAACCGAGCATGCCGACAATCGTCTTTCCGCCAACTGGGAATACGCGCTCCCAACGCTCGCGCAGTGGACTTACGCCGCCAAGGCCGGAACCCAAAACGCCCGCACCTTCCCCGACGCCGACCTGCCCAAGCACGCCAACGTCGCCGACCGCTCCCTGCTTGATACAGGCAACGATCTCTACCTCTACGCCGATAACAAACTCAACGACGGCCACGCACACTTAGCCCCCGTCGGCAGCTATCTCCCCAATCCCTGGGGCATCCACGACATCTTCGGCAATGTCTGGGAAATCACGGAAGACGGCACGCTCTGCGGAGGCAGTTGGGTAAGTCCACCCGACTACTGCCGCGCCGACGCTCCGAAGATCGCCACCACCATCAAGAAAGCCAACCTCTACCCAAGCGACTTCATCGGCTTCAGAATGGTTATT
>JBDNIL010000297.1:0-2616 GCA_041688355.1 Verrucomicrobiales bacterium | reverse complement strand
GCCTGCCAGTATTCGTAGACGGTACCCTTGGGCGATTTTGAGACAACGTGAGTGACCCCGATGACGTCCGATTGCTTTATCTTGCGTTTTTTGCGGGCAGCGGCTTCCTGCTTGTACTTGGGCATCTTCGCGAGGAGTTCGTCGCGATAGGCTTTGGCAGCCTTGAGAGCCTTGGGTTTTCCACCGAGAGACTTGTCAGGGAAGTACTTCTGGTGATTTTTGGCCCGGTGAGTGATGCGGACATAAAATCCGTGGTTCTTCTTTTCGGGCTGATCGATCCGGGTGATGCCGTAGTTAGGGCGTGGTTCTGTCATGGTAGGAGGAGGGTAGAATTAACAAGTCCGGACACACGGAAAGTGTGCCTTGGATGTTTGTTATGGTAAATTTCTACTCCTTTTTAAAATGAGGAACAAGGCAAAAATACTCAAAAACTGCTCAAAATGAGCTTTTTGTAATCTGTTTGAGTGCTTCATACAGAACTATTCCCGCCGATGTAGCGAGATTTAGACTGCGTCCTGCAGTTTGCGGGATCGTGAGGCAGTGTGGGTGATTCTGCTCGAGGAGCGATTCGGGGAGACCGCGGGTCTCGGGTCCGAAAATGAGATAGTCGCCTTTTTTGAAAGTGGCGTCCCAATAGATCCGCTCGGTCTTGGTCGTGAGAAAGTAGAGGGTCGCGTCCCCGGGCAGGGCTGCGGTAAAGGCGGCATACGACGGCCAGATGACGGGGGCGAGCTCCTCCCAATAATCGAGTCCGGCACGCCTCACGGCCCGGTCATCGATGGAGAAGCCGAGAGGCTCGATGAGATGCAGGGTCGCTCCGGTCGCGTGGCAGAGACGCCCGATATTTCCAGTATTCGGCGGGATCTCGGGGCAAAAAAGAACGACGTTCAGCATGGAACGTCGTCTTGCAGGTTATCCTCCATGGCGCGGAAACGATCCGCCGGGGTTTCTCAGGCGCTGACCTCGACGGCGTCAACGTTGACGCGGCGACCGTTCTGATCGAAGCGCACTTTGCCCTCGATGAGAGAGTAGATCGTGTAGTCACGACCGATCCCGACGTTTTTGCCGGGGTGCCACTTGGTGCCGCACTGGCGCAGGATGATGTTGCCGGCAATGACTTTCTCACTGCCGAACTTCTTCACGCCACGGCGCTTGCTCTTGCTATCGCGACCGTTCTTGACGCTACCTTGTCCTTTTTTATGGGCCATGACTCGTTAGGGTAAACTTTTGAAAAATGCAGTTTCGCTCAGACCGTTACGATCTCGAGGCGGGTAAGGTGGCGGCGATGGCCCTTGGTCTTGTGGAAACCTTTGCGGCGCTTGAATTTGAAAGCGATGACCTTCTTGTCACGGAACTGATCGACAACCTTGGCGGTCACGGTCGCGCCGTCGAGGAAGGGGGCGCCAACACTGATGCTGTCACCGCTGCCCGAAGCAAGCACTTCGACAAAAGTCACGGTATCACCGACAGCGACGTCGAGTTTCTCAACATCGATTTTGTCGCCTGCCGCGACACGATACTGCTTTCCACCGGTTTTAATAATTGCGTATGCCATCGTTCTCTCCCTGCTTTGAGGGCCGGGAAAGTGCCACCGCTCCCCCGATACGGCAAGCGTTTTTTTAAAAATGAGAGGTCCTCCCGTCCCCGGAATGACAGGATAGCGACAGTCCGGGGCACAAATGGTGCTTTCCCGGTAGTTTGCGGGCTTGTCCCCGTCCCAGACCCTCATTCTCCATGCACACGGATCCCTTCCCCATCCACACGCCCGAATCCGCGCCCGAAGCTTCCCGCGAACTCCTCGTCCACACCCGCGAGAGCTTCGGCATGATCCCGAATCTCGAAGGCGTGATGGCCTCCGCTCCGTCGCTGCTGAAGAGCTACGTCTCGATGTGGGATGAGTTTGAGAACACCTCCCTGACTCCGTTGGAGCGTCAGGTCGTCTACCAGACGGTCAACTTTGAGAATACCTGCAACTACTGCGTGCCCTGGCACACCCTCCTCTCGATCAAGGCGGGGATGGACGCGGACGATGTCGAGGCACTGCGCCTCGGCGAACCTCTGAGTGATCCGAAGCTGGAGGCACTTCGTCTTTTCACAAAGGAGGTCGTCGTGCAGCGGGGAAAAATCAGCCGAGGTTCTCTCACCACTCTTCTCGTGGCGGGCTACACGCAGCAGACCGCCCTCGAGGTGGTGATGGGCATCGCCATCAAGACAATGAGCAACTACACGAACTCGATCGCGGGCACGCCGCTCGACACCACCGTGCGGAAGTTGGTCTGGAGAAAGCCGCTCGCGGACGGGAGCGCGTGAGAGTGATCTGCCCGCATTTTCTTCGTGCCTATCGCTTTTCAGGGTGTTAGCTCGCGAGACCGTTTCCATGCACCGACTCCTCCCCACTCTACTCTTTTCCCTTTCGTTCTCCGCGCCCGGCAAAGCGGAAACGCGGGTCGAACCACTCGCGCTGATGCCCCGGGTCGGGGACTACACCCTGATGTTCTGGGCCGGGGGATTCCCGGCCCATACTCCGGCGGCACCGTGGAGGAGGATCATTCGGACGGGCTCCTATGCCCTCGCGCTGGACACGGATACCCTAATGATTCCGCATTTCGGAGCAAT
>JBDNIL010000296.1:0-2206 GCA_041688355.1 Verrucomicrobiales bacterium | reverse complement strand
GCGATCAATGGTGAAAATGTCTCCGCGATCCGCCGCTTCCTCGAGCCCGGCGTCTCGATCACCTTTGTCGGCTCGAGCGGGGTGGGCAAATCCTCCCTCATCAACGCCCTCCTCGGCGAGGACTGGCAGGAGGAAGGCGAGGTCAACGGAGTCACCGGCAAAGGCCGCCACACCACAACCGCCCGCGAGCTCATCGTCCTCGAAGAGGGCGGCATCCTCATCGACAATCCGGGCATCCGCGAGGTCCAGATGTGGACCGACGAGCGCACCCTGCGGGAAAAATTTCTCGACATCGAGGCCCTCGCCGGGCAGTGCCGCTTCCACGATTGCAGCCACGGATCCGACACCGGTTGCATGGTGCGCGCGGCGGTCGAGGGCGGCTCCCTCGCGCCGGAGCGCTACGAGGGATTCATGAAACTCGACGAAGAGATCGCCAAACTCAAAAAGCGGCTCAAGAAACGCAACATGACCCTCGAGCGCCGCGCCAAGCGCGATCACCGCATCAAGGCGCGCAACCCCGAAGACCGCAGGGAATACGAGGCCGACCTGAAACCGAGAGCCTGACATTACACCATGAAAATCACTTCCGCCCGCTTTGCCACCAGCTTCGACAGCGTCGAGTCCTGCCCCGCCGCCGAACTCCCCGAGTTCGCCTTCATCGGCCGCTCGAATGTGGGGAAATCCTCACTTATCAACATGCTCTGCAATCAGGCCGGCCTCGCCAAGGTCTCGGCAAAGCCCGGCCACACGCGGCTCATTAATTTCTTCGTCGTGAACGAGGACTGGTGTCTCGTCGATCTCCCCGGCTACGGCTACGCGCGGGCGCCGAAGGCCGAGCGCAATCGTTTCAATGACTTCGTCGCCGACTACCTCGAATTCCGCGAGGGGCTCACCCACGTCTTTGTCCTGATCGACTGCCGTCACGAACCGCAAAGGATCGACATCGACTTCCTGACCTGGCTCGTGGAAAAGGCGGTCCCCTTCTCCCTCATCTTCACCAAGTCAGACAAGCTGAAGCCGTCGAAAGTGGCGGCCAATCGTGATCTCTTTCTCACCGCCCTCGCCGAGTACGTCGACGGCCAGCCGCCCACCTTCATCACTTCGGTGAAAGACAAGAACGGCCGCATGGACGTGCTCAGCGCGATCCGCGAGAGGAAGAAAGGCGGCTGAGTCGATCCCGTGAATCCGAACCGGGCTGGCCGCACGACAGGAGTGCCTCCCTGGCGCCAAGCCGGGCTCTTCGGGAAAGTAGAACGGGTCTCCAGGCCCGTTCCCGCGACGGTTTATCGCGGCACCCTGCCATTGCCCGAACGGGCCGGGAGACCCGTTCTACGGGAGTGTTCGTGACCGTCCACTATCTCCTTTTCACCCTCTTCGTCTGGTTCAACAGCAGGCCGGTGGCGCGATCGGATTTCGAAGGATCGCTCAGCGACCTGCTTTCGAGATAAAAGGAGTAGTTTTTCTTTGTGCCGAGGGCACGTTTTTCCGGTTTCAAGCGAATGAGGAACTCCTGGTCTTCTCCCGTTTGCAATGCATCGCTCTTCCCGGTCACGAGCGCGGCGGATTCGTTTCTCAGTACGCCACCGTCCTGTCGCAGATAGGAGACCCGGAAAAAACGACTCGTCCGGCTCCCAGTGACGCGG
Source organism: Verrucomicrobiales bacterium (assembly GCA_041688355.1). Lineage (GTDB taxonomy): Bacteria > Verrucomicrobiota > Verrucomicrobiia > Verrucomicrobiales > DEV007 > Arctic95D-9. Next base: position 563 of record JBDNIL010000296.1, on the reverse strand, counting down.
ACCACATCATCGTTACTCCCGTCATTCTCGACGACGGCCCGCCAAGTCACGGTTCCGGCGGTCTTCGTTTTCGCACGAATCGCCTGACCGGCGCCTGTCGCGGAAAAGATGTCATTGCCGATAAAACTTTGCTCGTCGATGCCGATACTGAGATCCACCTGGAAAGGGATCTGCAACACCGCCGGCACCGTGAAGGCCGGATCGATGATGTCCGCTTTCACATTCGTCGTCCCGTTCCAGTTGAAGAGGACAGACTCGACCTCGGCATTCTCGTTTCTCGCGATGAGGGTGTAGCTACCCGCCGGCCGACCCGATAGATTGATCGAGTAGCCCCCCGAAGCAAAGCTCGTGCCCGAGGCAACGATCGTGTCCGCCCCGTTCCGCACTTCAAGAGCGAGGATCCCGGCTGACTCACCGGGGTCGTAAAGGGCATTTACGTTCGTGTCAAAATAGATCACCCCGGTGACAAAAATCCGGCCCTGAGAATAGGCGAAGTTCTGGGTGCTGACGACATCTTCCGTGTAGGGAAGTCCGAAAAAGGAATCATTGTCCGAGTCCGCCCG
>JBDNIL010000295.1:0-19083 GCA_041688355.1 Verrucomicrobiales bacterium | reverse complement strand
TAGGGCCGTGGTTCATTATCTTGCGACGCATCCCCTCGGCTGTGGAGTCGCGGCTCTCCGCATCCACGGACGGAACCGGTAAACATGCCGAAAGTTTTCGGGCTGGCTTTCTCTTCACTGAAAGCCTTAGCTGTCCGACCCTACGAGAAATGTTGCCCACCGTCACAAGGAGATTCATCGAAGGGATCATTCGCAGCGGTCGTCTGACGGAAGCCCGCCAGCGTCACGAAAGCGGCACTGCCGTGCCCTGCGACTGGTCTCTCGCCTCGCGATCCTGCTGGAGCCTCGTCTGCGAGGAAGTCATCGACACTGATCACGAGGCATCCGGCTACGATGCCGTCTACGGGGAACTGATTCGCCGCCAATTCCTGCCCGGCGAGATCGACGCGATGCCCCGGTTGGCCTGGAAGACCGCCGGCTGGATGAACTACGACATGATGCTCTGGGACTGGACGGGGCTCGATGAAGCGGACATGCGGACAGCGCTGGAGTGGCAGCTTCAAAAACGGAGAATAAGCAAGGCGCAGCACGATGAGGAGATGCTGACGATTGCCTGCTTTCTGGACCGGGACGCAGATCCGAAACAGTAGAGGTAGTCACTCAAACGGGTTCCCGGCCCCCTCCATTCCGCCAATCGGGACTCGCACCCCCTAAACTTTCATTTGCCAGCACGGGGTAAAAGGGGCTACGCTTCCTCCGTCACTCCCCATTAGAAGGGGAACAGGGTCGGGATGACTGTTACGATTCCCCCGACCTCTGGCCGCTCCGGCGATCAGGCCACAGGCCCTTTTCTCTTGCTCGCGTCCGGTCCTTCTTCAGGAACGTTATCCCGGCCACTTTCGCCAGTCCGCACTCCTGCGGAGGCTTCTCGGGCTCGGATACCGCGCGACCGGCGCACTTTGCCCGGAGCTGAACCGCTCCCCACGGCGAGGCACGAGCGCCTCCAACCCAATACTACCATACCTTTTTCCGAAACATGGAAAACACGCTAATCAAACATCTCGGGCACAAACGATACACGCCCTCCACTCTCACTGAGATCCTCAGCCAGCTCGGTCTTGCTCCACAGGACCAGCCCCGTCTCCAGCGCCAGCTCCGCGAACTTGAGCGTGGCGGCGCCGCGATCCGGATCAAGGGCGGGCGCTACCTCTCGGCCTCGTCGCCCTGGCTCGTTGCCGGTCGCATCCAAATCACAAAGTCCGGTCGCGGATTCCTCGCCGCCGACGATCCGGCCATCCCCGAGATCGCGATTCGCGGGAATGACACCGGCACCGCTCTAAATGACGACAAAGTCCTCGTCCTCCGCGATCAGGAGCCAAAGACCGGTTTCTGGGGTTCGCCAAAGGCGGACACCGAATCGCTCACCGGCAGCGTCGTGCGTGTCGTCGAGCGTCGTCGCACCCGCTTTGTCGGAACGCTCCGCCGCAGCGCCAAAGGGCTCCACGTCACTCCCGACGATCCGCGTTTTTCCTACGAGATCCGCGTGCCTCAGCCAAAGACTCCCGGACTTCAGGCGAAATCCGGGGACAAAGTTGTCGTCGAACTCGGTCACTGGGAATCCCGCCACGTCAATCCCGAGGGCCGTATCACCGAGGTGCTCGGCGCGCCCGCCGCTGACGGCGTCGACATGCTCGCGGTGCTGCGTCAGTATGGTCTGAACTCCGCCTTTCCCGAGCAGGTCGTCAAAGAAGCCCGCCGCTTCGGTCGCACTGTCCCCGCCGCCGACATCAAAGGCCGTCGCGACTGCCGCAAGCAACTCGTCGTCACGATCGATCCCGACGACGCCCGCGACTTCGATGACGCAATCTGCCTCGAGCGTGCCGGAGCAAACCGCTGGAAACTCTGGGTCCACATCGCCGACGTCTCCCATTACGTCCGCCCCGGATCCGCCCTCGATGAAGAAGCAAAACGCCGCGGCAATTCCTCTTACCTCGTTGACCGGGTCGTGCCCATGCTGCCCGAAGAGCTCAGCAACGAACTTTGTTCGCTGAAGCCCAACGTCGACCGGCTCACCAAGTGCGTCGAGTTTCTCCTCGGCAACGACGGGAAAGTCATCAGCACCGATTTTTACCCGGCGGTGATTCATTCGAAAAAACGCCTCACCTACGCTGATGCCCTCGCCATCCTCGAGCGTCCCGCGAATGGGGAGATCGGTGAGATGCTGCACGAGGCCCACGGTCTCGCCCAGTTTATCCGCAAACGCCGCTTTGAAGACGGCTCACTCGATCTCGACTTCCCCGAGACGAAGATCCGCCTCGACGCCGCCGGCAAAGTAGAGCGCATCGACCTGCACGACAACGACATCTCCCACCAGCTCATCGAAGAGTTCATGCTCCTCGCGAATGAAGCGGTCGCGGGCCGACTCATGAAGCTGAAGCGGGCCGCGATCTACCGCACTCACGAGGCACCCGATCCGGGCCGGCTCCAGAGCTACCGCGAGGATGTCCTCAGCCACTCCATTCCCTGCGGCAACCTCACGAAGCCGGCCGAAGTGCAGAAACTCTTCCGCCAACTCGGAGAACTCGCCTCAGGCGCCGCGCTCAAGATCGGCTTCCTCAAGTCGCTCAACCGCGCCCGCTACACCGCCGATCCGCTCGGTCACTACGGACTCGCCAAGAAAAAATACGCCCACTTCACCTCGCCGATCCGCCGCTACGCCGATCTCGTCGTGCATCGCAGTCTCTTCGCGCCGGAAAAAAGCGCGCCTCTTCTCCATCTCCACGATGTCGCCAATCACCTCTCCTCCTCCGAGCGCAACTCGGCCGATGCCGAGCGCGACAGCAAGGACATCAAGCTCCACGCCTACCTCCTCGATCAGATCCACTCGGGCAATCCGACACGCTATCCTGCCCGCGTCACGAGTCTGCGCGACTTCGGATTCTTCGTCGATATCACCGGCCTCGGCATGAGCGGCATGGTCCCCCTCGCCCTCCTCGAGGACGATCACTACCGGCATGATGCCGCCGCGAAAAAGATCGAAGGCCGCAGCAAGCGTCGCACGATTCAGCTCGGTGACATCGTCGATGTCGAGATCGCCAAGGTCGATGCGGCGCGCAAGATGGTCGATTTCCGCATCGTCGGGACGGCTCGGAACGGAGGCCGCGCCCCTGCCGGCACCCGTCCAAGCGTTCGGAACCGCAAGGGAGCTTCAAATCCAGCCGCCGCCGTGATGGACACCGCGGCTCCCGCTGCTGCAACGCAGGCCGCCGCCGCGGGCACCTCGCGCCGCCGCCGTTCCGGTCGTCGTCGCGGCAATGCGAAAGCGGGCGGACAGGCGTAACCTGTCCCATGAAACCTTTCGCCGTCGCGGCGCTGCTCTCCGGCCTCTCGCTTTCCCCGCTCGCGGCCGACCCGATCTCCGCCTACCAGTGGAAGAACCGCATCCTCTTGCTCGATTTCCCCGGCACTGAAGCGGAGGCCCTCGCCGGATTCGAAAAGCAGATTCGTCAGAACGCCGCCGGCCTGAAGGACAGGGATCTCATCGTCTTTCACGTCGGCGCATTAGGCCGAAAGGGAAAAGCCTACGCGACTCCCCTCAGTGAAGATGCCCGTGCCGCCCTTCGGCGTCAACTCGGTCTCGGGGATACGTCGAAGACTGCCTCCGTCATCCTCGTTGGCAAAGATGGCGGCACCAAGTCTGTCCAACGCCCGAAACTCTCACTCGCGACATTCTTCACCCTCATCGATGCCATGCCGATGCGACGTCAAGAAATGCGTGGGCGGTAGCACTGGCGGCCTTTCGGCGCATTTCCGCTGCACCCCTCCGCTTGCGCGCTTCCCTCGCCCTCGTATCAACCGCTTCACCGCCTTCGAGGCGATCGAGAAAACGGCCGCCTCCGGTGCGAAGGTGATCGAATTTTACCCCGGTCAGAAGGTCTCCCCGGCCGAGCCTGATCTTAAGTTCGATCACAACGCCACACCCGAGACCCTCAACAAGGCAAAGGCACAGGGATTCAGCGGTCCCGCCTCGATCGAGTACGAACACAACTGGGACAAATCGCTGCCCGAAGTCACCAAGTGCATCGAGTACCTGAAGAGTCGCCAGAGCTGATTTTCCCGCGCGCGCGGCGGGGTCACTTCATCTGACCACGCAGCCGCGCGAGATCCTCCTCGATGCGGCTGAGGATCTCGATCGTCTCCCGGTGAGGACTTTCCGGGTCAGGGATGACCGACAGCTCCTGCATCGTCGAGACGATGATGCCGATGAAGAGATTCAGAATCGTGAAGGTTGCGATGATGATGAAGGGCACAAAGAAGGCCCAGGCAAAAGGGTGCGACTCCATCACCGGCCGCACGATCCCCATGGACCAGCTCTCCAGCGTCATCACCTGAAAGAGAGTGTAGAGACTCCTCCCGATGCTCCCGAACCAGTCCGGGAAACTCTCCCCGAAAAAGCCCACCGCCATCACGGCGGCGGCGTAGAAAAAGATCGCCATCACCATCACCACGGCCCCCAGTCCCGGGATCGAGTGAATAAAGGCCGCCACGACACGGCGCAGACTCGGCACGACCGTGAGTAGCCGCAGGACCCGGAGCACCCGCAGTGTCCGCAGGACCGAGAGAGCCCCGTTCCCCGGCACCAGTGCGATTCCGACGACGAGAAAGTCGAAGACATTCCATCCGCTTTTGAAAAAGCTAAGCCGGTAAGCGAACAGCTTCAGCGTGATCTCCACCGCGAAGACGCCGAGGCAGAAAAGATCGATAGCCCGCCAGAGCGGATCCAGCCCCGGCAGGATCGTAGGATCAATGTAGAGCCCCAGCACGATCGCGTTGACGATGATCGCAGCGAGGATGAAGCGCTGCACCGGTGCCGACTCAACAAATTCAGCCAGTCGGAGACGCCAGGGAGCGATGCCCGATCGGGCGCGCAGGTTCAACAGATCGTCGTCACTCATGGGGATAAAAATAGGGCCGAGCCATGGGCTTCATACAGCCGCCTACTCTATACGCAACCGAGCCGCGAGCAACATGCGGATGGCCACGTCTACGGGTGAGTAAAGGGGGTTGGGGACGGACGCAACCCTGTCAGATCAGGCGCGGGATCAACTTTCCAGTCCCGTCTCGAGGACGAACCACTGCACCGGCAGATCCTTGAGTGACTCGCGCATTTTGTCGAGCTCGGCGGCGGCTCCGTGGACCTCGAGCCTCACCAGGTCCGCGATCTTGAGCGCCTCGCCAAGGAGATCACCGACGTTTTCGAGATGGTGCAGCGCTCCTTCCCCGCCCACATAAGCCTCGCGGCAGAAGACGGTGTCGTCGCACACGGTGAAGTCATAAAAAAGCACACCCGCCTCACTGCGGGTCCGCTCGACAAAGGCCGGCATCCCGGCAATGAAGTCGGCGAGCCTGCCCTCGTGGGGTTTGAAGTATGGATGGATGCTGACAGTGGTGTGTGGGGACATGCGATGGAGATAGAACGAAAGGGCGGGAAAATCGAGAAGGAAATGTTCTCAATCCTCATCCAATCAATGACGGCGGCAATGTCTCATCAGGACCATTGGAAGCGTGCGAGATCTGCACTTCCTTGCTGACCCCCGGACTGTTTTTGTCCTGACTCGCACTCGCATCGATCATGGCCACGCACCCCTAAGTTCCGGCAAAGACCGCGCGGTAGGCCCTCGGAGTGAGTTTCGCCAGCGTCTCGCCGGTTTTGGTGCTCAACACCTGGTATCAATCACGAGGACGGCCCTGAGTCACTCGGGCATCGGATCGACGGCGAAGATCCGGACGCTGCGTTCTTCTCCTTCCACGGCGAGGCGATGGCCGGAGGGCGAGAAGGAAATGGAAACGGGGTTGCCATTAAAACCGAGGAAGGTCTGTTGCAGGGATTCGGTGGGGTAGTGCCAAAGTTTGACGTTGAGGTCGCTGGCGGCGGCGACGGCTAAGACAGGTCGGCTCGGGTGAAAGGCCAGATCAAAGATGGCATTACTATCACAAACGCCGAAGCGCTGTTTCACTTGTAGCGTGTCGGCGTCGAGGAGGATCACCGATCCGTCGTTTCCGGACACGGCGATGAGACGCCGATCAGGTGAGACGGCGAGGGCCCCGCCGCAATGCGCCACTTCCACCGAGTGGGTGACCTTTCCGGTCTCAGGATCGATGGAGGCGATTCTTCCAGACAGTGCTCCAGCGCTGCTGACGGGCAATAGGGCGATGATCTGGCCCTTGGACCCGGCAAACTCAGCCCGTCCGACTTTCGGTTCCAAGGTGGCTAGGGTGGTTCCATCGCGGGTGTCGATTACGGTCGCCTTGTTGGTGGTGAAAATACGGAGGAGTCGTTTTCCTTCGGCATCAAAAACAAGGTCACGAGCGATTCCGTCCATATCGAGTGCGGGGAGGGACCACTGTTTGTTGATTCCATCACGGGTGAGTTGATTGAGGAGAAGGGAGTCACCGTCGTTTCGGTAAGCCTCAGGCCCAAAGGCGCTGGCGAAGAGACCCGAGCCAGGGTGGGCGGCGGTGATCTGATGGCCGGGAAAAAACGGGGTTTCCAGTTCCTCGATGTCTGAGGGGTCCGAAACATCGCGACAGGCCACGGAACGTCCTTTCCGAGCGAGCAGGATAGAGTCCGAGACGAAGTCGCAGGACCAACCGAGGTCTCCGCCGGGAACGATCCGGGCGAGGGGTTGGTCGGTGAACTGCCATAGCTGAGGTGGAGACTGAAGGGTGAGGAGGTGACCCGAGGTGGGATGGGGTCTGAGCGGGAGATAGGCGGGGTGGGAGTGGAAGCCATGTAACACTCCCAACGAAACCTGTCGGCGATAGTCGATCAATGCGACGGCACGTGGTATCACACTTTCCCGATTGCCGCCGTGCAATGCAAGGACGTTTCCTCCTGCGGTGAAGGCGATTTGGCCGATCGTGCCGTTGTGCAATCGCCGGGCGACTCTTGTGCCCTGCTTTAAGTCAAAAAACCCCCAGTCTCCACTTTGCAGGACGGCGACGGCATAGCCGCCATCAAGGGTGAGATCCATCGACACGACGTCCGCTGCAAAGGAGTGCAGCAGGGTGCCGTCGGTGAGATCAAGGATCTCGAGGAGGAGCCTGTCGGACCGGGCAACAATGAGGCGGGTGCCGTCGAGGGAGAAGCGGAAATACCTCGGCTGGCAATCGTAGGACCAAAGGAGGCGGCCGGTGGCGGTCTCCAAGACGTGGAGCTTTTTCTCAGCCTCGTAGCCGATCGCGGCGAGGCCGCCCGTGGCGTCGAGTTGCACGCAGGTCGTCCGATCTTTCCGGATCGGTTTTCCCGGAAAGGGCAGCGCGAGGGTGGTGATTTTCTCCACGGTCCCGGTGTCGTAGATGCGAGCTTTGGTGTCGTCGTCGGTGCGGGTGAGGAGGCGCTTGCCATCGCCCGAGGCGGCGATGCGGACGAGGCCGGGAGAGCCGGTGTCGATCACGCGGACGAGGGCCTTGCTGACGACATCCACGATGCCGACGCGGCCGTCCCCATTGGCAATGGCGAATTGGCCCGGCTCATGAGAGAGGGGAACGATGTCCTGAACGTCATCGGAGAAACCGGAAATGAGCAGAGGGCCGAGGGAGGAATCCTGCCGGGAGGAGAGGTAATTCCAATTGTGATCGCGGTAGCGTTCGGGAATGGATTCCACGGCCTCCACCATGGCACCCGTCAACCCGGAGCGGAACTGCTGGTCGGCGACCGAGTGCTGCGCCACCGCCAGCGCACGTCCCATGGCATTCTGGCTTTTCACCAGCTTCCACACGAAACCGAGGCTGATGAGCAGCAGCACGGCCAGTGAAACCGTGACGGCCCTGTGACGGAACATCAGCAGCCAAAGCTGCTTCCAAGCGCCCGCCTCCTCCGCGTCGGTGGCATGGCCACCTTGATAGGCATCGATATCCGCGCTCATGTCGGTGACATGCTGGTATCGTTGATCCTTTTCCAACTGCAAGGCCTTCATCGCCACGCAGGACAGGGCCACCGGCACACGCCCGCCGCGCAGGTGCGGGAGCGGCTTGATCAGGGCTGCATCCAGCACATCGCCTTTCGAAAAAGGCTGGCGCTTGCCGCGGAACGTAGTTCTCAGGTCGGAGGGCATGGTGATGCTCCCACTGAGAACCTTTGACAGCACCTCCTGCGGGGTCGCCCCCTCCACCGGCGGACGCAGGGTGAGGATGGCGTAGAGAATCCCACCGAGCGCATAGATGTCGGAGCGCTCGTCGAGCCCATCGATCTGCCCCGAAGCCTGTTCCGGCGACATATACTGCGGAGTGCCGAGCACCGTTCCCTGCAGCGTCGCCGATGACAGATCATCCGCTTGCGGATAATCCGAGTGAAGACCTGGCCAGAGGGAGATGGCCGGGGCAATTTCCCCCGGCCCATATTCCGTATCCGCGAGGTCAGCCGACTTCGCCAGTCCCCAGTCCATCACGAGTACTTCGCCGAACTCGCCGACCATGACATTGTCGGGTTTCAGGTCGCGATGCAGGACGCCCATGCTGTGGGCGAAGGCGATCGCGTCACAGACCTTGCGGAAGATGTCGAGCAGGTGCACCATGGGGTATTCCCGCAGGACATCGGCGTCTTCCGCCCGCAGATCCTTGAGAATGGCACTGAGGGTGTGGCCCTTGACGAGCTTCATCGAGTAGAACAGCGGCAGGCCATCCTCCCAGACGATGTCGTGGATAGGCACGATGTTCGGATGGGCGAGCCTGGCGAGCACCCGGGCCTCGCGGATGAAACGCTGCCGAATGACCTCGTCCGCATTTCCCTCCAGCAGCATGACCTTGATGGCCACGGTTCGCTGGAGCTTGGCATCTTCGGCCTCCAGAACACTGCCCATGCCGCCGGTGGCGATCTCCCTGCCCAACTGGTAGTTCTCCACGCCTGTCGGCGGGGGATCAGATGGCGAAAGCGGAGTTGTCGGTTCGTCAGGCATTAATGAAAAGGATGAAAGAAGCTATCTTTACAGGCCCGGTTTTTGTCGGGACGTTTCACCTTTCTTTCGCCAGAATACCCCGCAGCCAGACCAGTTCGTCGGAAATCTCGTCCGGTGTTTGCACGGTGCGGGCAACTTCCGCGCGCAGGAGGCTGCGAAATTTCACCCGTAAACGGTGAATCAGGAGCCGCGTCGCCAACTCACTCGAACCCAGCTTCTGAGCGATCTCACGATGAGACGGTGGATCGTCGTCGATCATGAGGAAGGGCAGCAGCAGGTCGAAGGTTTCGGCCTTTCCGGCGGCGGCATGGGCGGCACGCAATTTTTCACGCACTTCGGCGAGAAGTTCCGTTGCCCAGGCGTGAGTGAAGAGCCACTCCGGATCACGATTGTCGACCGGCTCGTGGAGGTAGCGTTCCTCCGCCCCCATCATTTCGAAGGGAACGTGTTCAGCGCCGCCACCGCGTTTCTGCGCGCTGCGGTGGCGGGCCTCATCGCTGAGCAGATGCTTGAGCACGCCCAGCAACCAGGAACGGAGTTTGCCGCCTCCTTCCTGTGCCGATAAAACGGCTTCTTCGGTAATCAAGCGCTGAAAGAACTCCTGAGTCAGATCCTCCGCATCATGCTCGGACCGTCCACTGCGGCGCAGAAACGCATAGATCGGATACCAATAGCTGCGGCACAAGTCTTCCATCGCCCGTGCCGATTCGTCGGGAGCGCCCTCTTGCACATCCCTAACCAGCGACCAGCGGGTCGATGGGAAGTCTGCATTCTGTGAGAGATCGGCCATGTCTGGATATCGACAGAGGGAAGTCGCAGAATTGGACCCGTTTCTTACTAACGAACCGCCTAATCACACGGTTTCGTTCCGCCTTTTCCAAGAAAACATCATTTTTCTGAAACACACGGAAAAAAACGGGGCCTGTAAGTATGGAGTCAGTCGAATTCGCGCCCGGTTCCGATGTTGATTCACTCATTTCTACATTCTCCAACTCGATGAACACTCTTCATTTTTCCAAACTGAGATCGGCTGCCGGGCTGGTCGTCGCAGCAGTGACCATGCTCTTGTCGGTTCAGGCCGCTGCTGCCCTCACGGCCAGCTACACCACCGGAGCGGAAGTGCCGGTGACGGCAGCGGGCTACACGGCCACGGGAGAGTCGGTGACATTCACTCTTAGCTACGCGCCGACAGCGGGCACGAAACTCACGGTGGTCGAGAATACCGGGTCCGATTTCATCAACGGCACCTTCGACAGCCTCGCCAACGGGGAGGCAGTGGATCTGAGCTTTGGCGGGATCACTTATCACTTCGTGGCCTGGTACTATGGCGGGGAAGGCAACAATGATCTCGTCCTGCTCTGGCGGGATACCGCTCTGGCGGCCTGGGGTTACAACGGCTTCGGCGAGCTCGGTGACAACAGCACGACGAGTCGCCTCGTGCCGGTAGACGTGGATCAAAGCGGCGTGCTCTTGGGTAAAACAATCGTGCAAGTGGCACGCGGAGCCTTCCACAGCCTTGCCTTGTGCAGTGACGGCACGGTAGCGGCCTGGGGCCGGAACGGCTCCGGCCAGCTCGGGGACAACAGCTACGCGCAGCGCAACGTGCCGGTGGCAGTGAACGTGGCGGATGGGACCAGCGCCCTGTTTGGCAAGACCGTGATTGCCTTGGTGGCGGGTGACAACCACAGCCTGGCCCTGTGCAGTGATGGCACCTTGGCGGGCTGGGGCAGTAACAATTGGGGCGGGCTCGGGGACAACAGCTACACGGCGCGTAACGTGCCGGTGGCGGTGAACGCGGCGGATGGGACCAGCGCCTTGTTTGGCAAGACCGTAGTCGCCGTCGCGGCGGGGAGACTCCACAGCCTGGCCCTGTGCAGTGACGGCACCGTGGCGGCATGGGGCTCGAACTTTAATGGCGAGCTCGGGGACAACAGCACGACGCAGCGCAACGTGCCGGTGGCGGTGAACGTGGCCGATGGAAGCAGCGCCTTGTTTGGCAAGACCGTGGTCGCCGTTTCGGCGGGCAGCTTCCATAGTCTGGCCCTGTGCAGTGACGGCACCGTGGCGGCCTGGGGCTATAACGACGGTGGCCAGCTCGGAGACAACAGCACGACGAATCGTAACGTACCGGTCGCGGTGAACGTGGCCGATGGAACCAGCGTTTTGTTTGGCAAGACCGTGGTCGCCCTGACGGCGGGTGTCTCCCACAGCCTGGCCCTGTGCAGTGATGGTACGATGACGTCCTGGGGCAACAACGGTAATGGCCGGCTCGGGGACAACAGCACGACGACTCGCAATGTACCGGTGGCGGTAAATGTAGCAGATGGGACCAGCGCCTTGTTTGGCAAGACCGTGATTGCCCTCGCGGCGGGGAGCTCCCACAGCCTGGCCTTGTGCAGTGACGGCACCGTGGCGGCATGGGGCTCGAACTTTAATGGCGAGCTCGGGGACAACAGCACGACGCAGCGCCTCGTGCCGGTGGCGATGAACACGACGAGAGAAACCAGCGTGATCTTCGGCAGCGGCAGGAAAGTCAGTCGGTTGTCGGTGAACGCAGCAGCGCTCTACAGCCTCGTCATCTACGGGATTTCACCAACGCCACCAGCAGAAATCGAGGTGGAGGTGCTGGAGCCTGCGATCACCACCCTGACCGACAACACGGACACGGTGGACTTTGGTTCGGTCATCGCGGCAGGACGCACTTTCCGCGTGCGGAACACCGGAGAGGAACCTTTGGAAAATGTGTTGGCCAGCCTGAGCGGTCCGGACGCGGCGAGTTTCACCCTCCTCGGCCAGCCTTCCACCACTGTCGATGGGGAGGGGGGGACGACGACCTTCAGGGTAGCCTTCAACAGCGCCAGCATCGGAGCGAAGAGCGCCACCCTGCAAATCGCCAGCAATGACGGCGACGAGAATCCCTTCCGCATTCCTCTTGTGGGGACCAGGCCAAGCGCGCTGGAGGCGACTTTCGCAACCGCTTCAGACACGCCGCTGAGCGCACCTCTTGTGGATTTGACGGGAACGTCCGTGAACGTAACGCTCAACTATGCGCCGTCGGCGGGCACGACCCTGACCGTGATCCGGAACACGGGTCCGGCTTTCATCATCGGTCAGTTCAGCAATCTGGCCAATGGCGAACTGATTCACCTGAGTCATGGAGGGCAGTCCTACCCCTTCGTGGTCTGGTACTATGGCGGTGACGGCAATGATTTGGTGTTGCTCGCGCGCGACACGGCACTGGCGGCCTGGGGCTTCAACGGCAGCGGCCAGCTCGGTGACAACAGCACGACGCGTCGCCTCGTGCCGGTGGGTGTGGATCAAAGCGGCGTCCTGCTGGACAAAACGATCGTGCAGGTGGCGCGTGGCGAAACCCACAGTTTGGCCTTGTGCAGTGACGGCACCGTGGCGGCCTGGGGCGCGAACTTCTACGGCCAGCTCGGGGACAACAGCACGACGCAGCGCAACGCGCCGGTGGCGGTGAACGCGGCGGATGGGACCAGCGCCCTGTTTGGCAAGACCGTGGTCGCCCTCGCGGCGGGCCGATATCAGAGCCTGGCCCTGTGCAGTGATGGTACGGTCGCGGCCTGGGGCCTGAACACTGACGGCCAGCTCGGGGACAACAGCACGACACAGCGCAACGTTCCGGTGGCAGTGAACGTGGCGGATGGGACCAGCGCCCTGTTTGGCAAGACCGTGGTCGCCCTCGCGGCGGGACAATCCCACAGCCTGGCCCTGTGCAGCGACGGCACCGTCGCGGCCTGGGGCTGGAACAACAACGGCCAGCTCGGGGACAACGGCACGACGACTCGCCGTGTCCCGGTCGCAGTAAACGTGGCGGATGGGACCAGTGCCCTGTTCGGCAAGACCGTGGTCGCCCTCGCGGCGGGACAATCCCACAGCCTGGCCCTGTGCAGCGACGGCACGGTGGCTACCTGGGGCTGGAACGACAGTGGCCGGCTCGGGGACAACAGCACGACACAACGCAACGTCCCGGTGGCGGTGAACGTGGCGGATGGCACCAGTGCCCTGTTCGGCAAGACCGTGGTCGCCCTCGCGGCGGGACAATCCCACAGCCTGGCCCTGTGCAGTGACGGCACGGTCGCGGCCTGGGGCGCCAACGACCTCGGCCAGCTCGGGGACAACGGCACGACACAGCGCAACGCGCCGGTGGCGGTGAACGTGGCGGATGGGACCAGCGCCCTGTTCGGCAAGACCGTGGTCGCCCTCGCGACGGGAAGCATCCACAACTTGGCCATGTGCAGTGACGGCACGGTCGCGGCATGGGGTCATAATTTCTCAGGCCAGCTCGGGGACAACAGCCAAACGGATCGCCTCGCGCCGGTGGACGTGACCCAGAGTGGCATCTTGTCCGGCTCTCCTGTCATCAGCTTGGGAAGTTCAAGTGCCACGGCGAGCCACTCCCTCGCCCTCTACTCCGCTAGTCCCGAGATCGTGGTGGAGCAGCCGTCCGGTATCGAACTGACCGATGGAACCTCAGTCATCGACTTTGGCACGGCGGTTCTGTCCAGCGCCGGGATCGAGCGCACCTTCACCGTGCGCAACACCGGCCTCGGAGCTTTGACTGATCTGGCCATCACCTTCGACGGCACCAACGCTGCCGACTTCACCGTTACCAGTCCGCCCGCCTCCCTGATTTCGCCCGGTGGGTCCGCCACTTTCACGGTGCGCTTCTCCTCCACCGAGATAGGTGCGAAAACGGCGGCCCTTCACCTTGCCAGTAACGATGACGACGAGAATCCCTTCGACATCAGCCTGGTCGGGTCCGCGATTTCCACCCTCACCGCCACCTACGTCACAGGTGCCGAGGTTCCGCTGACCACACCCAGCCTCACCGCCACCGGCCTGACGGTGGACCTCACCCTCAGCCACACTCCCACGCCGGGCACCACGCTGACCCTGGTCGAGAACACGGGCGTTCCGTTTATCGACGGCACCTTTAGCAATCTGGCCAACGGGGAGGTGGTGAACCTCAGTTATGACGGGACGACGTATCCCTTCGTGGCCTGGTATTATGGCGGTGACGGCAACGACCTCGTCCTGCGCTGGCGCGCCACGGCAGTGGCGGCCTGGGGCAACGGTGGTCTCGTGCCAGTAGGCGTGGAACAAAGCGGCGTTCTGCAGGGCAAAACCGTCGTGCAGTTGGCGCGCGGAGGCTTCCACAGCCTCGCACTGTGCTCGGACGGCACCCTCGCCGCTTGGGGCTTCAACCTCAGTGGCCAACTCGGGGACAACAGCACGACCTTTAGCGGTGTGCCGGTGAACGTGAATTTGGAAGGTGTGTTGGCTGGCAAGACCGTGGTCGCCGTCGCGGCAGGACGAACCCACAGCCTGGCCCTGTGCAGTGACGGCACCGTGGCGGCCTGGGGCTCAAACGAACACGGCCAGCTCGGTGACAACAGCACAACGGATCGCCTCGTGCCGGTGGCGGTAAATGTGGCGGGCGGGACCAGCGCCTTGTTTGGCAAGACCGTGGTCGCCCTCGCAGCCGGCCAAGTCCACAGCCTGGCCCTGTGCAGTGACGGTACCGTGGCGGCCTGGGGCTACGATAGTTTAGGGGTACTCGGGAACGGCGGGAACGGGGGCTCCAGCCAGGCGAATCCCAGTGTGCCGGTGGCAGTGGACATGACGGGGGTGTTGTCCGGCAAGGTCGTGGTCGCCCTCGCGGCGGGTAGCTTTCACAACCTCGTCTTGTGCAGTGACGGCACGATGGCGGCCTGGGGTGGAAACGGCAGTGGCCAGCTCGGGGACAACAGTACGACGACTCGCCTCGTACCGGTGGCCGTGAACATGGAAGATGGGACCAGCGTCTTGTTTGGCAAGACCGTGGTCGCCCTCGCGGCGGGTGAAAGCCACAGCCTGGCCGCGTGCAGTGACGGCACCGTGGCGGCATGGGGCGGAAACGACACCGGCCAGCTCGGAGACAACAGCACGACCCAGCGCAACGCGCCGGTCGCGGTGAACGTGGCAAACGGGACCAGCGCTTTGTTTGGGAAGACCGTGGTCGCCCTCGCGGCAGGTGAAAATCACAACCTGGCCGCGTGCGGCGATGGCGCGCTGGTGGCATGGGGCCTGAACGATGTTGGCCAGATCGGGGACAACAGCACGACCCAGCGCAACGCGCCGGTGGACGTGACCCAGAGTGGCGTTTTCTCCGGCAATCGTGTCAGCGGGCTGGCGAATTCGATGGGTTCTTCCGCAAACCACTCCCTCGCCCTCTACACAGGTCCAACCGAGATCGTGGTGGAGCAGCCTGCTGGCATCGAACTGACCGATGGCACCTCAGTCATCGACTTTGGCACCACGGTTCTGTCCAGCGCCGGGGTGGAGCGCACCTTCACCGTGCGCAATACCGGCCTCGGAGCCTTGACCGACCTGGCCATCACCTTCGACGGCACCCATGCCGGTGAATTCACCGTGATCATCCCGCCTGCCGCCGAGGTTTTGTCGGGCGAGTCCACCAACTTCACGGTGCGATTCTCCTCCACCGCGATTGGTGCGAAAACGGCAGCCCTTCACCTTTCCAGTAATGATGACGACGAGAGCCCCTTCGATATCAGCCTGGCCGGGTCCGTGATTTCCACTGTTAACGCCACCTACGTCACAGGTGCCGAGGTGCCGCTGACCACATCAGGTCTCACTGCCACGGGGCTGGCGGTGAATCTCACCCTTGGCTACGCCCCCGAGCCGGGCACTGCCTTGACTGTGGTCAGCCTTACCGGGCCGAATTTTATCGAGGGCACCTTCAGCAATCTGGCCAACGGGGAGGTGGTGAACCTCAGCTACGGCGAGACGACGTATCCTTTCGTGGCCTGGTATTATGGCGGTGACGGCAACGACTTCGTCCTGCTCTGGCGCGACACGGCACTGGCGGCCTGGGGTGACAACGAATTCGGCCAGCTCGGGGAGAACAGCACAACGCAGCGCACCGTGCCGGTAGGCGTGGATCAAAGTGGCGTGTTGCGCGGCAAAACGATCGTGCAGGTGGCACGCGGGGCGTTGCACAGCCTGGCCTTGTGCAGTGACGGCACCGTGGCGGCCTGGGGTGACAACGAACACGGCCAGCTCGGGGACAACAGCATGACGCTTAGCCGTGTGCCGGTGAACGTGAATTTGGAAGGTGTGTTGGCTGGCAAGACCGTCGTCGCCGTCGCGGCGGGCGGATGGCACAACCTGGCCCTGTGCAGTGATGGCACGGTGGCGGCATGGGGCGGGAACCAAAGTGGCGAGCTCGGGGACAACAGCACGACGGATCGTCTCGTGCCGGTGGCGGTGAACATGGCGGACGGGAACAGCGCCTTGCTTGGCAAGACGGTGATTGCCATCGCAGGAGGTGGCGAGCATAGCCTGGCCTTGTGCAGTGACGGCACGGTGGCGGCATGGGGCCGGAACAATTTCGGCGGGCTCGGAGACAACAGCACGACGAATCGTCTCCTGCCGGTGGCGGTGAACGTGGCGGATGGGACCAGCGCCTTGTTTGGCAAGACGGTGATTGCCATCGCAGGAGGTGGCGAGCATAGCCTGGCCCTGTGCAGCGATGGCACCGTGGCAGCCTGGGGCTGGAACGACAGTGGCCGGCTCGGGGACAACAGCACGACAGATCGCCAAGTGCCGGTGGCGGTGAACGTGGCGGATGGAACCAGCGCCTTGTTTGGCAAGACCGTGATTGCCGTTTCGGCGGGCGGCTTCCATAGTCTGGCCCTGTGCAGTGACGGCACCGTGGCGGCCTGGGGCTATAACGACGGTGGCCAGCTCGGAGACAACAGCACGACAGAGCGCCAAGTGCCGGTGGCGGTCAACGTGGCGGACGGGACCAGCGCCTTGTTTGGCAAGACCGTAATCGCCGTCGCGGCGGGCGGATTGCACAGCCTGGCCTTGTGCAGTGACGGCACGGTCGCGGCCTGGGGTAAGAACTTCAAGGGCCAGCTCGGGGACAACAGCACGACGCAGCGCCTCGAGCCGGTGGCGGTGAACGTGGAAGATGGAACCAGCGAACTCTTCGGCAAGCGCGTCAGCGGTCTCTCGGGCAGTTCCACAGCTGCTTTCAGCCTCGCCGTTTACGGCGCAGTCCTCCCCGAGATCTCGGTGGAGCAACCAGTTAGCATCGACCTGACCGATGGCAGTGCGACGGTCGATTTCGGCACCCCGGCACTGGTAGGTTCCGTGATCGAACGCACCTTCACGGTGCGCAACGCCGGCCCGGGTGAACTGATCGACACGGCTATCACTTTCGATGGCAGCGATGCCAGTGATTACACGGTGACCAGTCCGCCTGCCACTCTGGTGGTTCCGGGTGGTTCCACCACTTTTACGGTGCGATTCACTCCGTCCAGCATCGGTGCGAAAACTGCCGATCTCCATCTCGCCAGCACTGATGCGGACGAAAACCCTTTCGATATCACCCTTTTCAGCAGCGGTGCGACTGAAACCACGTTGACCAACTCCTTCATCTCCGGGTCCGACGTTCCGCTGACGGTAGAGGGGCTCACCGCCACCGGGAACACCGTCGATCTCGCTTTGAACTTCGCGCCCACTCAAGGAGCCAATCTGATGGTGGTCAACAACACCGGACAGGGCTCCATCGGAGGCGCCTTCGACAATCTCGCCAACGGCGAAGTCACGAACCTGAGCTTCGGAGGAAAGAACTATCCCTTCGTGGCCTGGTATTACGGCGGCGACGGCAACGACCTCGTGCTGCTGTGGCGTGGCGTCGCCCTCGTCGCCTGGGGCGGAAACGCCTCCGGTCAGATCGGTGACAACTCCACCGTCGACCGGGCTGCTCCGGCGGTGGCCAACACAAGCGGTGTGCTGGCCGGTAAGACCATCGTCGAACTCGCAACGGGCGACTCCCACAGCCTTGCCCTCTGCACCGACGGCACTCTCGCTGCCTGGGGCGACAATGCTTTTGGACAACTCGGTGACAATTCCACCACCAGCCGCAGCGTTCCCGTGCTCGTCGACCGGAGTGGCGCCCTCTCCGGAAAGACGGTCATCGCCATCGCCGCCGGTGGCATGCACAGCCTCGCTCTATGTTCTGACGGCACCGTCACCGCCTGGGGCAGTGGGCAATTTGGACAGATCGGCGACAGTTTCACCAACGACAGCAGCGTCCCTGTTCTCATCGACCAAAGCGGAGTTCTCACCGGCAAAGCGGTCATCGCGATCGCGGCAGGCTTCACGCACAATCTGGCCCTCTGTGAAGATGGCACGCTCGTGTCCTGGGGCAACAACGAGCTAGGCACGCTCGGCAATGACAACACCACCGACAGCGCCGTCCCCGTGCTCGTCGACCAGACCGGGGTAATCTCCGGAAAGACGGTCGTCGCCATCGCTGCCGGTGGAGTCAACAGCCTGGCCCTCTGCTCCGACGGGACTCTCGCCTCGTGGGGCTCCAACACGGAGGGAGCGCTCGGCGACAGTAACGGTGCGGACAGCGATGTTCCCGTGCTGGTCGACCAAAGCGGAGTGCTCGCTGGTAAGACGATTGCCTCGATCTCGGCAGGTGATCGACACAATCTGGTTCTTTGCTCCGACGGCACTCTCGTCAGCTGGGGGTTCAACACAGCCAGCGGAAGCACGCCCTCGGCGATCAACCAGAGTGGAGTGTTGTCCGGCAAAACCGTGACTGAGATCATTGCAGGCAACGATTTCAGCGTTGTTCTCTGCGACGACGGTGCCCTCGCTGCCTGGGGATTGAACGATCTCGGCCAACTCGGCGATTCCACGATCAACGACAGCCTCACTCCCGTGCCCGTCGACCAGAGCAGCGTCCTCGCCAGCGGTCTGCTCCGAAGCCTGGACATTGCGGGATCCGGGAGCAGCGCCGCGCACAACCTGTCCGTCTATTCCATTCCGGTGAAAGTTGGAGATCCAAACGCTGCACTGCGAGCGTTCTACCTCAACCAGATCAAGAAATTCAAGAAGAAGGCGAAGAAGTTCAAAAAGAAGAAAAAGGTCGCGAAGGCGAAGAAGTTCAAAAAGAAGGCCAAGAGCTTTGCGAAGAAACTGGCGGCATTGTAGAGCCTATCCCTTTTCTTCTGCCGGGTGGCTTCCTTTTCGGATGCATCCCTTCAAGAGACGCCCGGGGAAGGAATTGAACCCTCTCCTTCCCCGAGCCAAGGGTGATCAGGATGCGGAAGGGTTGAAAGAGCGAATTCCGGCCAGTCAC
>JBDNIL010000294.1:0-25701 GCA_041688355.1 Verrucomicrobiales bacterium | reverse complement strand
TGCCAACGACGACGTCTGGTGCCGCGACCACGGCCCCCTCTTTGTGAAACACCGCGAGAGCGGCGAGATCGCCGTGACGAACTGGGGCTTCAACGGATGGGGCGACAAGTTCGGCCCCTACGAGCAGGACAACGAGATCCCTGCCCGCATTGCCAACACCCTCGGGATGGATCGCTTCGACGCCGACATGATCCTCGAGGGCGGCTCCATCGAGCAGAACAGTCTCGGGCAACTCCTCACGACCGAGGCCGTCCTCCTCAATCCCAATCGCAATCCTGATCTTTCCCGGGAGGAGATCGAAGATCGCATCAAGTCCCTCCTCGGCATGAACGAGATCTTCTGGCTACGCTCCGGGATCGAGGGCGACGACACCGACGGCCATATCGACGACATCGCCCGCTTTGTTAACGACCGCACCATCGTCATCTCGCAGGAGAAAGACGGGAAAAACCCCAACCACCGCGTCCTCCGTGAGAATCGCGAGCGTCTCGGCGACTTCCGCCTGCCCGACGGCACACGGCCCGAGATCATCGAGCTCGACATGCCCGACGCCTGCCTCGCCCCCGACTGGCGTCTCCCCGTGCTGCCCGCCAGCTATGTGAACTTCCTCATTCTCAACACCGCCGTCCTCGTCCCCGTCTTCGGGCAGAAAAAGCGCGACACCGCCGCCGTCGGCGTCCTCGGTGAGCTTTTCCCCGGACGCGAGATCGTGCCGATCAATGCCGTCGACATCGTCCGCGAGGGCGGGGCGATCCACTGCATCTCGCAGCAGCAACCCGCCTGAACGGCTCCGCAAAACCCCCGGGTCGGCCTTTTTCCCCGCTTCAAAAACCTGCTGCGTCCCCGCCGCAGTGGCTCTACACTCCCGCCCACTCCAAAAGACAGATCATGGCCGAGCAACGCAAGAGTTTCCCCTTCAAAGATTTCGAACCCAAATGGCAGGGCCATTGGGAAGCGAACAAAACCTTCAGCGTCCCCAATCCGGGCGAGGCGGGATTCGATGCGTCAAAGCCGAAGTATTTTGTCCTCGACATGTTCCCCTACCCGAGTGGATCCGGCCTCCACGTCGGACATCCCGAGGGCTACACCGCGACCGACATCATCACCCGTTACAAGCGCATGCGCGGCTGCAATGTCCTCCACCCGATGGGCTGGGACGCTTTCGGCCTGCCTGCCGAGCAGTATGCCATCAAGACCGGACAACACCCCCGCGTCACGACCGAGGCCAACATCGACAACTTCCGCCGCCAGCTCAAGGCGATCGGCTTTGCCTACGACTGGGACCGCGAGGTCAACACGACCGATCCCGGCTACGTCCGCTGGACCCAGTGGATCTTCCTGCAGCTCTATCATTCCTACTTTTGTGAGGAAACGAAAAAGGCCCGGCCCGTCACTCAGCTCGAGGCCAAAGGCTGGACCCGCGAGCAGATCGACGCCGTCCGTCTCGCCTTCGTCCACGAAGCGCCCGTGAACTGGTCGCCCGATCTCGGCACCGTCCTCGCCAACGAGGAGATCGAGGAGTGGAAAGCCAAAGGCCACACCGTCGAGCGCCGCCCCCTGCGCCAGTGGATGCTGCGCATCACCAGCTACGCCGAGCGCCTCATCGACGAACTCGAGCCGCTCGACTGGCCCGAGGGCATCAAGCTGCTGCAAAAGAACTGGATCGGAAAAAGCGAGGGCGCCGAGGTCGATTTCGACGTCGAGGGCCATACCGTCACCGTCTTCACGACTCGTCCCGACACCCTTTTCGGAGCGACCTACATGGTCCTCGCGCCCGAGCACCCGCTCGTCGCCGGGATCACCACCGCAGAGCGGCAGTCCGCCGTCGAGGCCTATGCAAAGGCTTGCGCAGGCAAGTCCGACATGGATCGCGGTGAGCTCAACAAAGACAAATCCGGCGTCTTTACCGGAGCCCACGCCATCAACCCCGTGAACGGTGAAAAGATCCCCGTCTGGATCGCCGACTACGTCATGATGGGCTACGGCACCGGAGCGATCATGGCCGTGCCCGCGCATGACGAGCGGGACTTTGCCTTTGCGAAGAAATTCGATCTGCCCATCATCGAGGTCGTCACCGAAGCGAAAAGTAGCACGGGCTTCCAGCCGGGGCCGCCTTCGGCCATGCACCGTGGCAAGATGCTCGAAATCAGAGAAGGAGCCAAACTCCCTCACTGGACCCAGAGCGATGGCACCTACGCGGTTACCTTCCGTCTCGCCGACTCCCTCGCCCAGACCGTTCTTGACGCCTACCGCACGGAACGTGAGCAGCTCTCGGCTGAAGTAAAAGAGAAAGGCGGAAAAGTCAGATCCGAAGATGCAGCCCGTCTCCGTCAGCTCTACTCCGAACGCATCGAATCCTACCTTGATGCAGGAAAGGGCGAATGCTGGCTCGCCCGGCCCGAAATCGCCCGACTCGTGGCGGCGGCTCTGAGACATTTTGACGATGAGCGATACGGTCTCCTCGCCTGGTGCGTCATGCCGAACCATGTCCATGCTGTCCTCCAACCGATGGGGGATCATTCCCTCGAGTCCATTCTCCATTCGTGGAAATCATTTACCGCCAACGAAATCAACAAAGCGCTGGGGCGCAGCGGGGAGGTGTGGCAGGCGGAGTCGTATGATCACCTCGTCCGTGATCGCGACGACCTGAACGAGCAGATCGAGTATGCGCTGAACAATCCGGTGAAAGCGGGACTTCTGGAGTGGGAGTGGGTTGGTTCGGCCTCCGATCGTCAAGGGGAGGGTCATGGGCAGGATGCCCATGCTACTTCAGCTTCCGGCCCGTGCTTCTCGGGCGAGGGTTTCGCCATTCTCTCCGGCTTCCTCGACGGTCTCCCCACCGCCGAAGCGAAGGCGAAGATGATCGACTGGCTCGAGTCAAAAAATCTCGGCAAACGCCGCATCCAGTTCAAGCTGCGCGACTGGCTTTTCTCGCGTCAGCGTTACTGGGGCGAGCCCTTCCCCATCATTTGGGAAAATGGTCAGCACGCCGCCATTCCCGACAGCGAGCTGCCGCTCCTGCAACCCGAACTCGAGGACTTCAAACCCACCGGCGACCCGCGCGGTCCGCTCATCAAAGCGACCGACTGGATCGCCTACAGTGCCACCGCGCAGCGCGAGACGAACACGATGCCGCAGTGGGCCGGCTCGTGCTGGTATTATCTGCGTTACTGCGATCCGAAAAACGCCGAGCGTTTCATTAGCAAAGAAGCCGAGGCCTACTGGCTCGGCGGCAGCGGAAAACCCGGCGCGGTCGATCTCTATGTCGGCGGCACCGAGCACGCCGTGCTGCACCTGCTCTACGCCCGCTTCTGGCACAAGGTTCTCTTTGACCTCGGGCACCTCAGCACGACCGAGCCCTTCCAGAAGCTCGTCAACCAGGGCCTCATCCTCGGCGAGGACGGGCAGAAAATGTCCAAGTCCGTCGGCAATGTCGTCAATCCCGACGACGTCATCTCCGAATACGGAGCCGATTCGCTGCGCCTTTACGAGATGTTCATGGGACCGCTCGAGCAGGTCAAGCCGTGGTCGATGAAGGGAGTCGAGGGCGTCTACCGCTTCCTCGCCCGGGTCTGGCGTCTCGTCATGGAGACCAATCAGGAAGGCGAATGGGTTCTCAATGCAAAGCTCGCCGACATCGTCCCTGACAAAGCCACAAACAAGGTCGTCCACGCCACGATCAAGAAGGTCGGCGAGGACATCGACGCGATGAGCTTCAACACCGCCATCGCCCAGATGATGGTCTGCACCAACGAGTTCACCAAGCTCGAGCAAGTGCCCGTGTCCTCCGTCGTGCTCCTGCTCCAGGTCCTCAATCCCTTTGCCCCGCACCTCAGCGAAGAGCTCAATGCCTCGCTCGCGGGGGCTTTCGGCAGCGTCACCTCCGCCGACCTCGCGAACCAGCCCTGGCCCGACTTTGATCCCGCCTGCCTCATCGAGGACGAGATCGAGATCGTCCTCCAGGTCAACGGCAAGGTCCGCGACAAAGTCTTCGTCCCCAACGGGGCCTCCAATGAAGAAGTCGAAACCCTCGCCCTCGAGAGCGAGAAGGTAAAAGGCTTCATCGACGGCCTCACCGTGCGAAAAGTCATCGTCGTCCCCGGTCGCCTCGTCAACGTCGTCGCGAATTGATCGCATCAACAGGCAAAAACGCCGCCTTCGGGCGCGAGCGCTCCACTCGCTCGTGCCCCTTTTCCTACGGGGTGAACACCCCATACCGGATGTGACCCGCCGGTGTTATCTTGCGTTAATGTCTACCGAAACCATTCTCATCATCGTCGTGCTCATTCTAATCTTCGGGGGTGGCGGTTTCTTTTACCGAAGCCGCCGGTAACCGAGGCCGGGTTGGATACCCAACCCTCTTTACTACCTCGCCTAACCCTGTTAGCTTGTGCGTCATGCAACGACGCGACTGGATCAAGGGCACCTCAGCCTCGGCACTGGCACTCCTCTCCAGCCGGTGGGCGACCACCGCGCTGGCTGCGAACTCTCTCTCGACACGCTTCACCGGTCTCGCCGATCTCGCTCTGGCGAAGGCCAACGAACTGGGAGCGACTTTTGCCGACCTGCGCTTCATGCAGACCGATCGTGAGTCGCTCTTCGTGCGTGAGGAGATGGTTCAGGGCGTCGATGCCGGCTCGTCCCTCGGCTGCTCTGTCCGCGTCCTCGTGCAGGGCGCATGGGGCTTTGCCGCGAGTGAAGAAATCTCGGAAAAACGCGTCCTTCAACTCGTCGAGTCCGCCATCGCCATCGCGAAAGGCCAGGCCGGATGGCGGAAGCAGCCCATCGAGATCGAGACCCTCCCCGCCCACACCGGACGCTGGGACATGCCCGTCGCCGTCGATCCTTTCACCATCGCCCTCGAGGAAAAAGTCGAGCGGCTTCTCGAGATCAATCGCGCTGCTCTCGGCAAAGGCGCGAGCTATTGCAACTCCCGCGTCTCCGCCGTGCGCGAGCGCAAATGGCTCGCCAACACCTACGGCACCCGCATCGAGCAGTCCCGCATGCGGATCCATCCCGGCTTCAGCATCACCATCGTCGATCCGAAAAAGGGCGGGTTCGCCTCCCGCGCCAGCATGCTGCCTCCGCGCGGGGCCGGCTACGAGCACTTTAGCGAATGGGACGCCGCCGCCGAGGCCGCCCTCGCCGTCGAACAGGCCCGCGAGAAGATGGCCGCTCCCTCGGTCACCCCGGGGAAGATGGATCTCGTCATCGCCCCGAGCAATCTCTGGCTCACCATTCACGAGACCGTCGGCCACCCCACCGAACTCGACCGCGCCCTCGGCTACGAAGCGAACTTTGCCGGCACTTCCTTTTGCACACCGGACAAGCTCGACTCGCTCCAGTATGGGAGCGAGATCGTGACTCTCATTGCCGATCGCAGCGCCGTCGGCGGCCTCTCCACGGTGAGCTGGGACGACGACGGAGTCAAAACGGCGGGCAAAGAATTCCCCATCGTGAAAGACGGGGTCTTCCGCAATTTTCAAATGGCGCTCGGTCAGGCCGCCCTCATCGGACTCGGGGGCGGCTCGAACGGCTGCGCCTACGCCGACAGCTTCGACGCCTTCCCGATCCAGCGCATGCCGAACATTTCCCTGCAGTCCGGGAAGGACGCGGCCGTCACCGCCGAGAGTCTCATCGCCGATGTCGAGGACGGCATCTACATCGACGGCAATGGCAGCTGGAGCATCGACCAGCAGCGTTACAACTTCCAGTTCACCGGCCAGGTCTTTCACCGCATCCGCAATGGCAAACTCGATGGCATGTTCCGCGACGTCGCCTACCAGGGGAACTCGGTCGATTTCTGGAAAGCCTGCGATGGCCTCGGTGGCGAGCCGACCTACGAACTCGGCGGCGCGATGAACTGCGGCAAAGGCCAGCCCCAGCAGGTCGCCCCCGTCTCCCACGGCGCCGTGCCCGCGAGGTTCCGGCAGATCAACGTGCTGAACACCGTGCAGGAGTCCGGCAAAGACATCGCCGCCGCCGTCCAGGGCGGCCCCGTAAAAGGCTGCGACTGCAGTGGCGCGAGGGAGTGGGCGTGAGCTTCATGAATATCTGTGACGATCTGTGTTTAATTCTAACCATGAGACCTGCTTTTTTGACACAGATTTACACAGATGAAGAGGAGATGTCACAGATTCAGAATTCCTCATCTGTGGAAATCTGTGATCATCCGAGACCATCTGTGTTAGATCCTGACGCCTCACTGGATAAATGAGCGACGAAGAACTCACCTACGCAATCATCGGATCAGCGATGCGGGTGCACCGCGAGCTTGGTTCCGGATTGCGGGAGAAGCCCTACGAGAACGCGCTGGTTTTTGACTTCAAAGAAATCGGTCTTCGCTGCATCCAGCAACCCGCCTATCCCATTCTCTACCACGGGCATGTCGTCGGAGAATGCGTCCCTGACATTACGGTTGAGAATCAGGTGGTCGTCGAGATCAAAGCTGTTGAATGCATTGGAGAGAACGAATCAGCCCAAATGTTGAACTATTTAAGGATCTCGAGATTGAAGGTCGGCCTCATTTTGAACTTTAGGAACGCCAAGCTCGAAATGAAGCGACATGTGTATTGAAGAAAGAAGAACACAGATTGCCACAGATGGAGAGAGATTTTCACAGATTTAACAAACAGACACCACCGCCCCCATGATCCCCGCCACCACCGAATCCCTCTGCGCTAAAATCCTCGGACTCGTCAAGGCCGACGCGGCTGAGCTCTACGTCAGCGACTCCGAGGACCTCCTCCTGCGCTCGGCGAACAACGACATCACCTCGAATGGCCTCATCGACCGCATTTCCATCAGCCTCTCGGTGAGCTTCGGGAAGCGCTCCGCCTCGATCTCCGTAAACCAGATCGATGACGAAACCCTGCGCGCCGCCGTCGCCAAGGTCGAGGCCATGGCCCGGCTCGCGCCCGAAGATCCCGAGCACCTCCCGCCGGTCGAGCCCTCCACCTACGCGACGCCGCTGACCTGGGCCGACGCCACCGCCGCGATGACTCCCGAGCTGGCGCTCGCCCAACTGCGTCCCGTCATCGAGGCGGCACGCACGGCCGGGGTCGATAGCGCCGGCTATCTCGAGCGATCCGTCAATGGCTCGGCCTACGCGAACAGTCGCGGCGTTTTCATCTACGAGCGCAGCACTACGGTCGGCTTTTCCATGACCGCCCGCACCGCCGAGGGGCGTGGCTCGGGTTGGGCCAGCACGCAGATCACCGATGCGGGACAACTCGACCTCATTCCCGTCGGCGAGCGCGCCATCGCCAAGGCCCTCGCCTCACGAAACGCCTCCGAGCGCCCCGCCGGGCGCACCACCGTCGTCCTCGAGGCCTCCGCCGCCCGGGATCTCCTCGGGCTGCTCTCGTGGGGGCTCGACCGGCGCGACTTTGACGAAGGACGCAGCTTTCTCAACGGTCTCGTCAAAGAAGGCGAAGACCCGATCGGCAAGTCGCTCTTCGGCGAGCGGGCCACGGTCTTTTCCGATCCGCTCTACGCGGCTGCGCCGTCGGGCATTCACCAGAGCGGACTCCCCCTGGAACGCACCAACTGGATCGAGAACGGCGTGCTCAAAAATCTCCCCGTGGGGCGCTTCTGGGCGCAGGAAAAAGGGATCGCCCCGCGCCCCTGGCCGGGCAACCTCATCATGCCGGGTGAGGGCAAGTCGCTCGACGCGCTCATCGCCGGCGTCGCCGACGGAGTCCTCATCACCCGTCTCTGGTACCTGCGCATGGTCCAGCCCGAGTCACTCCTCTACACCGGTCTGACGCGGGACGGGACCTTTGCGATCAAAGACGGCAAAGTCACCGGCCCCGTGAAAAATTTCCGCTTCAACGAGACCCCCGTGAATGTGCTGAAGAACATCGTCGCGAGCGGCGCACCCGAGCGTGTCCTCGGCAGCGAGAGCCAGATGCCCATGCACGTGCCGCCGCTGGTGGTGGAGAATTTTAATTTGTCATCCGTTTCCGATGCGAGTTAAGGAGTGATCATGTCCCGCGAAACGTCCAGCGAGTCCCGCCGTCGGAAAATCGACCGCCGTCGCGAAGCGATGGCGGCGGATGATCAGAACAATCGACGCTTTTCCCTCCTCATTGTGGCGTTTTTTGTCCTCGCGATCGCTGTGCTCCTCGTGAAAAACTGGATCGCCTCCGGTCCCGTCGATCTCAATAAAGCGAACGTGGAAAAGCTCGAGACCCTCCCCGGCGTCGGCCCCGAGACCGCCAAAGCCATCATCAAAGGCCGCCCCTACGAAAGCCTCGAAGACCTCGGTCGCGTCAAAGGCATCGGCCCCGCCACGATCGATAAACTCCGCGAAAAAGCGGTCGCGGGAGAGTAAAGGCGGGCGTGGTGGCGACGTGGACGTCACCTTTACGTGAAGACAAGCCCGCTCCCCGGTAGTGGTGACCTCCACGTCGCCACCGTCTCGATTGGGTGGATCCAGTCGGAAACCCTCAAGCTGTCCTCACCCCTTCAAACTCACCAGATACGCCACGACGTCGCGGATCTCGGACTTTTGCAGGATGTATCCCATCGGCGGCATCGTCGAAATGACAGGGCTGCGTTCTTTGATCGAGTCGACGGGCACGCTGGTCTCTTTGCCTTCGGGATCGAGGAGGATCACCTTGCCGTTCTTTTCACTGCGGAACTGACCGGCGAGGGAAGTGCCGTCCTTCAGGGTGATGGCGATGTTGCCGTAGCCGCTCGCAACGACGCCCTGGGGATTGACGAGGCCTTCGAGAATGTATAGCCGATCCTTTTTCGCGCCGATATCCTTGAGATTCGGCCCGACGTTGCTGCCTTGGCCGTCGGCGATCTTGTGGCAGGCGGTGCACTGACCGGCCGGGTGATTGAGGAGGACGGACTTGCCGCGACCGGCGTCGCCGCCTTCGAGAGCGATGAGGTAGGGGGCGAGGGGATCGGTCGCCATCTCCGTCTGCCAGGTGGTCTCCATCGCGGCGATAGTGGCGCTAATGTCAGGGTCCGTTGCAAAGGCGCTTGCCTTGGCCGCCTCGTAGACGTCGAGTTGCAGGGCGGGCTCGATCTTGCCGGCCTTGAGATCGGCGAGGAGTGATTTCATTTTCTCAAGGCCCCCGGCAGAGGGGAGCGAGCGGATCGCGTGCTGTTTCACGGCGACGGATGCCTTGCCCTCGAGGCGCCGGGTGATCTCGGTTAACGCTCTGTCAGGGTCGAGGCCGGTGAGCAGATCGAGGGCGGCCTCGGCCACTACATCTTCTTTTTCGTCGAGTGCCGAGTCGACGAACGCGGCGATTTCAGGCGCCTTTTGCGAGGCGAGGAGTCGCAGAGCGGCCGAGCGCAGCGAGGCGGTGGCGCCATTGTTTTCAAACACGATCACGAGGGTCTCGTTGGCGATGGGCACCTTCGTCTGGCGGGCGAGATCCATCGCGGTGGTGCGGACGGAGGAAAACTCCGAGGTCAGGAGCGCATCGAGATGTTTTCCCAGAGCCGCCGCGAGCACGCCCGGGTCACGGGGCTCGAGAGGACGATACTGGCCGACGACAAGATCGAGTTGGCCCGGGGTGGTCCAATTACTGAGCCCCTCAAGTCCGGCCTCGAGGAGCGCTTCGGGAGCCTTGCCTGCGGCGATGAAAGAGGCGACCCGCTCGGTGGCTTCGGCGGTTCCGAGGCGGAAGTTCGCGTTGAGGGCACGGCGGGTGAAGGGTTCGTGGGCGAGGTGCTGCCCCAGCGCGGCGGCGAGGGCGGGCATGGCTTCGGGGATCATCCAGTCGTCGTGGATCTGCACGGCGGCGTCGGCGGCGAGGACGGGATCTTTGTCATCGAGGAAGGCGGCGATTGCGGCATCGCCGCGTTTTCCGAGGGCGAGGGAGGCACAGGTGCGGAGGAAGTCAGAGGAATGTCCGGCAAATCCGGCGAGGGTCTCCGTCGGGGCGCATCCGGCGAGGGCGATGACCCCGGCATGGCGCAGGTAGGTGAGACCGTGATGGTTCTCTTTTACGGAGAGCAACTTCACGATGGCTTCGGTGGCGGCGGAGTCGCGGAGCCGTCCGAGCCCCAGGAGCGCCTGGATCCGCACGCGCTGCGAGGGATCGTCGAGCCGACTCAGGAGGGTTGAGGTGAGGGCATGCCCCTCTCTGGTCGGGCCGGGGATGCGGTCGAGCCCGAGCAGTCGCCCGTAGCGGTCGGTCACGGTTTTGATGGCCTGGGCGCGGACTTCCGGATCAGGATCGGAAAAAAGAACGGTGAGCGCCTCGTCGGCCGCTACCTCGCGGCGAATGAGCTGGCCTATTCCCCAGATCGCGTGGATGCGGGCGAGTTGCGGGGCGGTGACTTCGCCTGCGACGGCCGCGAACTCAGCGAGTGCATCACGTTTGGCGAGGGCGAACTGGGCCTTCAGGCGCACCCGCTGGTCGGCGTGGCCGAGGAGGGTGACGAGCTGGTCGTCGTCGTCATCGGAGAGATCGGCCGCGATCCTTTTCCGGGTATCGGCACGGAGAGGGTTTGCCTTTTCCGCAGGCACATCGATGCGCCAGATCGCGCCGTTCTCATTCATCGGGTAACCGCCGCCCCAATCAACGCCGTAGAGGCCGCCGTCGGGCGCGAAGTTGAGCCCGACGAGGGGGATGCCGTCTCCGATTTTGTGATCGTTGACCATCGCGAAGCTGTCGCCCCTCGGCCTTATCTGGAAGGCCCACTGCTGGCCGCTGGGTGCGCTTGTCAGGAAAAAGTAGCCGTCGTATTCCGGTCCGAGCCCGGTGCCGGGATTGGGTTTGAATCCGGCGGGGCCGTTCTCGTAAAGTCCGAGCGGGGCCGAGTACCAGCGGGGCTGCCCTTCGTGAAAGGGGATATGCATCTGCTCGTCGTTCCACGGGTTGTAGTCCTCGCGCAGGTACTGCCAGTGGGAACGCCAGCCGAGATCGGTGTATTGCTCGATGTGGACAAAGCGCTCTTTTTCACCGGCGAAATCCGCATCGTTGTCGACGCCGAAGAAGTTGCCATACTGGTCGAAGGCGACTTCCTGAATGTTCCGCTGGCCGTGGGCAAAGACCTCGAAGTTCGATCCGTCGGGCTCGCAGCGCATCAGGCCGCCCTGATGGGGAAAGCGGTAGTCCAGCCCGTCGGCGGTCTTCACGCGGATACCCTTGTCACCGACCGACCAGTAGATGCGGCCGTCGGGACCGACGCTGAGCCCGTGCATATCGTGTCCGGCGTAGGCGAGGTGTACACCGAAGCCCGAGGCCACGACCTCGCGCGCGTCTGCTTTGTCGTCGCCGTCGGTGTCGCGGAATTTCACCAGTTCGGGGACGGGACAGACGAAGACCTCGCCCTCATGATAGAGCACACCGCCGGCGACGCCCCCGATGAGGTGGTTGAGCTGCTCGGCGAAGAGGCCCGTCTTGTCCGCGAGGCCGTCTCCGTCGGTGTCAGAGATCAGATGGATGCGCTCGCTCAGGACGGTGAGATCTTTGATGTCATGGAGGCCGTCGCCGTTGAGATCCTCGACGCGCTTGGCATTGGCGGCGCTGTTTTCCGGGGTGAACTGCTCGCGGTAGAAGGCCTCCTTGTCGGCCGGAGAGGTGAAGCTGAGGTCGTTCGGGATCCAGTCGGTGTTGTCGCGGATGTCGAGGTCGTTGGCCTTGCGGCGCTTCGTCTGGGTGACGTAGGCGCGCCCCTGCGGGTCAAAGCTGATCGCGACCGGGTCGGGCACGGGGAACTTGGGCGTCCATTTGGTGAAGCGGAGCTGCTTCGGATCGGGTATGCCGGCGACGGGTGCGTTCACCGCGACGCCGCGCAGCTCGAGGTCATCCCACAGGCCCATGTCGTCGAAGGTGCCGAGGCCGATCCTGCCGCTGAGGAAGGTCTTGTCGTGCGCGACGTGGCTCGGCGTCTCCATGTCGTCGAAGTAGATCTCGATGAGACCGGTCGCGACGGTGCGTTTGATCTTCACGTCGTGCCATTTGCCAACCTGCCAGGGTGTGCCTGGCGAGGCCTTTTCGGAAATGGCAATCCGGGGCGCTTCGTTGACGAGAAAGATCTGGTTCGCGTGCGGATCGGTCTTTTCGCCGAGGTGGATGTAGTAAAAGTTGGCCGGATCCTGGTAGCCGAAGATCACACACATGTCGCGGTGCCCGCGGGGCTCCTGCTTCGACTGGACCTTCGCGGTGAGCACGAAGTCGCCGACCTGGTGCCCTTTGAGCAGAGAAATATTAAAGGGGCTGCGGTAGGGTGGTTTGTACTTCGATCCCCCGAGGATCTCGTAGGTGTCGTTGCCGTCGAGGGTAGTGATTTTCCAGGCCGCCGCGTCTGTCGGCTCCCAGGCGTCGGTGCCGTTCGAGAAATCGTCGCGGAAGACCAGGGGCAGCTCGTCGGCCCTCAGAGTGGAGACGAGAGAAAGCGCGAGGGAGAGAATGAGGGGGAAGGGGAGTTTCCGCATCGCGCATTGTCGCGCTTTTCGGCTTGGTTTCCAGTGGGGAGAAGGGTGAAGAGAAGCCTATGGGCGATCCCCATATACTCAATAATCTGCCCCATCTGGGCTGAAAATGAGGCCGCTCCCTTCGGATCTAATTCACCGCGAAGCCCCATGAACCCGGATCTGCTCGATCTCGATCAGCCTGTTTACCCAGTGCCGGATCAACCGGACCGGGTCGAATCCGTCGAGGAGAATGACCGGTGGCACCTTGAGAACTGTAGACTCCGACTCCTGCAGGGGGATCTGGGGATGGGGCCCGGCCCCGGCGAGGCACCCTTCACGACGGAAGCCTGGCCATTGGATCAGCGGGAAGGCAGGTAGACGGGCTGCCTTGGGCGAGCGGAATGAGACCGCCCAAAAGGGAGGAGGCGGTGGACGGTGCGGAGCTTTGAGGGAGGGATTCTCGGTTTTGGTCGAAATCGAGTGGTCAATCTCGTCCACTCAACCCCTCAGATAGGTTTGGGCTTGCCCCGAACCTATCGGTTGTTGGTCGAGCCCAGGGTGGAATCACCTGCGGCAGTGGCGGTCCCTTTGCACAATCGATTTATGCTTGAGGGACAGCGAGTTACGTGATGGGTGCGCATCCGAACGGCCATTCCCCGACCTCTGCGGGTGCTGTTGAGGGAACAGCTCTGCCGTTCTCTCAACCGAAGTAGGTCGGAGCGCTCGAATCGAGGTGCCGTCCACCGTCTTTCCCTCCAACTTGTGGAAAGAGCCTTCTTTGCGGAAACGTCCTGACACTACGATGCGAAGACGCCCTTTTCCGGGGGCCTGACAAATAGACAATGATGGTGCTATCGAAGGGATCATGAGGGGGCGTTACCTTTCCCGGTGGCCGGAGGTCCTCTCGGAAGAGACAATCGCTCGAAATCCCGAAGGTAGTGGAGGACTCCTCCGCAGTGCCTGCAGGAAAACGGGTCTGCCTTTGGTGTAGTTGTGTCAGGCTCCCGTCCGGTCCCGAGGAGAACCCGAATCGAAGCCCTCGCCTTTTTGGCTGCGCTGCTCAAAAAGCCGTAGTGCCGCAGGCGGGTAAACCCCTTTGGAAGAACATGGAGCAGCCAGCGACGAATGAACTCGTGAGGGGCCAGAGCCATGACAGAGGTCCTGCCCGAAGCGCTGCAAGTCCAGAGCAATCGAATGCGCCCCTGCGCATCGCGGCCAAGGAGGCGCTTGGGAGAAAAGGCGCTGCGATGCACATAGCGGGCGAGGTAGCGCAGGGCGGTGACGCCTTTGCCGACGTGCTGGAGTTGCACGTTCCATTGCTTCTGTATCCTGAGAACATTGCGCTGTTCCGGGGAGAGTGACTCATAGCGCCAGGGCGACTTTGCCGAGGCGACCGGTCCATTCGGGATCGACCCCGCCTTCGGCGGCATTGTCAGCGTAGAGGCGATGGCGGTGTTTGCAGAGAAGTGGCGATTCGGCTTTGAGGGAGGCGGTGATTGAATCGGGAGCGAATCGACGAGCGCGCGCCGAGCGCGCGCGGGATCCTCGACGCGCGCGTGTTTTTCAGTAGGACGGGGAGCTCACGTTACTGCGAAAATTTTGGGAGCGAAGTCAGGAGACCAATCCAAATGTCACTTCCTCACTTCGCCGGAACCGCATGCAGTTTTAATCCCTGCGCGTCAACAACCGTAGAATGGTGTCGAATACGGAGGTCCGGGCCCCCCGGAAACGGTCTAGTAGAGGCTCTCGCGGGAGAGACCGGATTCGCGGGCGATCTGGCTCATTCCTTTGGCTCCGGCGATGTCACCGCAGGCCCTGGCAATGAAAGCCGCATCGTCACCCGCCTCTTCGAAACAGGCCTAAAGATAGGCCGCAATCTCCTCCGGGGGGCGTAGGTGCTCGGAGACGTCGAATCGGGCCGTTTGTGGTTTTTTCATTTTGAGTTTCGGTTCTCCGGCCATTCGTGTAATTCGTGGCCCAGGCATCTAAGGCTGTTCGGATATCGGCGAATTAAGTGTTGGAAACATTAATTTCGACCACGGATTTACAGTAATAGTCAAGAATTAGAAATGGCTCTCCCCCTCCTACTCCCGAATCAAATCCAGCAACGCCTCGGACGATAGTATAACATTGGCGTCGTCACTGCGGGAGAGGAGGGACTCGGCGAGGTCGCGTTTCTGGTGGTGAAGGGAGACGATCTTTTTCTCGATGGTGGTGGCGGGAATGACCGATTCGACAGCGGGCGGCCCTGCTCCGCTTAGAATGGAAAGGGCAGGATCAGCGCATGGTGCTGCCAGATGGCCTTTTCTCCGAGCTGGCCACCCGTACGGGCAAGGAAAAGGAAATAGATGTAGTATCCGAGGGCGGTCGCGAGGAGGAATCGGTTGAGCCATTGCCAGGTCCGCCAGGGCTCCGGTTTGCCCTCGGAACGATGCCAGGCCCATGCGACGAGGATTTTGGCTGGAGCGACGGTGACTAGGAAAACAATCATCACGTCCCAAAGGGCGTCGTGGGGGGGCAGCTTGTATTTGACCAAGGCGACGTAGAGCAGCACTAAAGTGGACAGTGCGAACAGCAACGTGGCCGACAAGGTCCAGCAAAACGGCGAACGGCGAAAGCGTTCCCGGACCACTCTCCATTCGAGAAAGGCGCGCCATCGACCCGTTTCGCAGAAATGCGCCTGCAAGAAGGGCAGCCAACCCAGCACCAGAATGAGTGCGCTTCCCCCGAGGATCAGGAGAAGTGTCTGTAATCGGCCGGTGTTCTCGGCTGCTTGGGCAAAAAGAAAGGTCGGCAAGGCGAGCCACAGGTAGACGCCCACCATACCGATGAGACCGAGCCTGAAATGGTGCCACGGCCGCAGCGCCGCCCAGACCTCGTCAATCGCGCGGTCGGCATCTTGCCAGTAACGCCCTTCCCCGAGCCGGGTGCGGATCCATCGAAAATTATTCAGGGGCCGAAAAAACCACCACCCGCTACCGCCCCGACCGATCATCAGGAGGAGCAAGCCACCCGCCAACAATCCCCCGAGGATCGTCCCCGCAGCCCAAGCCCAGGCCGCCACGCCACCGGGCGCGACCAAAGACGCATCACGGGCAATGCCGGTGAGAAAGCGGAGCGGAAAAACGAGCAGACTGACCACGATCACGATTCCGGCAAGCCGGGAAGTGAGCGGGGTGAGGTAGCAGGCCGAGCGAAACCGGCCGGTCCGCGCCACCCGACCCACGATCTCAAGGAGATATCCGTAGGCGAGGACATTCAGCAAGGGCACCGCCGCCATTGCCGCCAGGAGGATGATTCCGAACAAGGTGCCGACGAGTCCCTGGGCCAGCCACGCGATCGACTTGAGCGGGTCCCTCAAGAAATGTGGTGCCTTCGTCAGAGACACCCACCGGTCGCGGGAAACCTCGTCGCCCATGCCTTTTGCGCTAATATCAAGGGTTGCTGCTGAGGGATGAGTCATGATCGGGGTCGAGGATGGCATTGTGCTGGGGTCAAACCCCAAGGAGTCCCTCTTGTTTCACCCGGATTCTTCAGCACGTCGATCCCGATGAATTTGGATCCGGATGTAACCGATAGCCATTCAAACGACTCTTGTAAGTGGGATTCCCGAGGGTTTTCGATCAACACCAAACCCGAAGGCGGCATTCCGACTTGTTTCCAACTCAATGACCCACTCCAGACATTGGCTCCGGCCCCTCACCGCAGCGGGCCTTGTCCTCGCGGCCTTCGCGTGGCTGGTCGCGCGACCCCTCCTGGATGCTCCCTCGACTCCCGATGCACCGTCGGCGGAGGATCTGGCGGAACCGCTCGGGAAACTTAACGAGGTCTTCGCCCGCCAATGGCAGGACAACGGGATCGAATCAGCTGCCGCTGCGGACGATCTCACCGGACTGCGGCGCATCAGTCTGGCTTTGGTTGGCTCCGTTCCCTCGATCGAAGAAATTCGCGAATTTGAAAATGATTCCAGCGGGAACCGCCTGCAGCGCTGGACCTCCCGCTTCATCGCCGACCGCCGCTTCATTGAGTACTTCGGAGTCAACCTTTCCGAGGCCTTCATCGATCTCGAAGGCGACAACCAGGAAGCCCACCAGCGACTGCGATTCATCGAGTGGATAGGGGAAAGCATTCAAAAGGGAAGACCCTATGATGAAATGGCCCGCGAGATCATTGCCGGACGCGGAGTCCTCGCCGACGAACCGGCCGCCACGATGGTGGCGATGGAATTCGGAGAGGGTGTCATGGCTCCCGAACGCCTTGCCGGCCGCATCTCGCGCGCTCTCCTGGGCCAGCGGATCGACTGTGCTCAATGCCACGACCATCCTTTTGACGATTGGACCCAGGGTCAGTTCGAGGGCATCGCGGCTCATTTCGGGCAAGTGAACGTGCGCATGGCGATGATCCAGGACACTAGGCGCGGTCCCTTTGTCATCGACGACACCAGGAACAACTTGAAACGCGAGGTCGAACCAGCCGTTCCCTTCGACCCGGAATGGCGACCGGAAGACGGCAATCAGAGGGAGAGACTCGCCACTTGGGTCACCCATCCCGAAAACCGTCGCTTTCGCCGGGCCATCGCCAATCGGATGTGGGGCCTCCTCGTCGGGCGTCCCCTCGTCCACCCCGTGGATGGCCTGCCCGATCCTCCCGATGCCAATGAACCGGATGCCCTCGACATCCTCGGGAACGACTTCGCCGCCCACGATCACGATCTGCGCCGCATGATCCACCTCATCGTGGCTTCGCGCCCCTTTGGACTGGAGTCGACCCACCCCGGCCTCGACGACGCGGCCACGGCGCAGACATTGCAAGAAGCCCACGCGGTATTCCCCCTGTCGGAACTGGACGCCCATCAGTTGATCCGCTCGATGCAGCAGGCCGTGTCGATTCGCACGATCCGTCCCGAGGCCGAGTGGACTTATGTGCGGCTGAAACGCTATGAGTCGCGGTTCCAGTTTGTGCGGGATTATGGCGAACAATCTGACGACTCGGAAAACGAGGCGAGCACCGTGCCTCAGGCCGCCGAGCGCCTTACCGGATACAAAGTTCGCAATTTGACCCGCCCCGGAGTGACGAATGCTCCGGGAAGAATCGGGGCAATGGCTGCGGCGGACAAAGGTGTCGAAGAGGCCTTTCTCGCCTGCCTGACCCGCCGACCGGCGGCGGAGGAGGCGGCCTTTTTTCTCGACCAGCCCGGAAGGAACACGAACCAGCGCTCCCGCACCGTCGAGGACGTCTATTGGACCCTGTTCAACAGCGCCGAGTTTTGTTGGAACCACTGAATCGAACTTTAAACCCCTTATCGGCATGAAACTCCCGAATTTTTCCTCGATCAAATTTCCACGTCGCCCGATGGAACGTCGCGATCTGCTCCGGTGGGCCGCTGGACTCGGCATGTCCTTCACCCTGCCCGGCTTGACTACGCGGGCGGCCGAGCGCCGCGGAACGGAGCGCCCCCGCTCCCTCCTGACGATCTGGTTGTCGGGAGGTCCCAGTCAGCTCGAAACGTGGGATCCCCATCCCGGATCCCTCATCGGAGGCCCCACCCGGGCGATCGACACCTCCATCAAGGGAGTTCAAATCGCCGAGGGCTTTCCCTTGCTGGCCGGGCAATTGCACCACCTCTCCGTGATCCGCTCGCTCACTTCCCGCGAGGGCGACCACGACCGGGCCACCTACACGGTGAAAACCGGGTTCCGTCCCGATCCCACGGTCACCCATCCGGGAATCGGTGCCATCGTCGCCCACGCCCAGCCCTCCACGGAGCTCGAACTGCCTCCGGTGGTTTCCCTGGGGCAGGAGAACAGCCCCTGGAAAGGAGGCTTCCTCGGCGGCAGCTTCAACGCCCTGCAGGTTCGGGAGCCCGGCCAGGCCGGAGAGAATGTGCGCGACTGGATCGAGGAGCCGCGGCAGCAGCGACGCCTCGACGGACTCGACCTCGTCGGGAAACGTTTTCTCCAGGGTCGCGGTGCGGTCGTAAATCGCACCCAGCACGAGCACAGCATCGAGGCGGCCATTCGCATGATGACTTCCGAGCAAGTCAAGGCCTTCGAGATCGACGAAGAGCCAGAGGAGATTCGCGCCGCCTACGGCGATTCGAATTTCGGGCGCGGTCTTCTCGTGGCACGTCGGCTGATCGAGGAGGGAGTCCGCTCCGTCGAGGTGACCCTCCAGAATTTCGACACTCACGACGACAATTTCACCCGCCATCAAAATCACGCCACCGTCCTCGACCCGGCCTTCGCCGCCTTGCTCAAGGATCTGGCGGCCCGCGACCTGCTCGCCTCCACCGCCGTCCTCTGCCTCGGCGAATTCGGGCGCACCCCGCGCATCAATGGAGCAGAGGGCCGCGATCACTGGCCCCATGGTTTCTCCTGCCTCGTCGGCGGTGCCGGTTTGAAGGGTGGGCAATTGATCGGGGCGACCGATCCCGCCGGCGAACGGGAAAAGCCCGAAGATCCCATCGGAGTGGATGATCTCTACGCCACCGTCCTCACCGCTCTCGCGATCGATCCCGCCCACCAGGTCCAGACCCCGATCGGCCGACCCATCAAATACAGCAATGGCAAACCGATTGGTCGATTGCTCGGTTGATCCGGAAAACGAAATTCGGCGAACTCCCTGTCATACAAGGGCGGTCTTTCGTCACTCATCCTTGTAATGTATGACGATGGGCCCAACAACCATGGATCAGCTCGAGCCGTTTCACGGAGACGCGTTCGCGTGGGCGGTGGCTTGTTGCGAAGGCGACAGAGAGACGGCGGCGGACGTCCTCCAGGAGGCCTATGTGAAAGTGGCGACAGGACGGGCGGTGTTCGGGGAGAGATCCTCCTTAAAAACTTGGTGGCCCGGGGTCGTCCGCTTCACCTTACTGGAGCAACTGCGCCGAGGCTGTTGTTGGCATCGTGTCGCAGAAGGCTTTCTCGACTGGATCTCCACCCTAGCCCCGGACGAAGACGATCCTGGGATTCCCGTGCGGCCGGGTGCGGACTCGATCACCGCAGCGATGTCCCTGCTGCCCGCGAGGGAGGCGGAGGTCCTCCATTTGGTTTATCAACAAGGGCTCGGTCTAAGCGAGGCGGCTTGGGTGATGAACGTCTCCGTGGGTTCGGTCCGGCAGCACTACGACCGGGCCAAAAGAAAGCTGCGGGGTCTGTTGTCGCAATCCTTCACTTCACCCGTTTCTGAACATGCCCTCTGAAGACGAAACCTCGATTGAGAAGGCGTTCGCTGAATTCCATCGGCGCATCGTCGAAGAGACGCCGCCTTCCCCGCAATTTCGCGAGCGTGCCCTGAAGATGGCGGCTTCGGCGAACGAGCGGCGGGAGACCGATGCTCGATCCGTCGGCCGGCTTCGACTTTTACCCTCCCTTGCGACGGCGGTGATCCTCGTCCTCGGCTTCGCCTTGGTTTGGATCGTTCAACGACCGAAGAACACAGCGCAGAGCGATCGAGTGGCCGTGGCCATCGACCTTCCTCGCGTCGAGCAACTCATCGCCGAAATAGAACGAACCCTCGAAACCTACGGAGTCTTCTACGAACCAGTCTATCACACGGATTACCTTCTTACCCAAATCGAAACCCAACCCACGCCATGAAAACCAAGCACGTCCTCTCATTCGCCCTCGCACTCTCGATCGTCGGGAGCCTTCCCCAAGAGGCTCTAGCAAACGAACCAGCCCGGTCCTCCGTCAGCCAGGGCATCGGTTTCCTCCCTCTGGATTTCTATCTCGACCGGCGCGAGTCACTCGGTCTCGACGAGGATCAAGTTGCGGGTTTGGAGCAAGTCCTCGCGGGCATGCGCGAGCCGGGCGAAAGGATCGCCGAGATGATTCAGAATCGCCAGAGAGCCCTCGAGGAAGCTGTGGCGGAGAATCCCGTCAATCGGGAAAAAACGGAGGAACGTTTCGAGGCCGTGATCCACGCCGAGAATGAAATGAAATCGCTGCAGTTCCGCAGCCGCCTCGAGATGCGGAGTATTCTGCGACCTGCGCAATACGAAAAAGTCGTTGCGATGGCCGCGAAAGCGCGATCGCAAGAGAGCAGCTCCGGGTCGGGACAACTACAGGAGGAGCTGAACCGGATCCTCCACATCGTGAAGGAGCGTTCCGGAGGAAAGGTGCCTCAGGACGTAATCGAGCGTCTCGAGCAGATCCGGAAAATCGCCCGGGAGCGCCAACTGAAGGAGGCCGAGGAGCAGATCGATGCAATCCTGCGCGATCTCGGAAAAGGGGAATACCAAGACCATTCCGAGCTGGAATCAGAACTACGCAAGATGCACGAAACCCTCGAAAAAACAGACGACCCGTTACAACGCGAAAGGATCGAGCAGGAGATTCAAAAACTGCGCCAGGCCCGTGCCGGGCGCACCCCGAAAGCGCGCCAGGAAGGGGGCGAAGGCATGGAGAAAACGATGCGGATCCTTGCCGAGGCAGCCGAGAGAACCGACAATCCTAAAGTGCGCGAGCAGTTGGGAACCGCCATGGACAAACTTAGGGGAGCGATGGAATCCGGAAATGAACAGGTCGCGAAGGAGATCCTCCGGGCCGTCAAACCGCTCCTCGAAGCACAGACACCGAAACCCTGAAATTCAGGAACGGAGGGCATTCACTTTTCCCCGGTATCGTTCTTAAACTTTCGTGTGGTCGCGCACGGCGCAGGGTCTCGCTACCCTGGTATTGCCTCTTATATTACATCCGCGAATAGGGGATGGGCCGGGGGGAGCAGGGATCTTTGCACTAGAAAGATGAAAACGGGATTGAACAGGCGTGAATTCGTCTGGCAGGCTTCGGCCGGAATCGGAGGATTGGAGGGCGCTTCCTGCCTGGGGAAACTCGATGCGGCCGCACTGGATCGCGATCCCGGTGAAAAGCGCATGATGCTCCTCGGGCTCAATGCCCTCGGCCGTGCTCACGAAATGAGCTAGTGCCCCGGGGAGGGCGACAAAGCAGATCAAGGACCGCGCGCCCGGCCGTCTCCATCCGAACCGTGAGGAATACTGGCAGCGTCGCGAGGAGAATACCCTCGGGATCGGACATGTCTTCAAATACCCCTATAGCTACAATGATCTGCTTCGGAGGATCGATGATCCGGCGCTCAAGGAGGAGTGGGCGGCAAAGGAATACCTTGTTTTCTAAGGGCGCTGACCGGGCCTCAACAAACGGTGTCATGGTCCGGGAAACGAAAGAATGGTGAGTACCTTGTCGTGTTCGTGACGGGTCGAATTGTGGACCGGGCGGGGTCGCCGTTCAACGGGGCCGACGTCGAATTGCGCTGAAAATGGATCGTATCGTCTCTCCGTCGGTTTTGTGTCCGGGCTTTCGGCGCACTGGCTGTTATCCGTCCCGGACCAAAACCAAAACATTCTTGACGGTATACCGTATTTCCTTTCTGGTATACCGTATGGAGCATTCGAATTTGTCCTCCCTTACCGCAACCACCGGGGACCGTCTGCGGCGGGAAATTTTTGGTGGTCAGCTTCCTCCGGGAACCCGCCTCGCCGAGGCTGCTGAAGCGAGGCGTCTGGGCGTGAGCCGGGTGCCGGTGCGTGAGGCCTTCGCGGCGCTGGAACGGGACGGGATTCTCGAGTTCACCGAGACGGGCCGCACCGTGGTCAAACAACTGACCCCGCAGGATTTCGAGGAACTGTTCGCCCTGCGTCTCCTGCTCGAACCCGCCGCCGCACGCTCGGCCTTTCCGCTAAGCGTAGAAATGCAGCAGTCGGTGGCGGAGAATATCTCGGCGACCCGGAAAGCAAAATCGCTGGATGAAGGAACCCGGCTCGATCTGGAGTTTCACCAATTGATCGTGGTGGCGTCGGGAAACGTTCGGCTTCTCAAGTTGTGGCGCTCCCTTCGTTCCGAACTGGAACTCTGGCTGGGCTACCTTCACCGGCAGCATCGTGACCGGGATTTGAACACGCGGGTCGGCACTGCCGGTGCCCACGAAGAGATCCTGCAATGTTTTCAAAGTCGCTCCGCCCCCGCCTGCGAGAAGCTGATGCGGGAGCATATCCTCGGCTGGCGGGAATGGCTGCCAATGATGGAGGGGGAGTCATGAGGCCGCCCGTCATCGCGCTGTTTTTGGCTTCATCCCGGCTTCATCCCGGCTTCATGTGGAGGATGAAGTAGCGTTCTTTGAGTCCGGGATTTCACCTCGACCAATCGGCAAGAACCACCGAAGAAAAAACTAACTATGAAAACGCACCCTCTCACCCGTCGCCAAATGATTGCCCGCAGCGCCGTCGCCGCGTTGCCCGCCTTCGCGCCGCACCTTGCTCCGCTCTTCGCCGATGAGAAGTCGCGCGGCTTCAGGATCGGCGCGTGCGAGTGGTCGCTGCGCAAAGGCGACCCGTCTTCGATGGATCTCGCCAGGGAGATCGGCATCGACGGCGTGCAGGTCGCGATGGGCACCGTCGAAAACAATCTTCACCTGCGGAAACCCGAAGTGCAGCAGGCCTATCTTGATGCGGCGAAGCGCAACGGCATCGAGGTCGCCTCTATCGGCATCGCCGAGATGAACCAGGTCCCGCTGAAGAGTGACCCGCGCGCCATCGAGTGGCTCGTGGACTCCATCGCCGTCGCGCAGGCGCTCGAGGTGAAGGTCATCCTCATCGCCCAGTTCGGCAACGGCAACCTCAAGGGCGACAAGCCCGGCATCGACCGCACCGTCGAAATTTTGAAGGAGCACGCCTCGAAGGCCGAGAAGGCGGGCGTCATCTGGGGCCTCGAGAACCTTCTCAGCGCCGAAGAGAATCTCGACATCCTCGACCGGGTCGGCTCGTCCGCCGTGCAGATCTACTACGATGTCGGCAACTCGACCGACCAGGGCTACGACATCTACAAAGAGATCCGCATGATCAAGGGCCGCGTCTGTGAGTTTCACGCCAAGGACGGCAAGTTCATGCTCGGCGCGGGGCGCGTGGATTTCAAAAAAGTCCGCGAGGCAATGGACGAGATCGACTACCGCGGCTGGATCCAGATCGAAGCCGCCGCCCCCACGAACCTCATCACCGACTACCAGGCCCACCTCGCCTTGCTGAAAACCCACTTCCCCCTGTCAGTGTAGCGCGGGCACTCCTGCCCGCAAAAGCAATCTCCTCCCGCCAACCGTGACTCCCCATGACTACCAGTGATCTATGAAAGTGTGGCTACCCATCAGTTTTTTCCTGGCCTTCGCCGGATCTGGTTTTGGTGCCGTGCCGGAGGGGATTCAGTCCATTCTGCAGAGGTCTTGTTTGAACTGCCACTCGACCGAAAAGCAAAAAGGCGATCTGGATCTCGAACGTTCGGATATCCAGACGGACCCCGGTGTCTGGGAGCATGTCCTCGAACAGATTGCCTCCGGCGAGATGCCGCCGGAAAAGGAAAAACCACTCCCGGCCGAGGACGAAAAGGCGCTCACGACCTGGGTGCGGGATACCCTCGACGGGATCGCGCTGGCGAATGCAGGCGATCCCGGGCCGGTGCTGCTGCGTCGGCTCTCGAATGTGGAATACACCTACACGATCCGCGATCTGACGGGGGTGGACTCGCTCGATCCGGCGGAGGAATTCCCGGTTGATGGAGCGGCCGGGGAGGGGTTTACCAATGTGGGCGCGGGGCTGGTGATGTCTCCGGCACTGATCACCAAATATCTGGATGCGGCGAGGGAGGTGGCCGGGCACGCTGTTTTTACGCATCACGGAATGCACTGGTCCGCCAGCGATTCGGCCCGGGACTGGACCAATGAAGCGATGGCCAAAATCCGGGCGATCTACGCGAAACACACCGTCGCCGCCGGATCGATCGATCTCGATGTGCCAGGCGCAAAGGTCGTCGATGAGGCGCTGGGCCGCCTACCGCTCGCGAGTTACCTCGACGCCCTTCAGGGCCGGGGCAGTGCTGAGGGACTGAGCCCGAAATACCTCCGCATTCTCGGCGAGGCGCTGGAGAGTGACGCGCCGTCCGTGTTGCTCGATCCGCTGCGTGAAAAATTCCGGCAGAAGAGCCTCACGGCAGAGGACATTGAGCCCTGGCAGAAGGCTTTGTGGAGGTTTGCCTCCGTCGGGCATATCGGCAAAGAAGGCGGCCCGAAGGCATGGCAGGAGCCGGTCACTCCGCTCGCTGAAAAGAGCGAGATCCGCGTGCCTCTTTCCGGCGAACGCGATAGGAGCCTCTATTTGACCACGACCGGGGCAGGGGATGGAACCGATCGCGACGAGGTGATGTGGGAGAATCCTCGGATCGTCGCTCCCGGTCGTCCGGATTTGCCGGTGGGTGATCTACCTGCCCTGGTGGAGCACCTGGAAAAGGCGAGAGCTGGAATCATCAGCAGCACGGAGCAATGCCTGAATGCGATCGCAGAAGGCCGAACTGACGCTGACACTGCCATGCTCACCGCCTGGAGCGAATATCTCGGCTTCGGCAGCACGAAGCTCGAGCCACTCCTGAGTCAAAAGATCCTGAGCACTCCCGACTACCATTTCATCAAGGGGTGGAAGGGCGAAAATGCGCTCAGCGTGATGGCGAATTCCTCTGACAATACGGTTCGCATTCCCGGTGAGAT
Source organism: Verrucomicrobiales bacterium (assembly GCA_041688355.1). Lineage (GTDB taxonomy): Bacteria > Verrucomicrobiota > Verrucomicrobiia > Verrucomicrobiales > DEV007 > Arctic95D-9. The sequence continues at coordinate 767 of JBDNIL010000294.1, read as the reverse complement.
GAGGGCCCACAGCGTCGCGACCCATCCTTCGCCGGACTTGGCTTCGGTCATCGCCTGGCAAAGCCCGGTTTCCGGGAGTTTGCGAATCGAGGGCAATGTGGCCGATGTCCACCCCGAGTGCGGCAATGGTGTGCTCTGGGCGCTGGAACTCCGGCGCGGTGTCTCGAGTGAGGTGCTCGCGAGCGGTGAGGGACTCAGTGCCACGCCGATTCCCTTTGGTCCGTTCGAAAATGTGCCGGTGGAGCCGGGACAGGTTCTCGCTTTTGTCGTCAATCCTCGCGACGGGAATCATGTCTGTGATCTCACGGCGGTGAATCTCTCGATCAGCGACGGCACGACGATCTGGGATCTCGGCAAAGAGGTTTCTCCGGACATCCTTAAAGGCAATCCTCACGGGCCCTGGCATTTTCTCAGCCAACCCGCCGCAGCCGAGGCGCTGCCCGACGCCCCGCCAATCATCAGCGAATGGCGGAAGTCTCCCTCGCCCGAGCTTGCGACCCGGGTGCGGCAGCATCTGGAAAAAGATTTTCCGCTCAACATTCCCTTGCTGGCTGGGGCGATGCGCTCTTTCCAGCCGAAGTCTGAAAGCCGTTCGTTGCCCGCCGCGGCAAACTCCGTCATCGAGATTCAGATCCCGGCGGCCTTGTCAGTTGGCGCGGAATTTGTCGTCACCGGCAGGCTGGCTTCGAAGACCGAAGGCAGTGTCCAAATGCAGGTTCTCGAGGAAAAACCGCAGGTTGGCACGGGGCTGGTCGCGATCCAATCGG
>JBDNIL010000293.1:0-23071 GCA_041688355.1 Verrucomicrobiales bacterium | reverse complement strand
CCTGATGCCTCGATCGGGTTTTCGAAGGCGACGATGCTCTCGCCCTCGGGCCAGTGTTTCGCCTTCGATGACCGGGCCAACGGTTATGTGCGTGGAGAAGGGGCGGGGATGTTCGTCATCAAGACTCTCGCCGATGCCCTTCGCGACGGGGATAGAGTGTATTGCACGATCCGTTCGGCGGTGATCAATCAGGATGGGCACACCTCCTCGATGACCGTGCCGGGCGTCGAGACTCAGGCGAAGATGCTCGAAGATGCTTTTGAAAAAGCGGGGATCCAGCCCAAGCAGGTCCGCTACATGGAAGCCCACGGGACGGGAACTCCGGTGGGGGATCCCATCGAGACTCGTGCACTCGGCCAGGTCCTCTCGCGCGGTCGTGACGAGGGCGATTATTGTCTTATCGGCTCGGTCAAGACGAACGTCGGTCACCTCGAGTCCGGTTCGGGCGTAGCCGGTTTGGCAAAAGCGGCCCTCGTCCTCTATCACGACACCGTTCCCGCGAGTCTCAATTTCAAACGGCCGAACCCGAATATTCCCTTCGAGGAGTTCAAGCTTAGGGTAGCGTCAGAGCTGCAAGCGCTCCCGCATCTCGGGGATTTCCTCCCTGTCGTCGGGGTGAACAGCTTCGGCTTCGGCGGAACGAACTCGCACATCGTGCTCGAGGCCGCTCCCGCCCCGGTCGCCCCGGTGAAGGAGGGGCTCCCCCCGAGCATCGGTGGCAAAGCGGCTCCCGCTGAGGCGGTGCAAGCCGAGCGCCCACTCCTCGTGCCGCTTTCCGGCCGCGGAGACGACGCGCTGCGTGACACCGTTGTTAAATGGCGTCGCTTCCTGCGGGCGACAAAGGACGGCCTCGCGGAGATCGCGACGGCAGCGGGGACGAAACGCGAACATCACGACAATCGCCTCGCTTTTGTGGCCAAGGATACGGACGAACTTCTCCACGGCATGACGGAGTGGCTCGCTACCGGTGATGGCGGCAACTCGGTCGCCGGCAAGCCCGCGCCCGAGGCGCATCCGCTCGTCTTTGTCTTCACCGGTCAGGGCGCCCAGTGGTGGGCGATGGGCCAGGAGTTGATCGCTCGCGAGCCCGTTTTCCGGGGTGTCCTCGAGCAGATCGACACCTACTTGAAGCCGCTCGCCGGTTGGTCGCTCATCGAAGAGATGACTCGCGACGAGGCGACTTCGCAGATCAATCGCACGAACATCGCCCAGCCGGCCATTTTTGGCCTTCAGGTGGCCCTCGCGGCCCTGTGGAAATCCTGGGGAATCGTCCCGGCCAAGGTCGTCGGTCACTCCGTCGGTGAAGTCGCCGCCGCCTACGTCGCGGGCGCCTACTCGATGGAAGACGCCGTCACGATCATCTACCACCGCTCGCGCCTGCAGGACATGACCGGTGGAAAAGGCCGCATGGTCGCGGTCGGTCTCTCCCAGTCCGAAGCCCGCAAGGTCATCGCGGGCAATGAGGACAAGGTCCAGGTCGCGGTGATCAACAGCCCCGGCATGGTTACCCTCGCGGGTGACACCGAGCCGCTCGAGGCTCTCGTCGCGACTCTCGAAGAGGCTGGTAAATTCGTCCGCTGGCTGCGGATCGATTACGCTTTCCACACCCACCAGATGGAGCCGATCAAGGACGAGCTCCTCAAAACGCTCGCCGGGATCAAGCCCCGCGCCACGACGATTCCCTACATCTCGACCGTCACCGGCGGGATCTGCGAGGGGACCAAGCTCACCGGCGAATACTGGTGGCAGAATGTGCGCGAGTCCGTTCTTTTTGCCCCGGCCATCGCGAACTTGATCCGCTCGGGCGAGGACTCTTTCCTCGAAGTGGGGCCGCACCCGGCGCTGCAGAACCCGATCATGGAGTGCCTCTCGGATCAGGGGCGCAAAGGTTTCTATTTTTCCAGCCTGAAGCGCAAGGAGGACGAATCAGTCGAGATGCTGACCAGTCTCGGCCGTCTCCATGTCCACGGCTACAAGGTGGATTGGGCAGCGGTGAATCAGGCCGATGGCGCGGAGGCCCGCCTCCCCACCTATGCGTGGCAGAAGGAACGCTTCTGGCTCGAGTCTCCCGAGGGCCAATACCTGCGTTGCGCTCCGTTTGAGCATCCGCTCCTTGGTCTCGTGCAGACGGCGCCGCGTCCGACCTGGCAGTTCGAACTCGATCCGCGTTATTTCACCTGGCTCGACGACCACCGCTTTTGGGACAGCGTCGTCTTCCCCGCGTCGGGCTACGGCGAGATCGGTCTGGCCATCGCCCGCAAACTTTTCCCGGGCGAGAACTATGTCGTCGAGGATCTGGAGATGAAGAAGGCGCTCTTCATTTCAGAGGAAAAAGTGCCGGTCGTCGAGGTCGTCTTTGATCCGGCAACCCGCTTCTTCCAGATTTTCAGCTCCATCGGGGAGCGGAAGGACTGGGATCTCAATTGCCAGGGGGTGCTGCGAAAGCAGCCGCTCCCGACGGATCGCACGGTCGATCTCGAGGCGATCAAGGCGGGTCTCCCCCGACATTTTTCCCACGAGGAGTATTATGAGGACTACGAAGAGGCCGGCTATCAGTTCCGTCCGCTCTTCCAGCATCTCCAGAATGTGTGGCGCAAGGATGGCGAGGCGCTCGCCGAGATCGTCGCGCCCGAGGGGCTCCGCGATACCATTCCCGATCACCATTTCCATCCTGCGGTGCTTGATGCCTGCTTTCACACTGTCAAGGGTGGTCAGGTCATCCCGGACGGGGCGCTCGCGACCGATTACTTCTACCTGCCGGCGGCGATTCGCAGCATCCGCCTCTACGTCGAGAAGCTACCGCTGCGCCTCTGGGGCCATGCGAAGGTGAATTCCGACAACGACCGCGAATACATCATCGCCGACATCAAGGTCTACGACGACGGGGGCAATCTCGTCGGCGAGATCTACGGCTTCCGTGCCGACCGGGTCGAGCAGAGCCGCACCGATGATCTGGAAAAATGCCTTTATCAGGCCACTTGGGAACCGCTCCGGCTCAAGGGAACGAGAGTCGCTGGCACCGCCGCGCTGCCCGATCCCGATGCGCTCGTGATTGCCGCCAACGAAGGGTTGCAGGAGCTCTACGACAGCAGGGGGCTCGCGAATCACTATGGAAAATTTCTCCCCGCGATGGAGGAGCTTTCCCGCCAGTTCATCGTCAATGCCTACCTCGATCTCGGGTGGGCGCCGCAGTTGGGCGATACCCTCACGGTGGCGCAGCAGATGCGCGACCTCCTCATCGCCGATCAGCATAAAAAGCTCGTCTACGGACAGCTCACCGCTCTCAGCGAGGGCGGCTTACTCGAGCCGCTCGACGACGACTCGTGGCAAGTGATCGAGGTCCCGGTGCGCGAAGACGCGCTCAAGTGGGTCGACAAGCTCGCCCAGCAGATGCCCGAGTTCGCCTCGGAGGCGGAGCTTCAAAAGCTGGCAGGGCCGAATCTCGGCGGCGTTCTCTGCGGTGAACTTGACCCGCTTGAGGTTCTTTTCCCGCACGGGTCTTCCCGTGTCATGGAGCGCTTCTACCGCGAGGGCGCGGATTTCCCGGTGATCAATGAGCAGATCCGCCTCGCTCTGGCGGCGGCGGTGAGAGATCTCCCGGCGCGCCGCGCCATCCGGGTGCTGGAGGTCGGAGCGGGGACCGGCTCGCTCACCGGGCACGTGCTATCGGTCTTTCCGCCCGAGCGAACCGAATACTATTTCACTGACAACGGGCCCAGCTTCCTCCAAGCGGCGCAGGATCGGTTCGAGGAAGAGCATCCCTTCGTCGAATACAAGATGTTCGACTGTGAGAAGTCGCCCGAAGCCCAGGGTTTTGAGGCGAACTATTTCGACATCGTCATCGCTTCGAACGTCATTCACGCCACAAGTGATCTCCGGGCCACACTTGGCAATCTGCGTGCTTGCCTGGCGCCTGACGGCATCCTCATGTTCCTCGAGGTGACGTGGCGCCGTGCCACTCTGGACAACGTCTTTGGAATCCTGCCGGGCTGGTGGCGTTTTGCCGATACCGATCTGCGCGAGCGCAGCGCGCTGCTGAGCCGGACGCAGTGGGAATCGCTCCTCACCGATCTCGAGTTCCGTGACGTGACCAGTTTCATCAGCTCTCCGAAGAAAGAGGAGGACCAGCAGGCCTGTCTCGTGGCCCGAGCGCCGTTGTGCGTTGAGATCGAACCGACTGAGGTGGAAATCGCTCCGACCGAAGCGGAAGCGGAAGCCGAAGTCATCGATGCGATCCTCGTGACACGCGATGCCTCAGGCGTGGCAGAGAAGCTCGCGGCAGGGTTCGAAGGTCGTGCTGCCGAAGTCGTCCTCGTCGATGGGAACATCGCGGCGATCGGGGAGGCCCTCGACGCGCTCGCTGAAGCGGGGCGTCAGGTCAAGGCCATAGTGCATACGCTGTCGCTCGATCATCCTGCCGCTGCCGCCCTCGATCTCGAGAGCCTCAACGCGGCTCAGGACACCGGCGTGCGTTTTGCCCATACTCTCGTCAAGTCGTTGACGACTCGCGGGTGGTCGAAAAAGCCCCGCATCCTTTTCCTCACCAGGGGAACGATGCCGGTAAAGCCGGGCGAGTCACTGCCCGGGCTCGCCTCGGCTCCGCTCACCGGACTCCTCCGGGTCGCGAACAACGAGCAGCCCGACTACTGCTGGGCCCAGATCGATCTGGACCCTCTTTCCGGCAAATTCGAGATCGAGGATCTCGTCGCCGAGATCCTGCAAGTCGAGCGCGAGCACGAGATCGCTTTCCGAGGCAACGGACGTTATGTGCGCCGTGTCCATCGCGTGAAGTCCGATGATCTCCCGCCCCGCACGCGCAACGCGGTGCAGACCGATGGCAGCGTGTTGCCCTATCGCATCCAGATCGACAAACCGGGGATCCTCACCAACCTTTCCCTCAACGAGACGGTCCGCCGCGAGCCCGGAGCAGAGGAGATCGAGATCCTCGTAAAAGCGGGCGGGATCAATTTCCGCGATGTCATGAAGGCGCTCGGGATCTATCCCGGGCAGCCCGTCGATCTCAAGTGGTTCGGCGATGACTTCAGCGGCGAGATCGTGAAAGTCGGATCAGCGGTGAAAGACCTCAAAGTCGGCGACAAGGTCGTCGGCATGGCGCCCTACTGTTTCCGCAGTTACGTCACCGTGCATCGACACATGGTCTTCCGGATGCCTGACTCGATGAGCTTCGTCGAGGCGGCGACGCTCCCGACGGTTTTCCTGACCTCGCACTATGCGATCAACGAACTCGCCCGCATGGAGAAAGGGGAGAGTATTCTCATCCACGCGGGCACCGGCGGAGTGGGGCAGGCCGCGATCCAGATCGCGAAGCATCTCGGGCTCACCATCTTCTCGACGGCAGGCAGCCCGGAGAAGCGGCAACTTCTCGAGGATATGGGCGTGGACTATGTCCTCGACTCGCGCACGCTCAAGTTCGCCGACGAGATCATGGAGATCACCGGCGGCGAAGGCGTCGATGCCGTGCTCAACTCCCTTGCAGGCGATTTCATTCCGAAAAATTTCAGTGTCCTCAAGACCTTCGGACGCTACATGGAGATCGGGAAAGTCGATGTCTACGGGAATTCGAAGATCGGTCTCGAGCCGCTCCGGAACAACGTAAGCTTTTTTGTCATCGATCTCGCTCAGCACCTTCAGAGCAAGCCCGCCTATATCTCGCGGATGTTCTCCGATCTGGAGAAGATGTTCTACGATGGCAGCTACGTGCCGCTCCCGAACAAGGCGTTCCCCGTAACAGACGTAGTCGAGGCATTCCGCTACATGGCCGCCGGAAAGCACATCGGGAAGAACGTGCTCGACTTTGACCTGTCGGATATCCCGATCGGTCAGCCAACCGGGGAAGGCCATCGATTCCGCAGCGACGGCACGTATCTGATCACCGGCGGGGCAGGGGGCTTCGGTCTCGAACTGGCCGCCTGGATGGCGAAAAACGGTGCTCGCCATTTTGCGCTGATGAGCCGATCGGGTCCGAACGAGGAATCTCTCGTCAAGATCGGGGAGCTCCGCGCCTCCGGTGTCGAAGTGATCGACGCCCGCGGTGACGTCACCTCGCGGGAAGATCTCGACACGATCATTGCCGGGGTCCAGAAAGGGAAAGCGCCGCTCATCGGCGTGATCCACGGGGCCATGGTTCTCGACGACGAGTTCCTCGTCGCACTCGACGAGGAACGTTTCAACCGCGTCCTCCTGCCCAAGATGCTGGGGGCGTGGAACCTCCACGCCGCGACGCTCGACATTCCGCTGGAGCACTTCATCTCTTTCTCCTCCTTCTCCGCTGTGATCGGCGCGGTGAAGCAGTCGAACTACAACGCGGGGAACGTCTTCCTCGACCAGCTCTCGCACTACCGTCGCTCGCTCGGCCTTCCTGCTCTGACCTTCAACTGGGGCGCTCTCGAAGGGGCCGGTTTCGTCGCCCGCAACGAGAAGACCCAGCAGTATCTGGAAATGGTCGGCCTCGGCGCCACGACGATGGAGGAGACGCTCTACCTCTTCGGACTGGGAGTTCCCTCCGACGCGGCGCAGCTTGGTACGGCTCGTTGCGACTGGGCCGCACTCGCACGCTTCAGCCCTTCGGTCTCGGGATCGAACATGTTTGTGGATGTCGTGCCGCGCTCGAATTCGGGCGGTGGCGACTCCATGGCCGCCCGCATCCTCGAAGCGCCGGCGGAAAAGCGACTCGGTCTCGTCGAAGAGCTCATTGCCGTGCAGGTCGGGGCCGTGCTCGGCACCGATGCCTCGCGCCTCGACAAAGACACCCCGCTCACCAATCTCGGACTCGACTCGCTCATGGCGATCGAGCTGGTCAACCGCATCGAGGAAAAGTTGGGCATGTCTATGCCGATGGGATCCGTCCTGAATGGGCCCAACATCCGCGATCTTTCCATTCCCGTGCTGGAGAAGCTCATCGAAGCCGGCGGCAATCGCGTCGGAAGCGCCAGCGGAGTCGATGCCTCATCCCTCGTTCCTTTCGAAGCTACCGGCACGATGCCCGAGGTATTCCCGCTCAGCGAAGGGCAGAAAGCGCTCTGGTTCCTCAACCGCCTCGCGCCGGATTCGTCAGCGTATAACCTTGTCTTCTCCGGCAAGTTCCGTCCGCTCCTCGACATCAATGCGATGAAGAAGGCCTTCGCGCTGCTTTTCGAGCGTCACCCGCTCATCGACGTCACATTTACGACGAAGAACGGCGAGCCCGTCCAGGTCGTCCAGAAGGGGCGCACGATCGACTTCCGCGAACACGATTGCACGACGCTGAACGACGCCCAGCTCAAGGCGCTCATCAGCGAGCACGCCGATCGTCCTTTCAATCTCGAGCGTGGTCCGGTCGTGCGACTGGAGCTCTTCCGCACTGCGGATCAGGCCCATGTCGCGCTTTTGAGCATGCACCACATCGTCTCGGATGCCTGGTCCATCGCGATCATGATCCAGGATCTCATCGAGTATTATTTCTCGACGAAGATGGGACGCACGCCGCAGGTTGAGCCCATCGCCGCGACCTACGCCGACTTTGTGAATTGGGAAAAGTCCCATCTCGAAAGCGACTCCGGCGAACGCATGTTCGACTTCTGGAAAGAGCACCTCGCCGGGGCTCCCTCCGCGCTGGATCTCCCGACAGACCGTCCGCGGCCTGCCGTGCAGACATTCAATGGCGCTACCTACGGATTCCAGTTCGACGAGGAACTGACCGATGCTGTCGATGCGCTCTCGAAGAAGAACAACGTGACCCTCTTCACGAGCCTTCTGTCCGCCTACAACCTCCTCATGCACCGCTACTGCCAGCAGGAGGACATCGTCATCGGCGTGCCTCTCGCGGGCCGGACTCAGCCCGAGCTCCGCAGCAGCGTCGGTTATTACATCAACCCCGTACCGCTCCGCAGTGTCATTGATGATGATCTGACAGTGGCTGACTACCTCGCGGAGAACAGCAAGCGGGTCAGCGGCGCGCTTGAGAATCAGCAGTATCCTTTCGCCCGTATGGTCGATCGACTTCATGTGGTCCGCGACGCCGGACGCTCGCCGCTCTTCCAAGTGAGTTTCTCGATGGAGAAAGTCCCCGGCATCGACGACGAGGGCATCGCTGTCTTCCTCATCGGTCAGGGCGGACACACTTTCCACGTCGGCGATCTCTCCATGGAGACGATCGATCTCACGACGCGCCAGGCGCAGTTCGAGATCACTCTGACTCTTGAAGAGGCCGGTGGTCAGCTCTTCGGATGCTGGCAGTACAATCGTGATCTCTTCGACGAGGCGACCATCGCCACGCTCAGCGGACTCTACGAACAGGTTCTCCATGAGATCACGGAGAATCCCCTGGCGAAGATCTCGGAGATCAATCTCCTCAACGAAGGCGGTGAGCGCGAAGTCGTGCTCGATCTCAATGCAACGACCGCCGCCTACGAGCAGGGCGCTCTCCTCCACGATCTCATTGCTGCGATCGCAGCGGACAAAGACGAGGAGACCGCCATGATCTTCGGGGATACTCACGTCACCTACGGAGAGCTGAACCGACTCGCCAACGGAGTCGCACGTAAGCTGATCGAGGCCAAAGTTGCCCCCGGTGATACAGTCGGCGTGCTCGTGGACCGTTCGCCCGGGATGATCGCGGCGCTTCTGGGAACCCTTAAAGCCGGCGCGACCTACGTCCCGCTCGATCCCGAGTTCCCGGCACAGCGTCTCGAGATGATGCTCGAAGATGCCGCTCCGCGGGCCCTCATTTCGACGGCCCGTCTTGCCGGTTCTCTTCCGGCCGGGAAGTGGACAAACCTCACGCTCGAGAGCATCGAGGCGACTTCGAAGGCGCCCGAGGTAAAGGGCGTGACTTCCGATTCGCTCGCCTACATAATTTACACGTCCGGATCTACGGGCAAACCGAAAGGCGTGGAGATCACGCACCGGGCCGCCGTGAACTTCCTGCGTTCGATGCAGGTCGAGCCCGGCATGAAATCCGGGGACAAGCTCCTCGCGGTGACGACGCTCTCTTTCGATATCTCCCTGCTCGAGATGTTCCTGCCACTGCTCTCTGGAGCATGTGTGGTGATTGCCTCGGCCGAGGATGTCAAAGACGGCCGCCGCCTCGCCAATCTCCTCGACGAAGAGGACATCACGGTGATGCAGGCGACCCCCGCGACCTGGCAGATGCTGCTCGACAGCGGTTGGGAAGGTCGCAGCGAACTGCGTATCTTCTGCGGAGGGGAGGCGCTCAGCCGCACTCTCGCGAATGCTCTGGCGAACTCCGCTGCGGAAGTCTGGAACCTCTACGGCCCGACCGAGACGACGGTCTGGTCGGCAGTCGAGCGCATCGTGGAAGGCGATGCGTCCATTACGATAGGGCATCCCATCGCGAATACCCAGGTCTATCTCCTCGATGCGAATCTCCGGCCGGTGCCGATGGGATTCACCGGCGAACTCTGGATCGGTGGTGACGGCCTCGCTCGCGGTTATCGGAATCAAGCGGATCTCACCGATGAGGCCTTCCGTGAGGTCGATCTCCCGCTCGTCGGGAAAAAGCGCATCTACCGCACCGGCGACCTCGCCCGATGGAATCGTGACGGACGTCTCGAATGCCTCGGACGGGTCGACTTCCAGGTGAAACTGCGGGGCGTGCGGATGGAACTCGGTGATATCGAGACGCAGATGGAGGCCATCAAAGGCATCCGCCGTGCCGTCGTGATCAAGCGTGACGATCTCCCCACCGGGGAAGGGCTCGTCGGGTACTACCTGACCGACGGGGCCGCAATCGAGAGCGCCGACCTTCGTCAGCATCTCTCCGGTGTCCTGCCCGCGAGTTACATCCCCGCATTTTTCCGGAAGCTCGAGGAGTTCCCGCTCACCCCCAACCGTAAGATCGACCGCAAGCGTCTCCCGAGGCCTTCCGTCGGCTCCGTTGGCGATGGCTTGAAAGTCGCTCCCCGCAATGCCGTGGAGCAGAAGATATGGGATATTTTCAACCGCAATTTCGATTCGAACGACTTCGGTGTGACCGACAATTTCTTCGAGATGGGGGGCGATTCACTCCTCGCCCTCAGAATCATTGTCGAGGTGTCGGACAGCTTCGGGCAGAACCTCCCCGTCGATGCCTTCCTTACCCATCCCAGTATCGAGCAACTGGCGAAGTATCTCGGCAGTGAGCCTGCTCCGGCGATGCCGGAGACCGATGAGGAGGATTCCGCCCTCGCCTCGATGGGACTCGATGCCCTCGATCACATTACCCTTGAGGACGCCACCACGGTCATGCCCGCTCTCGATGCGGTCGCCTTGACCTACATCCCCGACATCCTTGCGAATATCTCCGGGCTGAGCCGTGACGAGATCTCTGAGCGCCTCTTTGCCGGGAAACCCCGCCTCACCAACGTCTACGAGCTGGAGCAGGGACGTATCGGGGTCATCATGCTGCCCTGCTACGAAGTCGATTTCTACAAAAATCTCGATTCCGTGAAGGCCCCGCTCATCGCGGCAATGAAGATGGCTGCCGAATCGGGCGCTCGGACCGTCTCCCTCACGGGGGTGATCCCATCAACGACCCGTCACGGCCGCGAGATCGCGAAATGGCTCGAGGGGGAGAAGGACATGCCGGCGATCACGACCGGCGATGCGACCCGATCGGCCACGATCGTCAAGTCCGTTCAGGGCATCCTCAAAGAGGCGGATCGCCAGCTCTCCGACGAGACTCTCTCCGTCGTCGGACTGGGCTCGATCGGATTCGGGACCATGAGGCTGATGCTCGATGTCATGGAGCATCCGAAGCGTCTCATCCTCTGCGATCCCTACCAGACCGATGACCAGATGAGCCGTCACCGCGACCAGATCCGCGACGCGGGATATCAGGGGCAGATCGACATCGTGAAAAACGGTGGCGCTCTCCCTCCCGAGGTCTACGAGGCCAGCATCGTGGTGGCTTCCTCCAATCTCCCGGGTGTGCTCAACATCAAGTCGTTGCGCCCCGGGACCCTCGTGGTTGATTACAGCTTCCCGCCCGTCTTCCGCGTCGACGAAGCGATCAAGCGCTTCGCCACGACGGGCGACATCCTCTTCACGACCGGCGGCGAACTCCGCATGCCCGGAGTCGTCGGCGAGACCATCTACCTCCCTGAGGAAGTCGAGGATCTCGACGAAGGGGTCCAGGGTGCGTTCATGAAATTCCTCGGCAGTCGTGACAAACACGAGATCACCGGCTGCGTTCTCGTCAGTCTGCTGACGGGAATGAAAGCGGGCGTCAAACCAACAATAGGACCGCTGGATAATGAGGACGCCGTGGCCCATTTCGAATTCCTCGAAGAGTTCGGCGTGGTCCCGGCGAGGCTCCAGATGACGGGGTATTTCCTCTCCGACGAAGGGGTCGATGTTTTCCGCGACAGCCGGACAGATCCTTCGGGGAGCGCCCGACCACGGTAAATTCTGGAAAGTAAAGAGTCCTGAATTTCAGGGCTCTCTTACTTTTACTAAGGATCTTACGCCGGCCACCGTTTATCTTTGGTCAGGAGAGAAACATGAGACATTTTTCCGCGCATCTAATTTTGGGACTGATCGTCCTCTTGGCCGCCGCGAATGTGTGTGCCTATCCGCTCACCCTGGAGCAGCGTCAGCGGCTCAAGCAATATGTGCCGCGAAGCTTTGCCAAGCTCGAGGGGCGTGAGCCGCTACACGTTATCGCTCTCGGGGATGACATCATGGGCGGTTTCACCCCCCTGCCTGCGGCGTGGGAGAGTAATAATCCACTCTATTCCTATACCGGCGTATTTCTCTCCCAACTGGCCCGGGAGTTTTTCTACCCGGGGAGTGTACGACTCCTCAATCCCGCACCCGGCGGCACAGCCAAGCTGACTGATTATCTCGGCGACGAGATCTCTCTGGAAAATCTCACCACGATAGACGGCACCGTTTTTGACGGACTGCGCCGCGTCAGCACCGATGCGTTTCTCCACGAGCCCGATCTCGTCCTTATCCAATACGGCGTCTACGATGCCTTCGGTTATCTCTCCATCGACGCCTACAAGCGGGCTCTGCAGGAGATGGTCGATGCCGCAAAGCAGGCGCGCGCCGACATCATCCTCTTCGGGCCCAGCCTCGTGAACTACGGCGGCGGGGCGATGGAGTGGGGCGTGGAGCGCCCCTACGCGACGGCGGCGCGTGAGATCGCGGCGACCAACGGGGTGCTCTTCATCGATCTGGGGCTGCACCTTTCCCGTTTCGGTGGCGGGGTGGATCCCGACACGCACCCTGCCGCGGCTATGGAGATCGTAGGGGACAGGCTCAGCCGGGTGTTCAATTTCGGTCCCGACCTGACGACGCGTGAGAGGGTTAATCCAGCCTTAAAAATTCATCAGTTCCTTGGTGAGGCAGCCTTCGACGATCTGAAGAACGGCCCGCCTCTCTCACAATTCACGACCACGGCGGTGGCGACCCATGAAGCGGCCGGGATGGTGAGCATCTCCCTCGTGTTGCGAAACCAGAGCACCGCGACGCACAACGGCAGCATCGGGGCGCTCGCGGTGGGCGGCGCGATGCTCCCGACCGAGGCCGCGCAGCGGTTCACGGTGGCGCCGGGTTCGGCGACGCAGGTGAACTTCCGCTACCAGCGGCCTGTCGTCGGGAAGAACCGGGACGGTTCCGACCTCTATTTCCCAATGGAGCCGTCTGACGAACTCGTCCGTTTCAGCTTTTTCATCGAGGACTCGGTCCGATCCGAAGTGATTGACTTGCCCGTGCGGATCGGTCCCGTCGCCGCGATCTGGAAGTCACGCAGTTTTGTCAATGTTAGTGACAAGATGCGGGTAGAGTGGGATCTCGTCAACGGGACGGATAAGGCTGTCACCGGTACTTTTCAGGTCGGCATGGCGGATCGCGTCGGCCAGCCGACCGAGTTTTCCATTTCTCCGCTCGGGACAAAATCGGTCTTTTCCATCTTTGACTTCGAGTCGCCCGAGGGGGTCTTCCTTTTCCAGCACGATCTCTGGATCCAGCTCGGTGTCGAGGGCAAGGTGGTGCGTTTCTCGCGGGAGATGGAGGCCTCGCGGGATCTCGTGCTCGGTGAGGAAGTCCAGATGAAGGCGTGGCAGGACTACGCAAATCATGGCCCCGCGACCGAGGAGACCGCGCAACGCCGCTCGCAGGAGAGTGTCTCGGTGCGATTCGATGCCGACGAGAAAGCGCTCTACGTCATTGCGAAGCTCGAGGGTGTCAGCCTCCCCGATCTCGGCGATCAGGCCGCTCTGCAGGCGAGGCTCTACCTCGACGGTCGCCCCCTCGACGAGGTGCGTTCCTTTGGCGCGGTCGAGCCCGTCACGATCTACACCCGCGGGAGCGATGGCCCCGGGCTCACTCCCTCGCTCGATCTGGGTAGCTTCGGCAGAGGCTACGACATGATCCTGGACCCCAAGGGGATCACTTCGTTGCTGAAGACCGATGCCTCGGGCGCCCGTATGCTCGAGATCCGGGTGCCGCGGACCTATTTCCATCGGCACGACTGGGCTCTCGATTCGGTCGACTCCCTCCTCGGGGTGCGGCTCGAGCTGACCGTGGCCGACCCCGACGGCGATGCGGCGGCGCCTTTCCCCTCGGCGCATCGCTACGAGACCAACAGCGCGACGTTTGCCTACGAGGGGCGCATGGTCCAGGGCTTTCACGAGAACGACGCCCGATCTCTCATGACCCTGCGGCTATCCCGACAGCCGGTCAACAGCTGGTCGGTGCGCGTGTATTGAGCCGTCGCGCGCTACTTCGGATTCGTGGCGGCAGCTTCGATCTCGCGGTGATTGAGGATCTGGTATTCACCGGTCGAGAGGGCCGGCATCGTCAGGGTGCCGATGCGGATGCGCTCGAGACGATCGACCTTGCACCCGAGCTTGGAGAACATGCGACGGATCTGACGGTTGTAGCCCTGGGTAAGGACGACCCGCAGACGACGACGTGAATCAAAGCGAACCGCTTCCGCCTTTGCGAGACCTTCGGTGAAGTGGATGCCCTCGAGGAGCTTGTGAGTCAGGTCGGGATCGAAAGGGCGATCGAGGTGAACGGCATACTCCTTTTCCACATGGAAGCGCGGATGGGTGAGCCGCTCGGTCAACTCGCCCGAGCTCGTCATGAGAATGAGGCCGGAACTCTCGTAATCGAGTCGGCCGACGTAGATGAGCTTCGAAAACTTTGTCGGAAGCAGCTCGTAGATCGTCGCGCGGCCCTCGGGATCGTCCTTCGTGCAGATGAACTTGCGCGGCTTGTTCAGCACGAGCGTGAGAGGCGACTGCTCGCGGAGCAGTTTGCCGTTGAACTTGACGTGGTCGGTGGGGAGGACCCGCGTCGCGAGGTCGATGATGATGAGACCGTTGACTTCGACACGACCTTGAGTGATTAGCCCATCACAGGCACGACGTGACCCGATGCCGCAGGAGGCGAGGAAGCGATTCAGGCGAACGCCTTTGTCCGCCGGAGTGCTCATCGCAAGGAACAGGGGAGACGATCCAGAGAGCGCCCGGGTTCAGCCGGGGGCCGCAGGATCAGGCCTCCGGAGCTGTCTTGGGGAGGTGAAGGGGGGTGCGACCCTGGGGCCATTCGCCGCGCTTCTGGAGAAGTTTCACACGCTCAAAGCGCTTGAGAACGCTGCGCTTGGTGCCGACGTCGCTGGATTTTTTGAGGCTTGCGTGCTGTGACATGACTGAATGATCGTTTTTATTCGGTGGAGTCGCGACTTTAGGACAGCTTTTCACATTCCGCAAGTAGGGAAAATCAGGGTTTCCGGTGATTGGTGACGGGTGGAGGAGATGCCTCAAAGCGTCTCGCCGGGAGAAAATCTGGGAATCAGGCGGGTCGATCGCATCGGGAGGGATCCCGTTTCGGCAAGTTGTCTCGCTGCCCTGGAGAGCTGGGTCGTGAATCGCGAGGGGGCGATGATGTAGCGGGCCACCGTCGGGGTGAGGTGTTGCAGGAAAGGTTCGTCATCGCGGGAGATGATCGCGATCTCGCCGGGGATGGCGATGCCGCGACGCTGCAAGTGGGTCACGACAGTGAGCACATGGATGGCTCGCGCCACCACGATCGCGGTGGGGCGATGGTCGGAGCGCAGTGCGCGGTCTAGGAGTGAACTCAGGTGCGCGGCAGTGCCATCGTGCCGGATGACGCTGAGTTCCGCCCCTGGCGGCGACCCGTTAGTCAGCGCCTCGCGCAGACCGGCTTCGCTGTCCGCCTCGCCCCCGGTCGCTCCCTCGGGCAGGCAGAGGGCGATTTTTCGATGGCCCTTGGCCCGCAGCAGTCCGCCGGCGTGGCGGCAGGTGGCGCGGTAGTCGAGGTCGATCGAGGGGAGGGCGATACCGGGAGCGCATGACCCGGCGACGAGACAGGGGAGTTGCTTTTTGAGGAACCATCGCTGCATCGGCTCACGCGAGCCGTAAGCGATCCACGCGGACGCCGGAGTCCTCGCTACGAGCGATTCAAGAGTGCTGTCGGGATGTTCGGAAAATGCGGCGGGGTTGACGATGAGTTCGAGTTCGAATCCGGCCCGGGCGAGATCGGTCCGCAATTCATCCACCATCACCGCTGCCGAGGGCGGCATCGCGAGGAGCGGGCGTGGCGAAATCACCGCGATGAGACGGGGACGCGAATGGTGGTCCGGGATCGACGGCGAGGCGCGGATGAGTCGGCGACGACGCTTCGTCACCTCGAGGAGCCCCTCGCGCTGCAACTCATCGAGGGCCGCGCGCAGAGTCGGGCGGCTGATCTGCAGACGGGCGCAGAGCTCACGCTCCCCCGGGAGATGTTCTTTCCAGACACCTTCACGGATCGATTGCCGCAGCGCCCGCGCCGTTTCGGCGACGAGGGAGAGGCGGCGCGGCAGTTCCGGTCGAGCTTCGTTCATCTGGTCAGGTTATCTAACCAGTATGCTGCCCTTGTCAGACGAGGTCGGCAAGGTAGAAAGTGTCTCCATCATGAGTTCCCCAGATTTCCACTCTCGCCTCCTCCCTCCCGGCGTCCTCCAACAGCTCAAGCGGTGGAATACGCCGACGATTTACAATGGCTGGGAACAGGTGACGAAACGAAACGCAGCCCTCGACGGGATCAACCACGAGGAGACGAAAGACTTCATGCCTCAAATGGGGCCCATGGTCGGGTATGCGGTCACTCTGGTGATTGAACCGTCGAATCAGTCGCATCGCACCGTCAACCCTAACGCGGGCGAGGAATACCGGCGCTACATCGCAAGTGTGCCCGGCCCGAAGATCGTCGTCGTGCAGGATCTCGACAAACCGCGCGTCCTCGGGTCGCACTGGGGCGAGGTCAATGCGTCAATGCATCGGGCCCTCGGCTGCGTCGGCACGATCACAGATGGGGCGGTGCGGGACATCGATGAGATGACCGATGCGGGATTCAAGGCGCTCGCGCAGCGTCTCTGTGTGGGGCATGCCTTTGTCCACCCGGTGCGTTGGGGCTGCGAGGTCGAGGTCTTCGGCACAAAGGTGCGCCCCGGCGATCTCATCCACGCGGACAAGCACGGTTTTCTGGTCATCGCGCCCGAGGAGCAGGATCGTCTCCTCGATGCCGCCACTTTCATGGACCGCAATGAATGCGAGACGGTCATCCCGGCGGCGCGCGATGGCGAGGACGATGATATCGAGACCAAGTTGGCGAAAATGGAAGCTGCCATCGATGTCTTTCGCGAGAATCTAAAAGCAAAGTTTTCTTCGGAGGGAGAATGGTGATGAAGCATATCGAGGCGGCAAAAGTCCTGCAGGACTACGAAAAGGATGGCGTCGCCCTCGTGCGTGGATTTCTCTCCGCGGATGAGGTCGCGGCGATCCGGGGAGAACTGGACCGCTACCTCCGCGAGGATCTGCCGTCCAAACCTCTCGACGCCCGCACCCTCGAGGCCGACGAGGTGACGGTGAGGAATCTCTGGCGGCTCGAGTTGTATGACGAGTTCTTTCGCGATTTCGCCGCGCGCGAGGATCTGAGGGCGCTGATTGCTCCGCTCGTCAAAGGGGAGCCTGTCCTCGCCGGCGTCGAGACCTTTAACAAGCCCGCGCGGATCGGCTCGGGAGTGCCGCCGCACCAGGACAATTCCTACTTTTGCCAGACTCCGCCCGACATGCTCACTGTCTGGATCGCGATCGATGCAGTGACGGAGGCGAACGGACCGGTGACTTATGTGAAAGGATCGCACCGGCTCGGTCCGCTGCCGACGAAACCCTCGGGCGTAAGGGGAAACAGCATCGGACTTGCCGAGATGCCCGAGTCCGGGGAAGGGGATCTTCTTGTCGCTCTGCTCGAGCCCGGAGACGCGACGATCCATCATTGTGATGCGATTCATTACTCCGCACCGAACACGACCGAGTATCCGCGGCTGGGTTTTCTGCTGGTCTTTCGCGGCAGCCACACCCGGACCGACCCGGCGTTGAAGTCGTCTTACTCCGCCGCGGTCGCGGCGACATCACCGGCATGAGTTCGATGAGCCACTCATCTCAATACAGTGAAGCATCGAGGATCGCGAGAACCTCATCCAGAACCACTGTTGCCGCTTTCCCGATTTTCGTCAAACCTCTTGCTCGAAAATCGAGAGACTTCACTTGTTCGCACATCACAAAGCCCGTCAAGGACGACCGTCCCGTGATCGCGACATGGAAAGGAATGCCCCGGTCGGTATTGGTAATGGGGCAGCAGATCGCCATCCCTGTGGCTTTGTTGAAAAGTGTTTTGCTCACGACTAGCGCCGGTCTCCGACCTCGCTGCTCATGACCTGCCTGCGGGTCAAAATTCAGAGTCACGAAATCCCCCTGATTTGGAACATAAGCCGCCATTACCAGACCTCCCTGCCTTCGATTCCCCAGGCCGTCTCCGCCGTGGTGTAGTCGGCGGGCATCGCTGCGGCCAGGTCCTCAATGCGGTGGCGTCCCCGGATCGGCTCGACGCTCCTGACCGGGCGCAGGACGATGGCGTCGCCTTTCGGGGACAACTCCACTTCGATACTCGTGCCGGTCTCGAGGTCGAGTCGTGCGAGGAGGGACTTGGGCAGACGGACGCCCTGGCTGTTTCCCCACGCTTTCAACTTGGTGATCATCTTCGAATGTATATCCGGAGGATATCCGGCGCAAGGGTGCATTCATCGTGGGGGATCGGGGCGATAGCGGTATTTTCAATCACCGCCCACGCCCGTGACCTCCGTGTCGGCATCGATCCCGACGTGCCCACGATCGCCCACGCCATCAAGCTCGCCGCGCCCGGTGACACGATCCACCTCGAGCCGAAGGTCTACCGTGACTATGCCGGCTTTTACGGAAAGAAAGGCGAGCCGGGCAAACCCATCACGCTCGACGGACACGGCGCGACTCTGGAGGGCTCGGATCCGCTCGATCCTGCGCAGTGGACGGAGACGGGACCGGGGCACTTTACTAGCGCGAAGCTGATGCCTACCTTCAACGGTGGCATGCTCGCCCGCTGGTTTTTCCTCTTCGACGGGCGGATGCAACGCATGGGCCTGGCCTCCAAGGGGAAAAGCGCTGCTCTCAAGGCCCCCGACGAACTTGCTCCCGGCGAGTGGACTTTCGTCCAGACTTCGCCGCCCGCCAAGGACCACGGCGTGGCCATCGAGGGTGTCTTCCATCTCCGCCTCGCACCGGGCCAGACCCTGACTGACGCACATATCGCCGTCCCGATCCGCAGCGCCGGGGTGCAGTTCGGCGCAGAGAACGCTCACCTCGTTATCAGAAACCTAACCGCCACTCATCCCTACAACGATGGCTTTAACATCCATGGAAAATGCGAGGATGTCGTATTTGAAAACATTACTGCGATCGAGTGCGGCGACGACGGGATCAGCGCCCATGGCGAGACGCAGTACCGCGTCGATGGTTTTGTCAGCATCGGCAACAGCACCGGCATCTGCGACACGGGCCTCGCCGTGACGAGCTACGTGAACGTCTTCATCGCGGACTGCGTCAGCGTCGATCTCTACTTCCTCGACGAGGGGCGCTATTCCCTCACCAACGCCGTTGTCCTCTCCTCGGCGCAGAATCCGTTCACCGTCACCGGTCGCGCGGAAGGTGACTGCCGACTGACGATGGAGAATGTCCTGATCCGCCGCCTCGTCGGGACGGGCGGGGGGAATGTCGCTATGCGGGCCGTGCTGGAGGCGACTCGCTGCAGTATCGAAGGCTTTGAGATCAAGGTCACCGGCGAGGCGACCTGGAAAAACAGCATCATCAACGGCCACCCCTCCGAACCCGGTGCGAGAGGAGCCGACCTCTCCGTCTTGCAGGGACTTGTGCCCAAAAACTTTTCCGCTATTCTAAACCAACCCGAGCCCTGAATGAAAATCGCCCCTTTTCTCCTGGCCGCGCTGCTGTCGTCCGTGATCCATGCCGGAGCTACCGATCCTGTCGTGCTTGGCTCGCGCCTCGAACTCTTCCTTGATCGGCACCTCGTCGAGCGGTTCGAAGGCACGGAGTTGAAGCTGCACCCGCCCCGCGACGAGGGTGAGGTCTTCCGCTTTGACCGGCCCTGGGAAGGGGTCTTCTCCGGCTACGGCACTGTCATTCACGAGGGCGAGCGCTACCGTCTCTACTACCGGGGAAAGCCCGACTTCCAATCCGACGGCGTCGCCGAAGTCGTCTGCTACGCCGAAAGTGCCGATGGTATTCAGTGGGAGCGACCTTCCCTCGGGCTGCATGAATACGAGGGCAGCCGCGACAACAATATTATCCTGACAGAATCACCGATTGCGCACAATTTCTCGCCCTTCCTCGACACCCGACCGGGCGTCCCGGCGGACGAGCGCTTCAAGGCTCTCGGCGGTGCCATTCACAAAAACCCGGGCGGCGGGCTCCTCGCTTTTGCCTCCGCCGACGGGATCAACTGGCGCAAGTTGAGTGAAAAACCCGTCATCACCGAAGGCGCCTTCGACTCGCAGAACATCGCTTTCTGGTCCGCGCACGAAGGGCGCTACGTCGCCTATTTCCGCACCTTCACCGCCGGAGTCAGCACCGCTGACGAGTGGCGGATCGACGGCCTGCGCGGAATCTCCCGCGCTACCTCCGACGACTTCCTCACCTGGTCCGGGACGAGCCCGATGCGCTACGAGCCGCCCCAGACCGAACATTTCTACACCAACCAGACCCAGCCCTACTTCCGCGCTCCGCACCTCTATCTCGCCACTGCCGCCCGCTTCGCGCCCGGTCGCAGCGCCTTGAGTATCGAGGAGACGGTCGCCCTCGGGGTTCCCGAGCGATACGCCCGCGCAGCGCGGGACACGACCGATCCCGTCATCCTCACTTCCCGCGACGGCGAGACTTACGACCAGACCTTTCGTGAATCTCTCGTGCCACCCGGCCTGCGGCCCGAGGAATGGATCTCGCGCAGCAACTACCCTCTGCTCAATCTCGTCCAGACCGGACCCGAAGAGATGTCCTTCTATATTCAGCACGACTACGGCGCACCAAGCGCCCACGTGCGGCGGTATTCCTGGCCGCTCGACCGTATCGCGAGCGTCAGCGCCGGGTTCGAGGGAGGCGAGTTCGTGACCCGGTCGCTCGTTTTCGAAGGCGGGCGTCTCCACTTGAACTTCTCCACTTCCGCCGTCGGATCGATTCAAGTTGAGATCCAGGACGAAGCGGGCAAGCCCGTCCCCGGCTTTGCGCTGGAGGATAGCACTCCGCTCCTAGGCAACCGCCTCGACCGGGTCGTGACCTGGGGTGACCGCGACGACCTCGCCGCTCTCGCCGGCAAAGTGGTGCGGCTGCGCTTCGCGATGAAGGGCGCCGATCTCTATGCGATGCGCTTTGGAGAGTGAAGATCTTCCACCCGTCGAACTGCCATGAAACAATCCACCATTTTCAATCTGTCCAACCCTCCCGTTCACCGACTCAATCCCGTCTCATGAAAAAATCCGCAATCCTTCTTCTCCTCGCTCTCGTCTCCTCTCTTACCCTGGCCGCCGATCCGATTGACATCGGCGGCCGTCGCGAGCTTTTCGTGGACCAGTTCCTTATCGAAACGCTCGCCGGCACCCGTCTGCAATTGCAAACACCGCGGGACGAAGGAGTCACCTTTGCCTTCGATAAACCCTGGGAAGGCCTCTTCAGCGGATACGCCACCATCGTGACGCTGGAGGATGGACGGCTCCGTGCCTACTACCGAGGCAAGGCCGTGGCGAATCGTGACGGCAGTGAGGAGGAAGTCACCTGCTGCGCGGAATCGACCGACGGCCGCACCTGGACCAAGCCCGACCTCGGGATCTACGAGGTAATGGGTACGCGGGAGAACAATGTCGTGCTCATGAGCGCCCACACCGCAACGCACAATTTCAGCCCCTTCCTCGACAAGCGTCCCGGCGTGCCGGAAGGGGAGCGCTTCAAAGCCCTCGGCGGCACGATGGAAGGCGGAGGCCTCACCGCATGGAAATCGGCTGACGGGTACCGTTGGGAGAAGATGGTCCCCGATCCCGTCATTACAAAAGAGATGGTTCCCTACAAATACATGTTCGATTCGCAGAACGTGCCCTTCTGGTCGGCGGCCGAGGGCAAATATCTCTGCTACTACCGGGTCTTCGAAGAGGGCATCCGTCGCATCGTGCGGAGCGAGAGCTCCGATTTCCTGAAATGGTCGCCGCCCGTGCTGCTGGCCTATCGGCATCCGGAAACAGAGGCCCCCATCGAGCACCTCTACACGAACCAGACGAGTCCCTACTTCCGCGCCCCGCATCTCTACGTTGCGATCGCGGCGAGGTTCATGCCCGGTCGTCAGGTCCTCAACGATGAGCAGGCCAAGGCAATCGGGGTGAATCCCGGCTATTTCAAAGACACCTCTGACGCCATCTTCATGACGACGCGGCCAGTCGAGGGTGGTGAGCATGTCGGCTACTATGACCGCACCTTCCTCGAGGGATTCATTCGCGGCGGCATCGGCGCGCAGAACTGGGTCTCCCGCACCAACTACCCTTCGCTCAACGTCGTCCCGACCGGACCGAATGAGATGTCCGTCTATGTGAATCAGGACTACGCCCAGCCCACCGCCCACATGCGACGTTACTCCATGCGCACCGACGGTTTTGCCTCGCTGCACTGCGGCTATGACGGGGGACACGCCATCACCAAGCCGGTCCTCTTCGCCGGCCGCGAACTCTCTCTGAATTTCTCCACCTCTGCCGCCGGCGGGGTAAAAGTGGGGTTTGAAGATCCCGAGGGCAAGCCCATCCCCGGGTTTTCGGTCGAGGACTGCGTCATGCAGATCGGCAATGAGATCGACCGCAAAGTGATGTGGAAATCCGGCAGCGACGTTAGTGCCCTCGCCGGCAAGCCGGTGCGGTTGCGTTTCTCGATGAAAGATGCGGACGTCTTTTCCTTCCAGTTCACCGAATGAGGCAAATTCTCTGTCGCTGCCTCCCGGTCCTTCTCATCGGCATGTCGCCGCTGGAGGCGGAGGAGTCACAGGCCATCGTCGGGATCTGGGTGATGGGGCAATCGCTCGGCGACGGGTCCGAGTCGCTTCCTCTCGTCACGCCGGCCGACACGGGATGGGGGAATCTCGGCTTCCGGCGCGGCGTCCGCACCTGGCTGCCGGGGGAGGAAGCGGCGGACCCGCAAACGCGCGCGGGCGAGTCCTTTGAACTCGTTCCCCTGCGGGCCGAAGCAAACGGCGGACTAGGCGAGACCGTCGCCAATGGCCTCGCCGATCATCTCAAGGCGGCCCTGGTCTCGACGCGGAAGAGTCCTGACAAAGACACTACGCCGCATTTTCTCGTCGCCTTTGCCGGTCAGGGCGGACGACAGATTCAGGAGCTCTCGAGTGCCGACCTTTCCACCGACCCGCGCACCCCCGAGTCCCGACGTCATGGAGGCGGGTACTACCGCACCAGTCTCGACGACGCGCGCCGAGCCGTGGCGGAGGCCGGGAAGCGCGGTCTGTCTTTTCAGGTCGGGGCGCTCTACTGGATGCAGGGGGAGGGCAATGGCGGCCCTACCGGCGGTATCGTCCCGACCCGGTGGGATGAAGAAATCCCGCGACCCGCCGGTCTGGAGTGGTATCGCGATCAGCTCATCGCCTACCGGCGGCAATGGTCGGGCGATCTTGGGGCCATCACCGG
>JBDNIL010000031.1:0-11357 GCA_041688355.1 Verrucomicrobiales bacterium | reverse complement strand
GTCGTCATCGGAATCTTTTTCGCCTGCGGCTGGCTCTTCAAGACGATCCCCTCCGAGTTCGTCCCGCAGGAGGATCGCGGCACCTTTTTCATCATCAGCAAAGCGCCCGAGGGAGCGAGCTACGGCTACTCGCTCGACATGGCGATCGAGATCGAGAAGCGGCTCCTCTATCTGACCGAGTCGGGCGAGGCCCAGCGGCTCCTCGTGCGGGTTCCGCGCGGCTTCGGCGCGGCCCTCGATTACAACCAGGTCATCACGATTGTAAACCTCAACGACTGGTCGGTGCGCCGCCCCGCCGGGGTCGTCATGGCCGAGATCCGGAGCAGGCTCGCCGATCTCACGGGCATGCAACATTTTGCGATCATGCGCCAGGGGCTCTCGAGCGGATTGCAGAAAAAGGTCCAGTTCGTCATCGGCGGTCCCGAGTATGAGACCCTAGCCAAATGGCGCGACATCGTCCTCGAAGAGGCGGCGAAAAACCCCGGTCTCACCGGCGTCGATTACGACTACAAGGAGACAAAACCGCAGCTCGGAGTCAATATCGACCGCACCCGCGCCGCCGATCTCGGGGTTTCCATCGAGACGATAGGGACCACTCTCGAGACTCTCCTCGGCTCGCGTCGCGTTACCACCTTCACCGACAAGGGCGAGGAATACGACGTCATCGTCGAGGGCGAATGGGATGACAAACGCTCCCCCGGCGATCTCCAGAATCTCTTTGTCCGCTCCGAAGAGAGCGGTCAGCTCATCCCCCTCTCAAACCTCGTCAGTCTGCGCGAGTTCGCCGACTCGGGCACGCTGAACCGCTACAACCGCGTCCGCTCCGTCACGATCGAGGCGAACCTCGCCGAAGGGTATCCGCTGAGCGAAGCCCTCGACTATCTCGACCGTGTCGTGAAGGAAAAACTGCCCGAATCCGCCATCGTCGGCTACAAGGGCGAGTCGCTCAATCTACGGGACTCGACCGGCTCGGTGCTGTTCGTTTTTGCCCTCGCCCTCGTCGTCGTCTACCTCGTCCTCGCGGCCCAGTTCGAGAGTTTTGTTCATCCCTTCACGATCATGCTCGCCGTCCCCGTCGCGGTCGCCGGAGCCCTCCTCGGGCTCTACCTCACCGGCCAGGCCCAGAGCATCTACAGCCAGATCGGCATGATCATGCTCGTCGGACTCGCCGCAAAAAACGGTATCCTCATCGTCGAGTTCATCAACCAGCTCCGCGCCGAGGGACTGCCCTTCGAAGAGGCGGTGATCGAGGCTTCGGTCCTGCGTTTCCGCCCCATCGCGATGACCGGACTCACCACCGTGATGGGCTCTCTCCCTCTCGTCTTCACGAGTGGTGCCGGGGCCGAGACCCGCTTTGTCGTCGGCATCGTGATCCTATTCGGAGTGGCCACCTCGACGATTTTCACCCTCCTCGTCATCCCCGTCGCCTACCGCATCATTTCGAAAAAGTCGGGCACTCCCGGCGCGACCAGTCGCAAGGTGGACGAGGCGCTCGGGGAGGCTTCGGCGGTGGGGTGAAGGAAATAAACCGGGGCCACCGTTTGAGACGAGTGCTCCGTCACCGGGGTACTCGAGGCTCCAAAGGATGAAATCGTTGGAAAGGTCATCACGAGGGTGCTCGGACCGGTAGAGTGAGACCTTTACGAAAATGGGGAAAACGGCTATTCTTACGGCAATGAACACGCTGGAGACCGACATCGAGATCGCCGAGGACGGGAGCATGCGCTTGCTTTCGCCTCTACCCGAATGGCTTAAGCCCGGTCGTGCCCATGTCTTGCTGACTCTGGCGGATGCTGCGGAAGTCGAACCGAAACGGCAAGTCCCCACCGCTTCGCCCGAAATGATCGCCCGGCGCATGGCGGCTCTGGAAAAAGTCCGGACCCTCGACCCCTATCGCGAAATCGCCAATCCTGTGGAGTGGCAGCGCACAGTTCGGGAAGACGTTATCCAACCCGGGCGTGAGTGAATAGATGCTGCTCGACACCAACATCGTCATCGAAGCCTGCAAGCCGACGGGGACGTGGTTGTCCGTCTGGACGAGGCACCCTCAAGCCGCCTTCGCAAGCGTGACGAGGGTGGAGGCCCTGGGCTACGCCGGAATCAGTGCCGAAGAAGACGAGGCGATCCGCGAGTTCCTCATGGAGGTGCCGAGCTACTCGCTGGATGACGATGTGATCGAGGCTGCCGTGCGCCTGAGGCAGCAAAAGCAGATGAAACTCGGCGACGCTATCATTGCCGCCACTGCCCGGGAATACGGCGTGCCGCTGGTTACACGAAATGTGAACGACTTCAAACACATCCCGGGACTTGAGATCATCAACCCCTTTGCTCCACAATCTTGAGACTGCCGAGATATTAATCGCGACTCTTCTCAACAGTGGACACAGAGAGCCGTGGGTTAGCACGGCGCAATGTTTCCCCAAAAACCCGCCACACTTTTCCCTCATCCCACACTGGAAATGTTCCCGTGAACATGCCACACTGAGAGATCGTGTCGCCGTCGTCCCCCGCCATCCTACCGTCCCGCTACTACCTCGATCATTTCGACGAGATGCTGGACTTCGTCGCGGCCCGCTACGGACACGCGATCGGGCCGCAGGAGCAGGCATTTCTCGAGACCTTCCGGGCGCTCAGTCTCGACGCGCGCAGCCTCTACGTGCGCTTCGCGAACAGGAAAGGTCGGGCCTTTTACCGCGAACATCTTGCCTACGAGGAGATCGCCTCGCTCTCCGACGCGGTGGCCGAATTAATGACACGTGGATTCATTCGCCATCCGCAGGCACACGACTTCGCCGATCTCCTCGCGCTGCAGACGCGACCCGATCTCGTCGCTCTCGTCCGATCATGGGTCGCGACGGCGCCGGAAGATTACCCCCGACTCTCTTCGGCAAAAAAGGCGGATCTCCTCGGGTTCATCACGACCCGCCTGCCCTTTGAGGAATGTTTCCCGCCGCCGCAATGCGAGCGCTACCTCGTGCAGGACCGGGAGGACGAGATCGACTACCTCCTTTTCCTCTACTTTGGAAAGCGCCACGAGGGCATGACGACTTTTGCCCTGCGCGATCTCGGCATCGTGAAAACGGCCGGATTTAAAGACGAGTTCGAGGCTCGCTTCGAGACCGGTCCGATCGCGCGGGCCGCCTTTCACTATGCGAGAGTGCTCGAGCGTATCGACACGCCCTCACCCATGCTGATCGAGCATCTCACTTGCGAGGTCGCGACCTGGCCCGTGACCGACGACAGCGAAGTCGAGACGATGCGCCACCGCGCCATCCACCGGCTCGGACGCGAACTCGAGCGACTCGGCCGGGCCTCCGACGCGCTCGATGTCTATCTGCGATCCGACCACTTTCCAGCGACGGAGCGAGCGGTGCGGCTGCTGATCCAGAACGAAGACCGCGACGGGGCCGAGGCGCTGTTGCTGCGACTGATCGACAATCCCTCGTGCGACGAGGAACTGCTTTTTGCGGAAGATTTCTATGAGCGGAAATTTCACCGCACGAAAGTGGGCCTGCTCACCCGCCTCCTCCGCGATGCCCCGGTCCTGCAGCTCGACGAGTCCGGACGCGACAGTACCGAAGCGGCCGTAGTTCGCCATTTTCTAAAAAGCGGTCTCATCGCCGCGCATGTCGAAAACAGTATCTGGATCCAGCTCTTCGGGCTGCTTTTCTGGGATCTGCTCTATGATCGCGAGGCCGCCGCGCTGCACAATCCTTTCGAGACCCGTCCGCAGGATCTCAACTCGGGCGCTTTCTACCGGCGGCACCGCGAGGTCTTCGGGGAACGGCTCGCGATACTCGACGAACCCGAGGCTGCCCTCGCCCTCCTTCGTGACACGTGGGAGAAAAACGCCGGCACGACCAACCAGCTCGTCTCCTGGGATGCGCCTCTCTTCACCCTCGTCTGTGAACTCGTCACCCGCGCTCCGCGCGGCGGGCTCGCGATGATCCTCGAAGCGATCGGGCAGCAGTTCCGCGCCAACCGCAGCGGCTTCCCCGATCTCGTCGTCTTCGAGAATGAGCAGGTCCGCTTCGTCGAAGTCAAGGCCGAGGGCGATCAGATTCGGCGCCATCAGCTCGTCCAGATCGAGCGCCTGAAAAAGGCGGGCTTTGCCGTGGAAGTGGCACAGGTGGCCTGGACCGTCGATCCAGCGCAGGACTACGTCGTCGTCGACATCGAGACGACGGGCGGCAACCCCGACTGGAATCGCATCACCGAGATCGGTGCCGTCAGAGTGCGCGACGGCGAGGTCGTAGGCGAATGGAGCAGCCTCATTCATCCGGGGAGATCCATCCCGAAGTTCATCGTCGGGCTCACCGGAATCACCGACGCAATGGTCGCCGATGCCCCGCTCTTCGAAGCGATCGCCGATACCTTCCGCGCCTTTGTCGGGGAAGCGGTCTTCGTCGCCCACCGCGTGAAGTTTGACTACGGATTTCTACGCTCCGAATTCGCCCGGATCGGGCAGGACTTTCGCTGCCCCACCCTCTGCACGGTCGTGGCGATGCGCCGCTACTTCCCTGGCCTGCCCTCCTACGGTCTGGGCGCTCTCTGCCGATCGCTCGATATCCCGCTCGAGTCGCACCACCGCGCTCTCTGCGACGCGAGGGCCACGGCGGAGCTTCTGAAAAAGGTCAATGCGAAGCGCGTCGAAGCTGCCCTGAAAGACCCTCATTTAGGCAGCGAATGAAGCGATTCCATGATTGAGTTTTTGGGATTTTCTGTTTGAACTACATTTGTGAAATCCATCCTCCTTTCCTCTGTCAGTGCCGCGTGCCTCCTCGTCGCGTCTGCTCTCCCCAGCTCGTGCGCATCGGACCCGTATTATGGTCCCGGATACGGCCGTGGATACGGCAGCGGATACGGCCCCGCTTACGGCGGAGGTGGCGGCTATTACTCCACCAATTATTACCGTACGAATCGCTATTACGACGGTGGCAACTACTACCGGAACCGTCCCTACTACGGTAACACCGGATACCGTCCCGGCTACAATCGCCCGGTCGAACAACGTCCTACCAATCACTACGGCAACAATCGCCCACAACAGCGTCCGCAGAATCAGCCCCAGAACCGTCCCGTCGCGTCCCGTCCCCAGCCCCAGCCCCAGAGCAGACCACAGTCTGGCTACAACGCTCCCCGCGCCGTCATCAACCAACCTCGCGAAGACGACGACGACCGTCGCCGCCGTCGCTGATCACAAGTGAGCCGGACCGCGGGCGTCCCGCCCGCTCCTGGCAAACAATGAGCCGAACTGGAGAAGCGGGCGGGACGCCCGCGGTCCCGGTGCCCGGCTCGAAGGCGACTCAGAGAAGGATGTCGTAGGGCCGCTCACCGGTTTTATCCATGTAGCCAACGAAGGCCTGATTCACAACTTTGTAGCCACCGGGAGTCGGGTAGTTGCCCGTGAAATACCAGGCTCCGCTGTGATCGGGAATCGCTTCCCTGAGACCCTCGACAGTCTGGAAGATGACCTCGACCTCCCCTTTCCAGGGAATATTCTCCGGCGTGACCATACGGCTCACCTCGGCGGAGATTTCTTCATCGGTGAAAGTCTCGTAGATCGCCTTGACCGGATTGCCCATCTCCGCGACGGGCTTCTTCAGCTCTTCGCGGCACTGGTAATAGACATCGGTGAGGCGGTTGTGCCTCCCGGCCCGCTCCAGCAGGTTCACGGCGGCCTTGAACGCGATGAACTTGCCCAGCTCTGACATATCGATGCCGTAGCAGTCCGGATAGCGGATCTGGGGAGCAGTCGATGCGATGATGATCTTCCGGGGATTGAGGCGGGAAAGGATCTTGATGATGGAATCCTTCAAAGTCGTCCCGCGGACGATGGAGTCATCGATCACGACGAGGGTCTCGTCGGGCGCGATCTGGCCATAGGTCACATCGTAGATGTGCGAGACCATCTGGTCGCGGCCTTTTTCCTGGGCGATGAAAGTGCGCAGCTTGATGTCCTTGTGCGCGATCTTCTCCCCACGTGGCCAGCTCTGGAGGATGAGCTTGTCGATCGTGGACTCGTTGAGC
The DNA here is from genome assembly GCA_041688355.1 of Verrucomicrobiales bacterium. Classification (GTDB taxonomy): domain Bacteria; phylum Verrucomicrobiota; class Verrucomicrobiia; order Verrucomicrobiales; family DEV007; genus Arctic95D-9. Next base: position 5,327 of record JBDNIL010000031.1, on the reverse strand, counting down.
TCCCCGGCCTCGGCTGCGGCGAGGATCTGGTCCTTCACCTGATCACGACGCAGCATGCGGAGCCCGTGCATGAGCCCGTAGTAGGCGATCTCGGCAGTGTTCGGGACGAAGCTGAAGACGGTCTTGTCGAAGTCTTTCTCGATCCGGCTCACGATTTGCGGGACGAGATTCGCCCCGAGCCGCATCCGCTCGCGGTAGATGTCGGGGTCGTTGCCCCGTGAAAAATAGATGCGCTCAAAAGAGCAGGGAGTGCGCTCGCGGGGTGCCGTGTAGGGCTTGATCTCGAGCCCGCCCGAGTGTTTCATCACCGCGACGTTGCCGTGCGGCAGCTCTTTGACCTGATCGATGTCGGCATTGAAGACCGTCATCAGCGGAACCCGCTCGCTCGCGAAGGCGATGACGTCGTCGTCCTCGTAATAGAAGCAGGGCCGGATCCCGTTTGGATCACGCAGGACAAAACCGTCTCCGTTCCCGACGACGCCCGCGATGGTGTAACCGCCGTCCCAGATCTTCGCGCATTTTTCGATGATGCGGGCGAGGTCGATCTGCTCGGAAATGATCCCGGGGATGAGGCGCCCGTCGGTCCCCGCGTCGCGCTCGCGCCGGTAGATCGCATCGTGAACTTCGTCGAGATGGTAGCCGATCTCTTCGAGCACGGTCTGGGTGTCGGTGTCGAAGACAGGGTGCTGACCGCGATCGATGAGGTGGTGATTGAGATCGCGGGCGTTCGTCATGTTGAAGTTCCCCGCGACCATGAGGGTCTTCGTCGGGTAGTTCGTGCGACGGACATAGGGGTGACAGCCGCCGCTGCCGAACTGGCCCGAGGTGCCATAGCGGAGATGTCCGATGAGGACTTCACCACCGAAATCAAAGTTCTTTTTGAAAGAGACCGGATCATTCGGATCGAGCCGCCCACGACGCTCGAGCTTCCGTAGACTGCGGAGCTGGTCCTCCATCACGCGAATGAGAGAGTCGCGCTCGGCGCTGCGCTCGCGGAAGAGGTAGGGCTGCCCCAGCGGCATATCGAGCTTGCAGCAGCCCACCCCGACGCCATCCTGGCCGCGGTTGTGCTGCTTTTCCATGAGCAGATAGAGACGCTGGAAACCCCACAAACACGTGCCGTAGCGATCGTGGTAGTAGGCCAGATCTTTCTTGAGCCTCACGAAGGCTATGCCGCACTCGTGATGGAGGGAATCACTCATTTAAAATCAATTGGCAATCTCAACTCGGACCGTTCCGGACGCATCGATCTCACCGATGACGAGGGCTCCGGGATGAAAGGCGGCTGCCGCATCGGCCTGAGCGGCGGGGACGATGGCGACCCATCCCCAGCCCATGTTGAAGGTGTTGACCGCCTCGGCGTCATCGACAAAGGCGAGGACTTTGGGGATCGCCCCGAGCTTCCAGCGCGGGATCGTAATGGACGCACCCTTTTCGGCGAGGAGTCGCTCGAGGTTCTCGGGCAGTCCGCCACCGGTGATGTGGGCCATCGCCTTGATGTCGATGGAATGCTCACGCAGCCCGGCGAGGACATCGTGATAAAGGCGCGTCGGGGCGAGGAACTGGGTCCACTCGTCGTCATCGACGAGACCGGGATTGGCCTTGAGAATCTTGCGGACGAGGCTCCAGCCGTTCGCGTGGAGACCGTCGGATGGATAACCGATGAGCTTGTCGCCGACCTCGATGCGGGTCGGGTCTATCATCGCGGATTTCTCGGCCGCGCCGACACAGAAGCCGCTCAGCTCGATGATCCCGTCGGGCACGATGCCGGGCATCTCCGCCGTTTCGCCGCCGGCGAGGATGCAGTCACAGCTCGCGAGGTGCTCAGCCATGCCGGCAATGAGGCGTTTGATCTTCTCTTTGTCGATGCGCCCGATCCCGATGTAGTCGAGGAACATGAGCGGGTCACCGCCGGTCGTGAGAATGTCGTTCACATTCATCGCAACGAGGTCCTTGCCCGCGATCTCGAGCTGGTCGTGCTCTAACAAAAGCTCCAACTTCGTGCCGACGCCATCGCAGCCCGTCATGATGACGGGCTCTTTGTAGGCGCTGAGGTCGTAACTCGCGGCGAAAAGCCCGAAGGCCCCCATGAGCGAGCGTTTGCCCTCGGTGCTGCGACGCAGCTCACCGATGTCGCCGACGAGTGCGGCCGCCTCTTTGATGTCCACGCCTGCGGCCTTGTAGGTATATTCGCTGCTCATTGGAAAAATAGTGTAGATCTCAAAGGTATCATTGGTCCGTCAGTATTCGCGTCTCTTCGCGGTGACTTGCGCTCATTCGCGATGAAAGAATTTGGGAACGCGAATTTTCGCGAATGGCCGCGAATTTTCGCAAATAAAGACATCATGGCTCACCCGCCTCTCCGCTTTTGATCGCCTGATAGAGCGACTTGAAGAAATAATAACCGCTGCCCCGGGACTCGTCTTCGCCGGTGCCTTTCCAGTCTGGATCGTAGTGATCCTGACGGTGAAGAAATCGCTCCGGATGAGGCATCAGCCCGAAGACCCGACCGCTCTCGTCCTGGAGGCCGGCGATGCGCTCGAAGCTGCCGTTGATCTCGTCGCGGTAGGTGAGCGCGGCCGCTCCGCCCGAGAGATAGCCTGCGGCTTCGGCGGCTTCTTTGGTGACGAGACGGCCCTCGGCGTGGGCGATGGGAAACTCGAATTCGGCGGGGAGATGGGTGAGGAAGGGGCTCGTCGGCGCGAGATTCTTCAGCGTGACCCACTGGCACTGGAAGCGACCGCTCGCGTTCTCGACGAGACTGCCCGAGGGCAGCAGGTCGAGCTGGGTGAGGATCTGGAAGCCGTTGCAGATCCCGAGGATATAGCCGCCGTTGTCACGGAAATCGACGAGCGTCTTCCCGATCTTCTGCTCGGTCACGAGGCTCGCGATACGGCCCGACATGACGTAGTCGCCGTAGCTGAATCCGCCTGACAAGACGACAAGACTGACCCCCACGAGCTTCTCGGGCTTCAGCGCGGAGACAGGAAGCGTCTCCGTGACAAAGCCGACCTCCTCCAGCGCGCGGGCGGTTTCCGCGTCACAGTTGGTGCCGGGAAATTTCAGTAGTACTGCGCAAGGCCGTTCTTCCATAGCGATTTGAGATCGGTGAGAGACTCGTTGATGAGGATTTCTTTGCCCCACTCCACAACGAGATTCGCGTGGCTGGAGGTGGCCCGTCCGAGGGCGGCGAAGGGAAGCCCTTCAAAGAGTTTCGCGACGTGTTCGAGATTCTCCGGCGCGACTTCGATGATGAGACGCGAGGGCGACTCACCGAAGAGCATCGCCGCCTTGGAGGCGTCGTCGTCCATCGGGAGCGAACAGAGATCGATCTCGAGGCCTGCTTTTCCGGAGAAAGCGGCTTCGGCGAGAGTGACGGCGAGCCCGCCCTCGCTGACATCGTGAGCGGAGAGGATGAGCCCCGCCTTCACCGCCTCGTAATACTGGCGGTAGCATTTAAATGCCTCGTCGAGCGAGGTCGCGGGGACTTCGGCATTGATGAGTTTGTGACGACGGGCGAAGACCGATCCGCCGAGGGCCGACTGGGTGTGGCCAATGATCGCGAGGAGACTGTCTGAGCGACGCAGCGAGGCGCCGGTGACGTGGGCCGCCTCTTCGATGATGCCCATGCCGCTGATGAGAACGGTCACGGGGATGGAGACGGGGCCGTCCGCAGTCTCGAAGTAATTGTAAAAGGAATCTTTGCCCGAGACGAAAGGCGCGCTGTAGGCCTCGGCGGCGGCGGCGATGCCCTTTACCGTCTCGACGAGAGCGCCGAGTTCCTCTTCCGCTTCGGGATTGCCCACGCAGAAATTGTCGAGGATGGCGAGGCGATCAGGATCTGCCCCCGAGGCGACGAGCTGGCGCACGCACTCATCGACGCAGGCGGCACCCATCGCATAGGGATCGGTCTTGCCCCACTCGGGCAGGATCGCGACGCTCATGGACATGAGACGTTTGCTCCCGCTGATGCGGAGGACGGAGGCATCCTGCGGGGCGTCGCCGCTGGCTCCGGCGAGGGGCTTCAGGACGGTGTTGCCCTGGACCTCGTGATCGTATTCGCGGATGATGGGCTCGCGCGAGACGATCGCGAAATCGGTGAAGAGATCTTTGAGCGCCTCGCCCGGTTTCGTGAGAATCGGAGCATCGACCGGGCCGGTCTTCTTTTCCCAGCGGGCCTTGAGTTTGCGAACGGGCGCATCGTGGAGCTTCGAACAATCGAGCTGACAGACGGTCTTGCCGTGATGCGTCACCTTGAGAATGCCCGATCCGTCGGCAGAGCCGAGTTCGGTCAGTTCGGTCTCGTAGAGGTCGGCGAGCTTGCGCAGCTCGGGCAGGGCGGATTCATTCACCGCGAGGACCATGCGCTCTTGGCTCTCGCTGATGAAGACTTCCCAGCTCACGAGACCGGGCTCTTTCAGCTTCACTTGATCGAGATCGATGACCCCGCCGCAAGTCTCCAGCATCTCACCCGCAGCGCTGGAGTAACCTCCCGCACCGCAGTCGGTGATGAATCCGATGAGCCCCTTGTCGCGAGCCGCGATGACAAAGTCGGCCGCTTTTTTCTCCTCGATCGGATTCCCGATCTGGACGGCCTGCTGGTCGGATTCGTGGCTTTCGGTATCGAGCGCGGCCGAGGAAAAGGTCGCTCCATGGAGACCATCGCGTCCGGTGCGGCCACCGACGGAAATGACCTTCATGCCCGGCTCGACCTTCTTGTCGATGTCCTTGATCGGGATGACCCCGGCCGTGCCGCAGAAGACGAGCGGATTATAAATGTAGGAATCGTCGAACTGGATCGCGCCGCTGATCGTGGGGATGCCCATGCGGTTGCCGTAGTCACGCACGCCGCGCACGACGCCGCGCATCACCCCGAGCGGATGGATGACGTCCTCGGCCTTGATGAGGTCCATCGAGGTGTCGGGCGCGCCGAAGCAAAAGACATCGAGCGAGCCGATCGGCTTGGCCCCCTTGCCCGCGCCGAGGATGTCGCGGATAACGCCGCCGAGACCGGTGTTGGCTCCGGCATAGGGCTCGATCGCGCTCGGATGGTTGTGAGTCTCGGCCTTCAGACAGATCGCGAGATTTTCATCGAGAGTGATGAAGCCCGCGTTGTCGTGGAAGGCGGAAAGGACAAAGCCGGGCTTTTTGTCAAAGATACGCTGCGAGACGTCACGGATGTAGGTCTTGAAAAGCGAGTCGATCGTCTCGGTCACGCCATCGATCTCGTGGGTGATCGTCGCTCCGAAGATGCGGTGTTTGCAATGCTCGCTCCAGGTCTGGGCGATGACCTCGAGCTCCACGTCGGTGGGCTCGCGCTCCCAGCC